>SVMK01000024.1 GCA_015067465.1 Oscillospiraceae bacterium
GTGAAGCGGTAGATCTGCTTTTCCGTTTCGCCGCCGCCCTTGGCCAGCAAAACCTCGCTGGACTCGATGATGGGCGTGTCCAGTGCGGTGAAGCCGTAAAGGGCATAGTTGGTCCGCAGGGCCTCCATGAAGCGCTCCATTTTGGCCTGATCGGCGGGCAGCAGCTCCATGAAGCCGGAGAGGGTTCTCGGTTTGATTCGTTCCATATCGTGAGTTCCTTTCGTGGGGAAATTATTCTGCAACGTGCTTTTCGCGGGGCAGGGGGTGCGACTGCATTTTTACGATATAGTCGCAGTTGAGGTCAAGATCCTTATATTTGTATGTGAGCGTGATCCAGCCGTCGTGATATCGGGTGAGAATGCCGACATGCGATTCGTTCACGGTGGTGACGCTCACGCCTTTTCCCATATATTTCTGTGCAACTGCTTCCATGATACTTTCACCTTTCTTTTTCCTGTGGATTCTTGCGGCGAGAGATTGCCGGGTATATTTTTTGCGTTTTCCGTAAAGGATCAGCAGCATTGCGAACGGCAGCCATACTGCGGCATACATTGCGGGATTCAGGCAAACTCCCTCCTTTCATCAAAAATAAATGCTCTCGTCCCCTGCGTATGGGACGAGAGCGGTCTGCTTTCGTGGTGCCACCCAATTTCAGCGCAAAAGCGCCCTTTGGTGCGCGGAAATGCCGCGCGCATCCCACTCCCGGACTGTCTTCCCGCGGCGGCTTTACCCGAAAGCTCTCAACAAAATGCTTTCTTCTCTGTAGGGCGCGTGCCGCGGTACTGGGTTCCGATCAAGGCGGGGTATACAATTTTTTCAGTTATTGTGGGGGTTTACGATGTTGCGCCAATCCAGATCGCCGCGGCGCAGGCCCTGAATCAGCACTTCCGCCGTTGCAACGTTGGAGGCAAAGGGGATGGAGTAGCGGTCGCACAGGCGCGCGATTTCGTTCACGCGCTCCTGACCGGTGGTGTCGTCCGGGTCGCAGAAGAACATGACGAGGTCGATTTCGTTATATGCAATGCGTGCGCCGATCTGCTGGCTGCCGCCCTGGTTTGCGGCGAGGCACATGGAGATGGGCAGGCCGGTTGCGTCGCTGATGAGCTTTCCGGTGGTTTTGGTGGCGCAGATGGAATGACCGGCGAGAATGCCGCAGTATGCAATGCAAAACTGCACCATCAGTTCCTTCTTTCCGTCGTGGGACATGAGCGCGATATTCAAATCATAGCACTCCCTTTCGCTTAATTAGATTCGATGTATAGATATATTACACGATGAACGTTGCTTTGGCAAGAAAAAAATTAGCTAATTTGAGTAAAAATTATTTCAGCAGAGCGCCGTCGCTTTCCAGCGCGAGTGTGGAATCCTTGAAGGCAAAATAGTAGTCGAGAATGCTGCGCGCGATGGTGGAGATAGAGGCACCGGCGCTGCCGTGCTCCACAGCAACAGCCACGGCGATCTCCGGCTCTTCAAAGGGCGCGTAGCAGATAAAAACGGCGTTGTTGGTTCGGTCGCTGCCGATCTGCGCCGTGCCGGTTTTTGCGGCAACGGTGTAGGGCGAGTTCATAAAGGTGGTGTAGGCCGAGCCGTAGATCGGGTCGGTAACAACGCCGCGCATGCCAAGGTGAACGGCATCCCAGTATTCCTGCTCGGTTTCCAGCTGCGACAAAACGGTGGTTTCGCGTTCATAGGTGGTTTCGGAAAAATCGTAGCTGTGGACGGACTTGAGGATGCTCGCGGTGTGGCGGGTGCCGCCGTTGGCGATTGCGGCGCAGTATTCCGCAAGCTGCAGCGGGGAAAACAGGCTTTCGGCCTGACCGATGGCGGCCTGAACGGCTTCGCCTGCGTAAACGTCGCGTCCGTATTTTTCCTGCATATACTGGTCGGTGGTCATCACGCCGGTTTCTTCGTAAAGCTCAATGCCCGTGGGCTCGCCCAGACCGAAGAGCTTGGCGTATTTTGCCATCAGACTGATCTGCAGATAGTCGCCCACGGTGTAGAAAAAGATGTTGCACGAGCTGGTGAGCGCGTCGATAATGTTCATCTCGCCGTGGCGGCCCTGGCCCCAGATCCAGCAGTGGAAGATGGAGCCGTATTCTTCATACTTGGTAAAAATACCGTCGCACTCAACGATGGTGCCGGTGTCCACCTTGCCTTCGGCCAGACCGGCAATGGCGGTGCAGGGTTTGAACGTGGAGCCGGGGGCGTAAACGCCCTGCAGCGCGCGGTTGAAAAGGGGCTGGTTTTCCGCGGTGCTGATTTCGGCGTAATGCTGCAGAAAATCGGTCAGCTCATAGCTGGGCCAGCTTGCGATTGCGAGCGGCTCGCCGGTGTTGACGTCCACGGCAACCGCCGCGCCGCCGGTGATGAGCTGCTTGATGTCCTTTTCGTCGCCGCCGTAGGTTTCGATTTCGAGGTTTTTCGCCACGCGGGCTTCGTTTTCCAGAATAATATAGGAGTTTAGGGCGTTTTCCGCAGCTTCCTGCAAGCCGATGTCGATGGTGAGGTAAACATGGTCGCCGGGAATGGTTTCCTGCGTGTAGGTCGTGTTGGTCACAACGCCCGTGGCGGTGCTGGTAACGCGCGCTTCGCCGTCGGTGCCGTGGAGATATTCTTCAAACACCTGCTCCGCCCCGTCCTTGCCGACGCGGGCATCGAGCTCATAGTCCAGCTTGGAGTATTTGCTTTCGTATTCCGCGGGGCTCATCTGACCGACATAGCCGAGCAGATGCGAGGCGTAGGTTGTGTTGTATTCGCGGATAAAGCCCGTTTCCACGTCGAAGCCGGGCATGTCGCTCTCCATCAGCTTGGTGATCAGATCCATGCTGACGTCTTCGGCGAAGATGTAGGGCGAGGTGGCGAAATTGTGGCTGTAGCGGCCGTTGATTTCGTAGCGCACGCCTGCGATGATGCGCGTTTCCTCCGCAGTATAGTTGCTGTCGATGGAGTAGCGGTCACGCATGTAGGCCATCAGTTCAACGGCGCTGGTGTTCGCGGGGAGGTCCTTGTCCTTAAGATAGGCGTCGAGAAACACGCGCTGCTGCGAGTCCATCTCGGTGTACTCAAACGGCGGCGTGCGCGTGATGGGCAGGGTGTCGGTGTAGGAGTCACCGTAAGCAAGGATGGTGTTGACCAGCTTGAGGATGGTTTCGTTTGCTTTTGCGATGCTTGCGGGCTGTTTGTCGGGAAACAGCTCCGATTCGTCGATCACAAGGTTGTTGCAAACGCGGTTTTCCACCAGCACGCGGCCGTAGCGGTCCATCAGGCTGCCGCGCGCGGCGGCAACGGTTTGCGTGGTGACGATATTGTTTTTGCTTTCCGCATAATAGGCCTTGCCGTCCACGATCTGCAGCTTATACAGCGTGACAAAGCAGACCACGGTGATCGCCAGCGTGACGATGCCCATAACGGCAAGACGGGCGGGCTTGATGAGCTTTTCCATGCAGGATATTCCTTTCTGAAAAACCGGAAAACTCAGGTTTGGGTGCTTTCCATGCCCGCGATGGCGCGGGTGATATAGTAAAACAAAACGGCGAACGGCAGCGACCAGACCGCCTGCAGACCCGCAACGGAAAACAGCGGCGCGGGCGCGGTGTCGCGAAACAGCCACAGCGGCGCGGCCTGAATAAAAGCAGCGGCGAGCAGCGTCAAAGCCGCGAGGAGCATATAGGACACAAAGCGGCGGTTGATGACAAAATCCACCAGACAGCCGGAGAAAAAGCCGCAGGCGGTGCAAAACACCGTGAACTGAATCGTGTTGCCCGAAAGGCTCATGTCGCAGTAAAACCCTGTGACAAGGCCGAGCACGCCGCCCCATATGCCGCCTTCAAACAGGCCGATGGCAACGACAAGCGCGGGCACAAAAAACGGCTTTGCGCCCAAAAACGCAACGCGGGAAAACACCATCGTCTGCAGCCAGAGCGTGAGCACGATGCAAAACAGATAAACGATCGCCTTGCGGATCTTTTTCAGATTGATCAGGTCGAGAAAAATCATAACAAAAGCCTCTCGCATGTCCGCGCAGGGACGGACGGAGTGCAGGTTTCAGCGGAGTTTTCCGGGCTTACTCCACGATTTCAAAGTCCTTGATAATGAAAACCTGGGACAGACGGGAAACGTCGCAGGCGGGGGTGATGATGCCGTAGGTGACCTGGCCGCCGGCCTCGGTCATAACGGAGGTGATCTCGCCCACCAGAAGTCCTGCCGGGAAAGAGCCGCCCTTACCGCTGGTGAGAACCTCGTCGTTCGGGAAGATCTGCGCGCCGGAGGCGAGATAGGTCAGTCGGGTGAGTCCCTGCTTCATCAGGGAAAACTCGCCCGTAATCACGCCGGCGTAGCTGTCGATGCCGGCAAGCGCGCCAACGTCCATCTCAACGTCGATCACCGTGCGGACAACCGCCCATTCGTTGCCCAGCTCGATGATCTGGCCGACCAGCGCGCCGTATTCGGTGACAACGCAGTCGCCCATTTCGATGCCGTGCTCCGAGCCCTTGCTGATGGTGAACGCGGAGGTGTAGTTGCTGGCGTCCCAGGAAACGATCTTGGCGGATTCCATCACCAGATCCGTGCGCTTTTCCGACCACTCGAACAGCTGGCGCAGCCGCTCGTTTTCGGCCTCCAGATCGTCATAGTCGCGTGCCGCCTGACGCAGCGCGGCATTTTCCGCGCGCAGGGAGTGGTTTTCTTCCAGAACGCGGTCGTATTCGTAAATGTAGCCGTAGATGCCCTCTATCCAGTCCAGAATGGAGGTTGCGGCTTTTTGAACGGGAGCTTTCAGCGCGCCGTCGATGTTTTTCAAAAAGCCGGCGCGACCGCCCAGCACGCTGGAAACGGACAGAACGATCAGCGCAACGATGGCAACCGCGATCGCGAGGCGAAAGCCGTATTTTGAAATGTAGTTTCGCAGTTTCAAATCAAATTCACACCTATCTGATTCAACAGAATTCCGAGGGCGCACAGCGGCAGACCCATAACGTTGAAAAAGTCGCCGTCGAGACGCTCGACAAACAAGCTTGCATAGCCCTGCGCCCCGTAAGCGCCGGCCTTGTCCATCGGTTCGCCGGTGGCAACGTAGCGGGCAATCTCCTCGTCGCTCAGCGCGCGGAACGAAACCTCCGTACGCTCGGCGCAGCGCAGCTGTTCGCTGCCGCGGATCACGGTGACACCGGTGAAAACCGTGTGGCTGCGTCCGGAAAGGGCGCGCAGCATCCGCTTGGCATCGTCGGGGGATTTCGGTTTGCCGAGCACGGCGTCGTCGAGCACAACGATCGTGTCCGCCCCGATCACCACATCGTCCGCCCCGGCGCAGCGCGCGGCAACCTCGGCGGCCTTGCAGCGGCTGAGCTCTTTCACCAGCGCGTCGGGCGCCAGCTCCGGGTGGGGCGCTTCTTCGCCGACCGCGGGGATGATCTCAAGATTTTTCACATTCAGCATTTCCAGCAGCTCCTTGCGGCGGGGCGAGCCGGAGGCGAGGATAATTTTCATTTCGGATTCCTTCTTCCGTTGACGGAAAGCGGCGGGATTATTCGACGCCGCGGTAATACAGTCCGCGCGTGAGACCGTTGGGCCGGTAATCGCTCTGGCCCTGATAGGCGCGGGTGACAAGCACGCATTCGCGTGCGGTTTCTGTGGTAAACAGCAGCCGACCCGCCCAGAGTCCGCAGGAGAGAACGTCTTCAATCTTGTCGGCGAGGAAGAGCTTGTGGGCGTTGTATATCACGTTTCTGCATCCAAATTCCTTCATCACGGGAAAAACGCTGCCCATTCTGTCGGAAAGTGTTGCGGGCGCCTGACAGGCGCAGGTGTCTGCGGAGTGGGAGATGATGCACTGGTCGGAAACCATCGCGGGCAGTCTGCCGTAGATGATCAGCTCCGTGTCCAAACACTTGATGAGGTCGCGCACCTGCGCAAGGCGCAGCTCAAACGACGCGGTTGCGGAGAGCAGACCGGCATCGGCAAGCACCTGCAGGGTGTGGGAGTTGAACGCGTTCAGGCCAAAGTCGCCGCGCACGGCGAAGCCTGCGGCGCGGGCGAGGGCGATGTGGCCCAGATTGCCCACCAGCGCCTGATCAAAGCCCGAATCGCGCACCTTGCGCAGCATGCTTGCAACGCCTTCGGTTTCCGTGTCGGTGATCACGCGCGGCAGCACGGCGGCAACGCCGCATCCGGCATCCAGAAACGGCTGCACGGCCTCGGGCGATTCGCTGAGAATCTGCAGCGGAACATACACGTTGGCGGGCTGCGTTTCCGCAAGCTCGGGAGAAAGCTGCTCGCGGCTCACCACCTGCACATTCAGCACGGGGTGACGCGGTCTTGCGGAAGGCAGCGACAGCGCGGGGAATCGGCCCGTGCGGCGCGCGGGTGCAGCGGCGCGCTTTTGCGTCAGCGCGTCGAGAACGCTGCGGCGCAGCTCGTTGATTGCCGCGGCGGGCAAAAACAGACCCGGTTCAATCTCGCCGACGGCGCGGCGGCAGCGGTAAGGCGTTCCGCCGGTTTTGTAAAGCTGCGCGGAAACGGACGAAAGCGTCAGTCCGGCGGTTTGCGCAGGCTCGGGAACCGGGCCGGCAACGCAGACGGAAACGCCTTCGGCGTCCGTTGCGGTGAGCGCGGCGGGAACGCCGGCGCGCAGCGCGATGGAAAAATCAACGTCCACGCGGCGCATTTCGCCGGTGGCGTAGGCTTTGCGTGCTTCGGAAAAGAGCTTCGCCGCGTCCTTGTCGGAGTCGCTGCGGATGCCGTGCATGTCCTGCTTGCGGCCGGTGTAGTAGCCGTCGGTGAAGCCGTCGCGCGAGAAAGCAAGGCGCAGCTTCTCCATGTCCTTTTCCGTGGGCTGAACGCCCTCGTGCGCGGCGCGGTGGTAGATGTCGGTGACGATGGCGGTGTATTCCGGACGCTTCATGCGGCCTTCGATCTTGATGCATTTCACGCCGGCGCGGTCAAGCTCGTCGAGATACTGCACAAGGCAGTTGTCCTTCAGGGAGAGGGGATAGTCATCCGCGCGGCGGGACATGCTGTACTGCATGCGGCAGGGCTGGGCGCACATGCCGCGGTTGCCGCTGCGGCGGCCGATCAGCGCGGACATGTAGCACTGGCCGCTGTGGCAGAAGCAGAACGCGCCGTGGACAAACACTTCCACCTCAATGGGGGCGCGTCCGGCGATGATGCGAATCTGGTCGATGCTCAGTTCGCGCGCCAGAACAACGCGTGTGACGCCCATCTGTGCCGCGGCGTGAACGCCTGCAAGATTGTGGACGGACATCTGCGTGCTGGCGTGGATCGGCAGATCGGGACAAACGCTGCGCACCACCCTGGACACGCCGAGGTCCTGCACGATCACAGCGTCCGTTCCCGCGGAGGAGATGAAGCCGGCCAGCGCGGCCAGCTCCGTCAGTTCGCGGTCGGAGCACAGGGTGTTGAGCGTGACATACACCTTGCAGCCGCGCTCGTGGCAATACTGCACGGCGCTGAGGAATTCTTCGTCGGTGAAATTTTTGGCGCCCTGCCGGGCGTTAAAACCGCCGAGACCGAGATAAACGGCGTCCGCCCCGCTTTGAACGGCGGCGACGACGGATTCCGGACTTCCGGCGGGAGAGAGCAGCTCAAGCATGAAACATCCTCCATGCACAAATTTGGAAAATGCGCCGTTTGCCGTGCCGTAAAGTGCACGAAAGCGCATAGTTATCAATTTAATCAAAACATTATAGCACATAAGAAGTTCTTGATTCAAGTGCTATTTATATGCTATACTTATCTTCCCACTACAAGATAGCCGATGCATTGGATTTTCAGAAAGAAAGACGGAAGAAACAGCCATGAACGAAGAGAAAAAACTGCTCTCCGCCGACGAGGCGGACAAGCTGCTTGCCTGCGCGGACGGAACGGCCGCGCTGCTTTTTCTGCATATTCTCCGCAGGGGCGAATTTTCTCTGAGCGCCGCCGCGCGGGAACTGCAGCGAAGCGAAGCGGAAACCGCCCTTGCGGCGGATAAGCTGCGCCGTCTTGGGCTGCTGGAGCGGGTTCAGTCCCCGCTGCAGAGCCGCGAAACGCCGGAATACACCGCGCAGGACATCGTTGGCCGCGCCACGGCGGACACGGCGTTTACCGACGTGGTGAAAGAGGCGGAAAAGGCGCTCGGGCGCGTGCTCAGTTCCAACGATCTGCGGCTGCTGTTCGGCATTTATGACCATCTCGGTTTGCCGGCGGATGTGATTATGCTGCTGATCCACCACTGCATCGAAGAATATCAGGAGCGCAACGGCGCGGGACGCCTGCCCGCGGTGCGCTACATCGAGAAAGAAGGCTGGCACTGGGCCGAGCGCGAAATCCTTACGCTGGACGCCGCGGAGGAGCATATCCGCCGCGAGAAGGAAAAGCGCAGCGAAGCGGAGCGGCTCAAAGCAATGTTTCAGATTCGTGACCGCGCGTTCACCGCGAGCGAGCGGCGCTATATCGACGAATGGCTTGCGCTGGGCTTTTCGGCGGATGCGCTTGCCGTTGCATACGACAGAACCGTGCTGAACACGGGCAAACTTGCCTGGAAATATATGGACAGCATTGTGCGCAGCTGGGCAGAGCGAAAGCTCTTCACCCCGGCGGAGATCGAAGCGGGCGACCCGCGCCGCGCCGCGGCAAAGCCGGTTGGCGCCGAGCCTGTGCGCAGCGACAGCGACAAGCTCAGGAGCATGGAAAAAATGCTTCGGCATCTGCAGACAAAAAGCGGCGGCAGGGAGGGCTGATATATGGCAACTGACGGAAAACTGCTTGCAAGGGCGCGTGAGCGCATTGCGGAGAAAAAAGCGGCAAACGCCGCCGCGCTGGGCAAGCGCGAGGCGGAGGTGTATGCCGCCGTGCCGGAGATCCGCCGCATCGACGCTGCGCTGCGCGCGCTGGTGCGCGAGGTGCTGGATGTTGCGGCAAACCGCCGCGTTGATGCCGCAGCGGCGCTGGCGGATGTTGAAAACAAGAGCCTGAATCTGTGCGCCGCGCGCACGGAGGCGCTGGTTGCCCACGGCTTTCCCGCGGACTATCTCGACGAAATTTTTGCCTGCCCCCGCTGCCGCGACACGGGCTATCTTGCAAACGGCGAGAGCTGCGCATGCCTGAAAGCAATGTATGAGGAAGAGCGCGCGAAGGAGCTTTCTTCCCTGCTGCAGATGGGCGAGGAAAGCTTTGCGGACTTCAACCTGAACTACTACACGGGCGAGGCGCGTGCATGCATGGACCTCACGTTTGCCGCGGCGAAGGAATATGCCGTGCGCTTTGACGGCGATTCGCCCAATTTGCTGTTTCAGGGCGGCACGGGGCTTGGAAAAACCTTTTTGTCCGGCTGCATCGCAAAGGTGGTGCTGGCAAAGGGCTGCAGCGTTGTGTACGAAACCGCGCAGGAGGCTTTCGGCGCGTTTGAAGAGCAGAAATTTTCCCGCGACGCGGAAACGTATGCCGCAGCTTCGGAGAAGGTGAAGCGCATCCTTTCCTGCGAGCTGCTGATTCTCGACGATCTCGGCACGGAACTGACAACGAACTTTACGCAGAGCGCGCTGTATCACATCATCAATTCGCGCCTGACCGCGAACAGAAAAACCGTGATCAGCACCAACCTCAGCGATGAGGAGCTTGCTGCGCGTTATACGCCGCAGATCGTTTCGCGCATTGCGGGCGAGTTTGACACGCTGCTGTTTATGGGGCGCGATATTCGTGCGATTCGCCGCGAGCAGCGCTACAACTGACGAAACGGAGCGTGCGAAACAGATGCAGCGGCTTTTGAACGAAATTGCTGCGCGCGCAGCGGAAAAACGCGGCGGGCGCGCATGGGAAACCTGCTTTGTAACAAACGGTCGCATCGGACTGGATGTATGCATCTCCACCGGCGGCGACAGCGTGACGTTTTTGAATTTTGAAGCCGGAACGGCGCTCACCGCCACCCACGCATATCTGCTGCGAAGCAGGGCGGAGTTTGACGCGCAGGGCGGCGCGGACGTTACCGGGCGCGATTACGGCGTGCATTTTCGCGCCGGGGCCGATGCGCGAGTGCTGCTTACCCAGCAGAGGAAATTCGGTCCCGAAGGCAGCCTGACGGCAAAACTGCGCCTGACTCCCGACGAAACCGAAGCGCAGTTTGTCCGCGCAGCGGGTTCCGGGTGCGTGTGCGCGCTGCGGGCGGAAGGCGCGGTGAACTACGGCTACACCAACCCGACTTACGGCTTTTCCGCGGAGGACAGCTTTGCGCTGGCAGAGTTTGGCGCGGCCGCGGATGCGCATGCCGCCTGCCTTTGCGGCGGCTGCGGTACGGAGGCGGATACGTTCCGTCAGGTAAGCTGGTGTATCGGCATCGGCGGCGATGAAGGCGGCGCGGCTGCGGTGGGCGGAGAGATCATCCGCATCGGCGCGCTGCGAACCGAGCTGACGGAGCGCGGCGTGCGATTTACCGACGCGGAAAACCGCTTTGATATGACGTTTATTCCGCTTCTGCAGCGAAGCCGCAAGGCGGCACACAGGCGCGCGGACGGCGGCGTTTGCCGCATTTACGGCTGCTTTTCCGGCAGCATAGGAACGAACGGCGGGGAAACCGTCGAAATCAGAGAACTTTGCGGATTTGCGGACGAGGTGGCGAACTGACGATGAGCGAACAGTCAAAACTGCGGCGCGGCGCCATGTTGGAGGGGCCGGAATGGAAGAGCATTCTCCGCTTTGCACTGCCCATTATGCTGGGGCAGCTGCTCCAGCAGCTTTACGCAACGGTGGACGGCGTGGTTGTGGGCAATTATGTGTCCATGCAGGCGCTCGCCGCCGTCGGAACGGCAAGCGTTGTAACGGTTGGATTATCGGCGATTGCGTTCGGCATGTCCACAGGCTGCAGCATCGCGGTGGGACAGTATTTCGGCGCGCAGCGGCGCGACGATATGCGCAAAACCGCGGCGACGGCGCTGGTGCTGCTGGCGGGACTCGGTTTGGTAACGCTGCTGTTCGGCGTGCTGGCTGCGGACTTTATTGCGAAAGATCTGCTCTCGATCCGAGAAGCGGATGTTTGCGCCTATGCAGCAATGTATCTGCGCGTTTATTCCCTCGGCTTTGTGGCGCAGTTTGTTTATAATTCCATCTCCTCCATCCTCCGCTCGGTGGGCGACAGCAGGGCGGCGCTGTATTTTCTGATCATCTCCGCGCTGGCCAATGTTGTGCTCGATCTGCTGTTTGTGGCAGTGCTGGGCTGGAGCGTTGTGGGCGCCGCGGCGGCAACGGTGATTGCCCAGTTTGCCTGCGCGGCGGTCAGCTTTGCGTATATGTACCGGAAATATGATGTGTTCCGCTTTCGGCTGCGCGAGATCCGCGCCGACCGGGAAAAGCTTCGCCTTTGCGTGAAGCTGGGTGTGCCCACTTCCCTGCAGCATGTGGTGGTTGCCTGCGGAAACCTTGCGCTGCAGCGCCTGATCGACAGCTTTGGCGGCGTTACCATGGCGGCCTACACCGTCGGCCGCACCTTTGACCGCTACATGGCGGTGCCGTGCCTCGGCATGTTCCAGTCCATGACCAGCTTTGCCGGACAGAACACCGGCGCCGGGAGATACGACCGCGTGAAGCGCGGTGTGGTGCACGGTGTGTGCATCGCCGTGATCGCCGTGGTGGTGCTCGGCGCGGTTGTGCTGGCGTTTGCCGCGCCCCTTTCCGCCATGTTCGGCGTGGAGGGCGAAGCGCAAAGCCAGGCGATTGCCTATCTCCGCTTCATTGCGGTTGCCTATCCGCTGATGGCGATGTATCTGCCCTTCAGCGGCACATTCCAGGGCTGCGGCGACCCGATGGCAGCCGCCACCGCGGCAATGGTTGCGCTCTCGGCGCGCGTCGGTTCGGCGTATCTGATGGTTTATGCGTTCCACATGGGCCACAGTTCCGGTTGGAAGTCCTATGCCGTGGGCTGGGCGAGCGCGCTGATTTTTGTGCTGATCCATTTTGCGCGCGGCAAATGGAAAACCAAGAGCATCGTCAAAAACACTCCCGATCCCGCGCCGCAGGAGGAGTGAGGTTGCCTCTGCGTCCGCGCCGGGCGCACATTGGCGAAACAGGAAAGAGCTGGTTATGATGAAACACGATTTCTTTGCATTCTTATCCCGCATGAAATACATTGCGCGCTGGAGCCTGATGCGCTCCACCGTGCAGGAAAATATTCAGGAACACAGCCACATGACGGCGGTGATCGCGCATGCGCTGGGCCTCATCCGCAGGGACATTTTCGGACGTTCCTGTTCGCCGGAAGAGCTTGCTGCCATCGCGCTTTACCACGACGCGCCCGAGATTCTCACCGGCGATCTGCCAACGCCCATCAAGTATCACAGCGGCACGATCAAATCCGCCTACGACGAGGTGGAGCGCATTGCGGTGGAAAAACTTTTGTCCGAGCTGCCCGATGCGCTGCGTCCGGCTTACCGCGACCTGCTCACCGCGGCGGAAGACCCCGCACGCTATGAGCTGGTGAAAGCGGCGGACAAACTCTCGGCCTACATCAAATGCATTGAAGAGCGCAAGGCGGGCAATCTGGAGTTTGGCTCTGCGGAGGCGGCAACGCTCGGCAGGCTGCGCGCCATGCAGCTTCCGGAGGTGGACTATTTCCTTGACCACTTCATCTCCGGCTTTGAGAAAAATCTGGACGAATTGGGGACGCTGGAATGATTCAGGAAAAACTCAAGCGCATCAACGAACTGGCAAAGCTGCAAAAGCAGCGCGAACTGACTGCCGAAGAAAAGGACGAGCAGGCGCGCCTGCGCAAAGAATATATCGAAGAATGGCGTGCGGGCGTTGTGCAGGTTTTGGAAAACACCTATCTGGTGGACGAAAAGGGCACCAAGCATAAGCTCGGCAAAAAGCAGCAGGGCTCATAACTGCGAAACGAAAACGAATCACCCGGCGGCGCGGTCGAACGTTGTTATCGACTGCACCGCCGGGTGATTTTTTATGTGATTTTTTACTGCGGCGGGATGCGCTCATAGGTTACAAAGCGGTAAGTGATGCCGTTTTCTTCCAACGGCTCGCCCTCGTCCACAACCGTCCATGCCGGGTCGGCGTCCAGATTCGGGAAAAATGCGTCGGATAGCGGGGTGCAGCTGAGCTTTGTGACGAAAACGCGCCCGATATGGGGGAAAAGCTCGGCATACACGCTCGCGCCGCCGATGACAAAAACGCGCTCGTGCTTCGCCGCTTCCGCCAGCGCCTGCTCCGCCGAGCCGACAACAACGGCCCCCTCAACGGTCAGGTCGCTCCGGCGCGACAGCACGATATTCTTTCGGTTTTTCAGCGGCTTTCCGCCGGGGAAATCGGCAAGGGTTTTGCGCCCGACGATCACGGCGGCGGTGCCGGTTACGTCGCGAAAGTGCTTGCGGTCCGCGCTGACAACGATCGGCTGCGTGCCGCCGGCACCGATGCCCCAGTCGCCGTAAACCGCAACGATGGCTTCAATCATGGCAAAGCGCTCCTCAAACCGCGACGGGGATTTTTTCGCTGCAATCGTGCCAGCGGTAGCCTTCCACGGTGAAACTGTCCTTGGTGAAAGCGTAAAAATCGCGCACGGTGGGATCAAGCGTCACTTTGGGTGCGGGGAAAGGCTCGTTTTTGATGATTTTTTCGATCACGGGCACATGGCGGTCGTAGATGTGGCAGTCGGCAATCACATGCACCAGCTCGCCGGGGACAAAGCCGCCCACCTGTGCCATCATGGTGAGCAGGGCGGCATACTGCATCACGTTCCAGCCGTTTGCCGCCAGCATGTCCTGACTGCGCTGGTTGAGGATGCCGTTGAGCGTGTTGCCGCTGACGTTGAAGGTCATGGAGTATGCGCAGGGATACAGCGCCATCTCCGAGAGATCGGCAAAGGTGTAGATATTCGTCATAATGCGGCGGGAAGCGGGGTTGTTTTTCAGGTCCCAGATCACCTTGTCCACCTGATCCATATCGCCTTCGGGATAGTGGTGGCGGATACCCAGCTGATAGCCGTAAGCTTTGCCGATGCTGCCGGTTTCGTCTGCCCATGCATCCCACACATGGCTGCCCAGATCGTGCACATTGTTGCTCTTTTTCTGCCAGATCCACAGCAGCTCATCCACCGCGCTTTTGAAATACTGCCGGCGCACGGTGATGATGGGAAACTCCTCGCGCAGGTCGTAGCGGTTGATGATGCCGAATTTTTTCACGGTATGGGCGGGGGTGCCGTCCTCCCAGCGGGGGCGCACCTCGCGGTCGGTGTCCCAAACACCGTTTTCAAGAATGTCCTTGCAGTTTTGGATAAAAACCTCGTCAGCGTAGCTCATGACATGGCCTCCCGTGCCGTTTTTTTAACATTACCTTTTCAGTTTATCACCAAATCCCGCCGGTCGCAACAGCCAATTGCCGGTGCCGCGGAATAAGTTTGCGGCATAGGATGAGCAGAGGTGATAAAGGATGATTTTTGCAATTTTGGGCGGCGACACGCGCAGCGCGCATCTGATGGAGCTGCTGCGGCGCGACGGACATGAAGTGCGCGCGTTTGCGCTGGAAAAGGCCGTGGACGGCTGCACGGAAACCGCCGCGGCGGCGGTTTCGGGCGCTGCGTGCATCGTGCTGCCGCTGCCCTGCGCCCGTGACGGACGGCTCAATGCGCCGCTTTCCGCAGCGGAGCATACCTTTGAATCGCTGCTTTCCGCCGCCGGGACGGAAACTGCCGTTTGCGCGGGCCGGGCAACGGAGGAGCTGTGCGCAATTTGCGCCGCACGCGGTTTGGCGCTGCATGATTATTTTCAAAACGAGAGCTTCACGCTGAAAAACGCGGCGCTGACCGCGGAGGGCGCGCTCGGGATTCTGCTCGGCAGACCGTGGGCGCTGCGCGGCAGCCGGGTGCTGGTGTGCGGCTTCGGACGCATCGGACGGATGCTGGCGGGAATGCTTGTGCCCCTTGGCTGCGAGGTTACGGTGGCGGCGCGGCGCGCGGATGCGCGAACGCAGGCGGTGCTTTCCGGCTGCAGGGCAATTTTGCCGCAGCAGGCCGCGGAGGGCGCGTGGGACGCGGTTGTGAACACGGTTCCGTCAACGCTGTTTGGCCCGCAGATGCTGCGCAGCTTCGGCGATGCGTGCCTTATCGAGTTGGCGTCACCGCCCTACGGCTTTGATTTTCAGGCGGCGCAGGCGCTTGGGAAAGAGATCGTCCTTGCCTCCGGACTGCCGGGAAAATGCGCGCCGCAAGCGGCGGCGCAGGCGGTGAAGGAAACCGTTTATGAAATTATGGAGGAATCGGCATGGAAAAACTGCGGATCGGGCTGGCGCTGACCGGCTCTTACTGCACTTACGACAAGGTTCTTGCGGCGGCAAAGGCGCTGGCGAAAAAATACACGGTGACGGCGATCATGTCGGAGCATGCATCGGAAACGGACAGCAGATTCGGCACGGCGGCGGAGTTTGCCGCGCGGCTGAAGGAGATTACGGGCCGCCCGCTTATCTGCAGCATCCGCGACGCAGAGCCGATCGGGCCGATGGACTATTTCGATGTGCTGGTTGTTGCGCCCTGCACGGGAAACACGGCCGCGAAGCTGGCCGCGGGCATCACGGACACTTGCGTGACCATGGCGGTAAAGTCGCACCTGCGCGGCGGCAAACCTGTGGTGATTGCGTTCGGCAGCAATGACGGGCTGAGCGCCTCGGCAAGGAATATCGGGGAACTGCTCAACCGCAAGCACTACTATTTTGTGCCCTTTTATCAGGATGCGCCGGAGGCAAAGCCGTGCTCGCTGGCATCGGACTATTCGCTGCTGGAAGCGACAATTCTGGCTGCCGCGGAGGGCAAACAGCTCCAGCCGCTGCTGTGCTGAAAAAATTCAACGCGCGGGCAAAACAGGTATGGCAAAAGCCGCTGATTTGATGTAAAATAACATAACTGCACAAAAAATCGGAAACAGCTGCGCCGGGCGGCGAAAGCCCCCGGCGCACGGAACGGACGGAAGAAACGCATGAAAAACACCGTAGACCATATCCGCCTGAGCGCGGACGGGAAAAAGCTGATCATTCTGGACCAACGCCGACTGCCGCTGCACCGCGAATATCTGGTGCTGTCCACGGCGGAGAGCATGTATGACGCCATCAAAACCCTTGCCGTGCGCGGCGCGCCCGCGATCGGCATTTTTGCGGGATTTGCGATGTATGTGCTCTCGCAGCAGATGTCCCGCGTGCGCGGGGAGTTTGATGCGCAGTTTGCCCGCACGGCCGCATACCTCAACGGCTCCCGCCCCACGGCGGTGAACCTCAGCTGGGCGCTCGGACGCATGGAACGCGTGGTGAAAGACAATGCCGCGCTGCGCGTGGAGGAACTGATCCCCCTGCTCGCTGCGCAGGCGCAGGCCATTCTGGACGAGGATATTGCCATGTGCCGCGCCATCAGCGAGTACGGACTGTCGCTGCTGAAAGAGGGCGACGCGGTTTTGACCCACTGCAACGCCGGACCCATCGCAACAAGCCGTTACGGCACGGCCATCGGCCCGCTGATTCTCGGCGCGGAGCAGGGCAGAAAGATGAAAGCGTTTGCCGACGAAACGCGCCCGCTGCTGCAGGGTGCGCGTCTGACAAGCTGGGAGCTGCACAATGCGGGCGTGGACGTGACGCTTATCTGCGACAATATGGCTTCCATTGTGATGAAGCAGGGCTGGGTGCAGTATTGCTTTGTCGGCTGCGACCGCGTGGCGGCAAACGGCGACACGGCAAACAAGATCGGCACCAGCGGCGTTGCCGTTTTGGCGAAGCATTACGGCGTGCCGTTTTATGTGCTGGGTCCGACCTCCACGATCGACCTCGGCTGCGCCACGGGCGACGATATCCGCATTGAGCTGCGCGATTCCGACGAAATCCGCGAGAAATGGTACAGCGAGGCCATGGCGCCGGAGGGCGTGAAATGCTATAACCCCGCTTTTGACGTGACCGACCATGATTTGATCGCAGGCATCATAACGGAAAAGGGCATCTGCCGGCCGCCGTATACCGAAAGCCTGAAAAAGCTGTTTGAATAATTGCCCGCAGCCGAGTCCGGCGCGGCGCACGGATTTTGAACCACAGACTACACCAAGGAGGAACCGACTTATGGCACAATCTCCCTCTGCATGCCTCGACACCGAGGCCGGAAAAATCGCGAAGGTCGTTTTGTTTCCGGGCGATCCGCTGCGTGCGAAGGTGGTGGCGGAAACCTATCTGGAAAACGCGGAATGCTTCAATTCCATCCGCGGCATGTTTGGCTTCACGGGGCTTTATAAGGGCCGCCGCATCTCCGTGATGGGCAGCGGCATGGGCATCCCCTCCGCGACGCTGTATGCCCACGAATTGTATAACCTCTACGGTGTGGACAGCATTATCCGCATCGGAACGGCGGGGGCGGTAAGCCCCGATGTGCGCGTTCGCGATCTGGTGATTGCCATGAGCGCTTCCACCAACTCAAATTTTTCCGCGCAGTATGAATTCCCCGGCCTGCTTGCGCCCACGGCGAGCTTTTCCCTGCTGCGCCGTGCGGTGGAAGCCGCGGCGGCGAAAAAGCTGCCGTTTCATGTCGGCAGCGTGTTCACCGCGGACATGTTTTATAATCAGAGCACCGGCATCAACGAGAAATGCCGCGATCTCGGCCTGCTTGCCATCGACATGGAAACGGCGGGCATCTACTGGGAGGCAATGGCTTCCGGCAAGCGCGCGCTCAGTGTGCTCACGGCGTCGAACCATATCCTAACCGGCGAGGAAACCCCAGCGGATGAGCGGCAGAACGCCTTTACCGACATGATGGAAGTTGCGCTGGAAACGGCGTGGAGCGTTGCGGCGGAATGAACCCGGACAAACAACTATCTGCACACAGGAGAAAAAGAGCATGATTCGTTTTTACAACGGCAAGCTGCTTTCGATGAACGGCGGCATGCACATTACGGAGGATGAAGTCTGGACGGACGGCGCAGCGGTTTGCTATGTCGGTCCGAAAAAGGCGGAAATGCCCGCATTTGAGCGGGAGATCGACCTGGGCGGCAATCTGCTGATGCCCAGCTTCAAAAACGCCCACACCCATTCGGCGATGACCTTCTGCCGCTCACTGGCGGACGATCTGCCGCTGCAGCCGTGGCTGTTTGATGTGATTTTTCCCATGGAGGACAAGCTGACGCCGGAGCGCGTTTACAAATTTGCGAAGCTGGCGATCATGGAATATGTTTCCGGCGGTATCTCCACGGCCTTTGATATGTATTTCCACCGCAAGCTCAATGCGCGCGCAGCGGCGGACAGCGGATTTCGTTATGTGATCTGCGGCATGAACTGTCCCGCGGAGCAGGTGGAGGACGAATACCGCTTCTGCAGCACGCTCAGTCCGCTGGTCAGCTTCACGGCGGGCATCCACGCGGAATACACCACCGGGCTGGACGAGATGAATATTATGCTGGATTTTGTCCGGCGCAGCAAGCTGCCGTTTTTCACCCACATCTCCGAAACCCGCAGCGAGGTGGACGGCTGCCTGGAGCGCCACGGCATGACGCCGACGGAACTTTATGAGTCGCTCGGTTTGTTTGAATACGGCGGCGGCGGCTACCACTGCACATATCTGACCGACAACGACATCGAGATATTCAAAAAGCGCAAGCTTTCCGTTGTCACCTGCCCGGCGAGCAATGCCAAGCTGGCCAGCGGCATCGCGGCGCTGACAAAGTATATGGACGCGGGGATCAACCTCGCCATCGGCACGGATGGGCCGAGCAGCAACAACGGGCTGGACATGTTCCGCGAGATGTATCTTGCCTGCGTGCTGCAGAAGCTGCGCAACGAGGACGCAGCCGCCTGCGACGCAGAGAAGATTCTCTATGCCGCAACGGCGGGCGGTGCAAAGGCCATGGGCCTTGCCGACTGCGACTGCATCGCGTCCGGAAAGCAGGCGGACATGATCGTGATTGATCTCAACCGCCCCAGCATGCGCCCGCTCATCAATATCCCCAAAAACCTGGTGTATTCCGGCAGCAAGGACTGCGTGAGGCTCACGATGGTTGCGGGAAAGATTTTGTACGAAAACGGCGAATATTTCCTCGGCGAGGATCCGGAGCGCATCATTGCCGATGTGGAAACCGAACTGGCTGCCATGCGCAGGGAAATGCAGCGGTAAGAAAACACCTTACGGTCCGCGACGCAGCGGATAAAATAACTCCCCCGGAACTGCATCGGCAGTTCCGGGGGAGCATTCTATTTTTTGCGCTTTGCCCTGAGCGGGATCAGACAACACCCTGTGCGAGCATGGCGTTGGCGACCTTCAGGAAGCCGGCAACGTTTGCGCCGACAACGAGGTTGCCCTCTGCACCGCATTCCACGGAAGCGTCGTATGCGTTGTGGAAGATGCCTTCCATGATGCCGCGAAGCTTGTCGTCAACTTCTTCGAAGCTCCAGCTCAGGCGCATGGAGTTCTGGCTCATTTCCAGACCGGAGGTGGAAACGCCGCCGGCGTTGGAGGCTTTGCCGGGGCTGAAGAGCATGCCGGCGTTCTGGATGGCTTCGGTTGCGGCGAGGGAGGTGGGCATGTTGGCGCCTTCAAACACGCCGATGCCGCCGTTTGCGATGATCATTTCCGCTTCCTTGATGTCGATCTCGTTCTGCGTTGCGCAGGGCATATACAGATCGGCCTTCACGGACCAGATCATGCGGCAGTTTTCGTGGTATTCGCTGCCGGGCACGGCCTTAACATACTCGCTGATGCGTGCGCGCTTTTTCTGCTTGATGTCAAACACAACGTCCAGATTCACGCCGTTGGGATCGTAGATGTAGCCGTTGGAGTCGCTCATTGCAACAACCTTGCCGCCAAGCTGGGTGGCCTTTTCAGCGGCATACTGGGCAACGTTGCCGCTGCCGGAAATGACGCAGATTTTGTTTGCAAAGCTGTCGTTTTTCACGCACTTGAGGTATTCCTGCACGAAGTAGCACAGGCCGTAGCCGGTGGCCTGGGTGCGGGCGAGGGAGCCGCCGTAGGTGAGGCCCTTGCCGGTGAGAACGCCGGCGTCGTAGCGGTTGGTGATTTTTTTATACATGCCGAAGAGATAGCCGATCTCGCGTGCGCCAACGCCGATGTCGCCTGCGGGAACGTCGGTGAACTGGCCGATGTGGCGATACAGCTCGCTCATGTAGCTCTGGCAGAAGCGCATAACTTCGCCGTCGCTCTTGCCCTTGGGGTCAAAGTCGCTGCCGCCCTTGCCGCCGCCCATGGGCAGCGTGGTCAGGCTGTTTTTCAGCGTCTGCTCAAAGCCGAGGAACTTCATGACGGAGGAGTTTACGCTCGGATGGAAGCGCAGACCGCCCTTGTAGGGGCCGATGGCGCTGTTGTACTGCACGCGGAAGCCGCGGTTTACCTGCACCTTGCCGCTGTCGTCCACCCAGGGGACGCGGAACTGGATAAAGCGCTCCGGCTCCACGAGGCGCTCGACAATGCCGTTTGCCTCATATTCGGGGTGCTTTTCCACGATGCACTCAAGGCTCTCCAGAACCTCGGTGACGGCCTGCAGAAATTCGGGCTCGCCGGGGTTACGCTTTTTTACGGTTTCAAGAACGCTGTTCAGATAAGCATTTTTCACAGAAATACATCTCCTTTACGATGATGAGGTGCCGATTGCGGCGCTCAGGTCAGATACATATCCAGCGCGGCCAGGTTCATCGGCAGGAACTTCTCCTTGCGGCCGGAGAACATATGGCGCATCTGCTCGCGAATGGTTTCCGGTTCAACAATGCCGGTTTCCTTGAGGATGGCACCGAGCATAACCATGTTGGCGGCCTTGTCGTTGCCGAGTTCGATCGCCTTGTCGTTTGCGGGAACATACACCACGCGGATGTCGTCGCGCGTTGCTTTTTCGGGAACCATGGAGCTGTTGATGATGAGCAGGCCGCCGGGGGTGACCATCGACTCAAACTTCAGCAGGCTGGGCAGGTTCATAACAACCAGCAGGTCCGCGTCGTTGATGAGCGGGCAGGCGATGGGCTTGTCGGAAACAACAACGGTGCAGTTTGCGGTGCCGCCGCGCATTTCGGGACCGTAGGAAGGCAGCCAGGTAACTTCCTTGCCCTCATCCATGGCAGCTTTTGCGATCATCTGGCCGATGGCCAGCGTGCCCTGTCCGCCGCTGCCGGCGAAAAACATTTTACTTTTCATACTCAATAGCCCTCCGGTTTGCGGAAATTCCCGATGGGATAATACGCTGCCATGTTGTCCTCCAGCCATTTCAGCGCGTCAGCCGGGGCGAGACCCCAGTTGGTCGGGCAGGCGGAGAGGAACTCCACGAAGGTGAAGCCGAGGCCGGCTTCCTGAATGTCCAGAGCGGTCTGAACGGCCTTTTTTGCCTTGCGGATGTTTGCGGGATTGTTGAGCATCACGCGCTCAACGTAAACGGCGCAGGGAACGGTGGCAAGCAGTTCGCACATGCGCAGGGGAAGACCCGCCTGCTGCTGCGTGCGTCCGTCCACGCAGGTGGTGGCGCGCTGGCCGATCAGCGTGGTGGGGGCCATCTGGCCGCCGGTCATGCCGTAAATGGCGTTGTTGATGAAGAACGTGGTGAACTTCTCGCCGCGGTGCGCTGCATGCACGATTTCGCCGGCGCCGATGCTGGCGAGGTCGCCGTCGCCCTGGTAGGTGAACACGGTTTTGTCCGGGTGGACGCGGCGGATGCCGGAAGCGATGGCGGGGGCGCGGCCGTGGGTGGACTCGCACATATCAACATTCATGAAATGGTGCGCATTGATGGAGCAGCCGATGGGAACCACGCCGATGGTGTTGCCCAGCGCGCCGCGCTCTTCCAGGCACTCCATGATGATGCGGTGGGCGATGCCGTGGGAGCAGCCGGGACAATAGCTGTTGTCCACGGGAACGATGCCCCTGGTGGGCTCAAAAACAGTTTTCATATTACTTTACCCCCTCCAGCAGTTGCTTTGCACGCTCCACAATTTCGAGCGAGGACGGAACAATGCCGCCCGTGCGGTTGATCAGACCGACCGGCCAGCGACCGTTTACGGCAGCTTTCACGTCGGTCAGCATCTGACCCATGCTCAGTTCGGTGGAGATGACGACTTTGGTTTTCGGGCCGATCTCGTCGAATGCGGCGTCGGGGAACGGCCACAGGGAGATCGGACGGATCAGGCCGGCCTTGATGCCCTGCTCTTCAAGCAGCTCAATGGCTTCGGCGCAAAGGCGCGACATGGTGCCGAATGCGACAAAGACGATCTCGGCGTCTTCAAGGTTCTGGGTGTTGTAGCGGACAAGCTCTTTCTCCGCCTCGGCATATTTGTCAAACAGGTGCTCGACATGCTTTTCCAGAACATCCGGCTGCATGCGCAGGGAGTACACAACGTTGCGGCCTTCGTGGTGGTCGGTGCCGGTGATGGCCCAGGGCTTTGCGTCGTTGATCTGCTCCGTGGGCGTGATGCCGCGGGCTTCGGGAAGCTCCACGGGCTCCATCATCTGGCCCATCATGCCGTCGGCAAAGATCATAACGGGGTTGCGGTATTTGTCGGCAATGTCGAATGCCTCATAGATGAGGTCAACGCATTCCTGAATGCCTGCGGGAGCGAGCACGGGGATCTTGGCGTCGCCGTTGTAGCCGCCGCGGGTAACCTGCGTGTAGTCTGCCTGACCGGGCTGAATGCCGCCGACGCCGGGGCCGCCGCGGCTGACGTTGAGCACAACGAGCGGAACTTCGGCAGAGCAGATAAAGCCGAGGCCTTCCTGCATCAGCGCCAGTCCGGGAGAACTGGTGGAGATAAAAACGCGCCCGCCGCTGGCGGCGGCACCGTATGCCATGCTGACGGCGGCCAGCTCGCTCTCGGCCTGCAGGAATGCGCCGCCGGCCTTGGGCAGCTCATGGCTCATATACTCGGGAATTTCGTTCTGCGGGGTGATGGGATAGCCGAAATAGCATTTGCAGCCCGCGCGGATGGCGGATTCGGCAAAGGCTTCGTTGCCCTTCATCAAAATTTTGCTCATGCGTTTTCTCCCTCCTCCAGCTCGTAGATGCTGATGCAGCAGTCAGGGCACATCAGGGCGCAGCTGCTGCAGCCGATGCACTCTGCCTGGTCGGTGACGCAGATGGGGTGGTAACCCTTGGCGTTCACCGCGGTGTCCGGTGCAAGGATCTTTTTGGGACAAAAGCTGACGCAAAGTTCGCAGCCCTTGCACTTATCCCTGTTGAACAGGACTTTAAAGCGTTTTTTCATTTGCTGCCTCCTTATATCT
>SVMK01000025.1 GCA_015067465.1 Oscillospiraceae bacterium
CATTCCCTTTCCCTCCGGCTGGAAGTCGAATATCAGCGGCGTGGACCCCAACCTGCAGTATCCCGCCGGCTGGGATCAGGCCCGCGAAATCAAGTTTGCACAGGGCTTCGTATCGCCCGCGCCGCGCGATTATGTCGGCACAGCGCCGCTCGTTGCGCCGGAGAGCCGCGCACTGTATGACTATACCTTATCTTATTCTCCCGCGCTCACGCTGTCTTATCACACGCAGGGCAATGTCATTTACTGGAAATTTCTTGACTACAATCCTCCCGACGCCTACGCCATCGGCCTGCGCTTTTCCGCGGCAAGCTCCTACGCGCTGGAATCCACCCCCTACGCCTCCGGCTTCGCCGGATACAAAGATTGGTACATACAAAACTACAACCGTCCCGGCTACACCATAGAAGCCGGTTTGGGCCAAAATCCGCTCCCGATCGACCGCTTTGACGGAATTTATGCGGACAATCTCGGCATTTTGACGCTCGGCTTGCAAGCTTTACCGAATTAAAGCTCGTTTTTTGCAAGTTTTTAATTGCATCTTGCATTTTTACCCCGTCCAGAACGGTCATTTGCCGTTCTTCACAAACGGGAATTGCATAATCATCCCTGCTTCTGTTTCATTTTCTCCTTGACATGCGTGTCGGAATTGCGGTATAATGCGCGCGTGACGAATTTTGAACTTGAATAAAATTCATTTTGAGTCAAATATTCTTGGAGGAAAAGAAAATGAAAAAACTCATCACCCTGATTCTTGCATTTTGCATGATCTGCTCCCTTTGCGCCTGCGGCGACAGCGGCAAAAAGGAAGAGTACACCCCCGTTGACACCGACACCGTTGCTGTCGGCGCCGTAGTCATCGCCCGCGATGACGTTGCAGAAGACGAAATCTATGCTTTCGTTTCCACCATCTTTGAAAACACCGCAGCGCTCGGCGAGCAGCACGGCAAGGGCAAGGAACTGGATCTGGCATTTGCCTCTTCCGTTACCTCTGTTCCCTATCACCCCGGCGCAGCCAAGTACTTCGCCGAAAAGGGCATCGAAGTTGCTTCCGTTAAGGAAGGCGCAGGCGTAGGCGAGAAGAAGGATCTCACCTTCGGCACCGGCGGCGAATCCGGCACCTACTACGCATTCGGCGGCGTTCTGTCCAGCTATGTCTCTGGCGCAAACGACTTCTCCGTCACCGCTGTCACCTCCGGTGGCTCCAAGGCCAACATTGAGGACCTGACTGCCGGCGACGTTCAGCTCGCTTTCGTTCAGTCCGACGTTATGAGCTACGCCTACAACGGCGAGCGCCTGTTCGACACCGTGATTGACGGCTTCTCCGTTGTTGCCGCCCTGTACATGGAGCAGGTTCAGATCGTTACCACCAATTCTTCCATCGCATCCGTTGCCGACCTCAAGGGCAAGACCGTTTCCATCGGTGCCGTCGGCTCCGGCGTTTACTTCAACGCCATCGACGTTCTGAGCGCATACGGCCTGACCGAGGCTGACATCAAGCCCGTATACCAGAGCTTCGGCGACAGCGCCGACTCCCTGAAAGACGGCAAGATCGACGCAGCATTCATCGTTGCCGGCGCCCCCACCACTGCAATCACCGACCTGGCAACCTCCGGCAATGTTTACCTCGTTGCTCTGGATGCCGAGCACACCAACACCCTGCTGGCAGCTTCTCCCTTCTATTCCGCATACACCATTCCTGCCGGCACCTACTAATACCGTTCCCGGCATTTACACAACGTAAATGTTAGCTGTTTGTCCGCTCCTCCCTTAACGGAGGAGCGGTCATTCCGCATTATGCTGCGGAATGCTGACGAAAGCATTTTGTTCGCCAAACGCTTTCGTCAGCGTTCTGCATCAATCTCAAACGGAGGTTACACACATATGGCAAAAGACAAAAACAAGAATTCAATGTTTCAGGAAGACGTTTCCGCTGAGGACATTATGCGCCAGTATGACCGCGAATCCGCCACCCGTGTGTGGGAAGGCGTTCCCGCGAAAATCGTGCGTTACGTCATGTCCGTCTTCTCTCTTTACTGCATCTGGTCCACGCTCTTTTCCACTGCGGATCTTCCCATACGTCTTTCCGCATTTTTGGGACTGATCATTATCATGGGTTTTTTGACCTATCCCGCCAGCAAGCACCACGTCAAGCCCAACCGCCTCCCCTGGTACGACATCGTTCTGATGGTGCTCGGTGCCGGCAGCTTCTTCTATTTCTGCTTCAACTATAAGAGCCTGGTTATGATCATCACCTCTGCCGCCAAGCTCAACTCCGGCGCAGAAGGCGCGCTGCCCAATGCATGGTTTTATCTCTTCCTCGGCATTGCAGCCATCCTTGTTCTGGCCGAGCTGTGCCGCCGCTGCGTCGGCATCCCCATTCTCTGCGTATGCGGCGCTCTGCTGGTTTACACCTTTGCAAGCGGTCAGAATCTCGCCCGCGTGATCTACACCCTCTTCTACGGCACCAGCGGCGTTATGGCCACGCCCGTTCAGGTCTGCCTGAAGTTTATCGCCGTGTTCATCATTTTCGGTGCCTTCCTTGAGCGCACCGGCATCTCCAACTTCTTCATCGACCTGGCAAACTGCGTTGCGGGCGCATCTTCCGGCGGTCCCGCCAAGGTTGCCGTCATTTCCTCCGCGCTGTGCGGCATGGTGTCCGGCTCCTCCGTCGGCAACACGGTTACCACCGGTTCCGTCACCATTCCCATGATGAAGAAAACCGGCTACCGTCCCGAATTTGCCGCCGCTGTTGAAGCCGCCGCTTCCACCGGTGGACAGATTATGCCCCCGATCATGGGCGCTGCCGCCTTCCTCATGGCCGAATACATGGATGTTAAATACGGTCAGGTTGCCCTTTGGGCCATTCTTCCTGCCGTTCTCTATTTTGCCGGCATCTTCATGTCCGTCCATCTCGAAGCCAAAAAGCTCGGCCTGCAGGGCGTTTCCCGCAGCGAGCTGCCCAAGTTCCGCCTGCTGGTTAAGAGCATCTACCTGCTCGTCCCTCTGGTGGTTCTGGTCTGGCTTGTTTCCGCAAACGTTCGCTCTCTGCAGTGGAGCGCTTCCATCGCAATCATCCTGTCCATCGTTGTCAGTCTGCCCGCACTGTTCACCGACAGCAAGAAAGAAGCTGCCGAGCAGAAGCACGCCGTTGTTTCCGTTGCCAGCAAAAAGCTTGGCACGATGATCATCAGCGCGCTTGAATCCGGCGGACGCGGCTGCATCACCGTCGCAGTTGCCTGCTCCATGGCAGGTATCATCGCCGGCTGCATCACCGTCACCGGCCTGGCCTCCCGCCTGATCAGCGGCGTTGTGGCCATCTCCAGCGCCATCCCCAATCCTCTGCTGGCAACCTTTATCGCCCTGTTCCTGACGATGCTGTGCTGCATTCTGCTCGGCATGGGTGTTCCCACCACGGCAAACTACTGCATCATGGCTTCCACCTGCGCCCCCATCCTCATCACCATCGGCATCCCCAAGATTGCGGCGCACTTCTTCGTGTTTTACTTTGGCATCGTGGCCGACATTACGCCGCCCGTGGCTCTGGCTGCTTATGCAGGCTCCGCCATTGCCAAGTCCGACCCGATGAAAACCGGCGTTACCGCCACCAAGCTCGCCATCGCAGCTTTCATCATCCCTTACATTTTCTCGCTTGAGCCCAGCCTTCTTCTGATGGACAAGGGTGTTCTGGCGGCAATTCAGGTCATCGTCACCTCTGCAATCGGTATGTTCGGCGTTGCAATGGGGCTGGAAGGTTACTTCAAAGGCAAACTCCACGCCCTGGTGCGCATCGTGAGCGTTGTCGGCGGTCTGATGCTGATCTATCCCGGTTGGGCCACCGATATCATCGGCATTGTCATTGTCGGCGGCATTGTCGCTGTGCAGTTTGTGCGCAGCCGCAAAGCTCCCGCTGCAGCATAATTTCTGCCCGAAATCATTCATAACCAAATCTGCAAACAGCGCCGTGATCATCACGGCGCTGTTTTTTCGCTGCCCTTGCAATTTGGGGCAAAATCAGTTATGATTGTCAGGCAAAATCTGAAAGCAAAGGATATCGCATACTATGGGCAAGATCATCTCTCTCCTCGCCGCTGAGCTGGAGGAAAAAGCCGAATACGTTGAAAATGTCGTTCGCCTGCTGGACGAAGGCAGTACCATCCCCTTCATCGCGCGCTACCGCAAGGAGCTGCACGGCGCAATGGACGACGGCAAGCTGCGCCTGCTCGAAGAGCGGCTGAATTATCTGCGCAATCTGGAAAAGCGCCGCGAGGAAGTTCTATCCTCCATTGAGGCGCAGGATAAGCTCACCGACGAGCTGCGCGCCGCAATCGAAAACGCCGCAACGCTTTCCGAGGTGGAGGATCTCTATCTGCCCTACCGTCCGAAGCGCCGCACGCGCGCCACCATCGCCAGGGAAAAAGGTCTTGAACCCCTCGCAGAGCGTTTGCTCGCACAGGCGAAGGACGATCCCGCGCCGGCGGAACTCGCTATAGATTATGTCAACTCCGATCTTGGCGTGGAAACGCCGGAGGACGCTTTGGCCGGCGCTTCCGACATCATTGCAGAAACCGTTTCCGACTCTGCCGAGGCAAGAAAAATGCTGCGCGAACGCCTGATGCGCTTTGCAAAGCTCACGACAGCGCAGGCAAAGGATGAGGACTCGGTTTATCGTCTTTATTATAGCTTCGAACAGATTTTATGTAAACTTCAAGGCCATCAGATTCTCGCGGTAAACCGAGGCGAGAAGGAAGGCTTTCTGAAAGTCGGCGTAAGCGTGGCGGATGCCGACGTTCTGCCGCATCTGATCCGCATGTTCGTCACCCCCGGGCGCAATGCATCCGAGTATGTTCGCGCCGCCGTGGAGGACAGCTGGCAGCGTCTGCTCTTCCCCTCGATGGAACGCGAAATTCGCACCGCGCTGACGGACGAGGCCAGCGAGGGTGCCATCCGCAATTTTGCGCTGAACTTAAAGCCGCTGCTGATGCAGCCGCCGGTGAAAAACAAAGTGACGCTCGGCTACGACCCCGGCTACCGCATGGGCTGCAAGCTCGCGGTTGTGGACGGCACCGGTAAGGTTCTGGACACGGCGGTGATTTATCCCACGCAGCCGTTTAACAAAGTTGGCGAGGCGAAGGCAAAGCTGAGCAGCCTGATTAAAAAATACAACATTGAAAACATCGCCATCGGCAACGGCACCGCCTCGCGCGAGTCCGAGCAGCTGATCGCCGAGCTGATTCGCGAGCATCCCGGCGTGACCTATATGGTTGTCAGCGAAGCGGGTGCCTCCGTTTATTCCGCGAGCAAGCTTGCCGCCGAGGAATTTCCCGAATATGACGTTAACCTGCGCTCCGCCGTTTCCATCGCGCGCAGACTGCAGGACCCCCTTGCCGAGCTGGTAAAAATCGACCCGAAAGCCATCGGCGTAGGTCAGTATCAGCACGACATGCCGCAATCGCGCCTGAGCGAAACGCTTGAAGGCGTTGTGGAAGACTGCGTCAACGCAGTCGGCGCCGACCTGAACACGGCGTCCCCCGCCCTGCTCGGCTATATCTCCGGTCTGACCAAAACCACGGCGAAAAACATTGTTGCCTACCGCGAGGAAAACGGCATCTTCAGCAGCCGCAAGCAGCTTTTGAAAGTGCCCAAGCTCGGTCCGAAGGCCTATGAGCAGTGCGCCGGATTTCTCCGCGTTCCCGAAAGCAAAAATGTGCTCGACCACACCGGCGTCCATCCCGAAAGCTACGCTGCCGCGGAAGCGCTGCTGGCTGAATGCGGCTACACGCTTGCAGACGTTGCCGGCGGCAAACTCGAAGGTCTTGCCGATAAAGTGAAAGCTGCCGGACCTGCCGTGCTGGCTGAAAAATGCGGTGTGGGCGAGCCCACGCTGGCTGACATCGTAACCGAGCTCTCCAAGCCCGGACGCGACATCCGCGATGAGCTGCCGCCGCCCATCATGCGCGGTGCCGACATTATGGAGATCAAAGATCTCAAGCCCGGCATGATCCTCACCGGCACGGTTCGCAATGTGATCGACTTCGGCGCATTTGTTGATATCGGCGTGCACCGCGACGGTCTGGTGCATATCTCGCAGATCTGCAACCGCTTTATCAAGCACCCCTCCGAGGTGCTCTCCGTCGGCGATGTGGTAAAGGTTATGGTGCTCGAGGCCGACACGCAAAAGGGCCGCATCAACCTCTCCATCAAGCAGGCAAACTGAGCCTCCCTTGTCCGACTTCAACGGACAGTGCAGACAAATCCGGATATATAAAAACCCCCATCGCCTTTATAGGCGATGGGGCTTTTTTAGTTTAGCCTATATCCTCCGGCGGCAGGTAAACCACGTGCCGGCATATTTCAGAAG
The DNA here is from genome assembly GCA_015067465.1 of Oscillospiraceae bacterium. GTDB lineage: Bacteria > Bacillota > Clostridia > Oscillospirales > Oscillospiraceae > SVKR01. The sequence goes on from SVMK01000025.1 coordinate 6,359, forward strand.
CCGGGGTACAGATATTCTCCGATATTCTCCACGGGAATTGTAACCGTGCGGCAGCGCCCGATCTTCTCGGGAACAATCAGATCGATATTGTCGCCCACGCGCTTTTTATCACGCAGGAGAAACGGCATCAGCTCGCTCAAACTGTAGGGAGAACGGTTGGGCAGCCCCACAGCCGCAAGCGCCGCTTCAATCTCGGCTGCGCAGTCCGTGCTGCAAACGCCGTGGGCAGCGCCCACGCGTGCCATTACGCCCAGCCCCATCGCAACCGCAAAGCCATGGGACACTGTGTAGCCGCTGCAGCGCTCAATGGCGTGACCGACCGTGTGGCCCAGATTCAGCACCCTGCGCGCGCCGTAATCGCGCTCGTCCTGCACAACATACTTTGCCTTTAGCGAAACGCTCTTTGCTACAATGAGTTCGCGGTCAAAGCTGCATCCCTGCGAAACCACCTGATAAAACAGTCTGCTGTCGCCGATAATGCCGTATTTCAAAACCTCCGCACAGCCTTCCACAAAGCATTGCTGCGGAAGCGTATCAAGTGTGTTGATATCACAAAACACAGCGATCGGCTCATAGAACGTTCCTACAACGCCTTTTCCGGAAGGAAGGTCAATTCCCGTTTTTCCTCCGATCGCGGCATCCACCATTGCAAGCAGCGAAGTGGGCAGCATAACCAGCGGAATCCCTCGGAAATACGTTGCCGCAGCAAAGCCCACAAGGTCGCCGACTTTTCCACCGCCGAGCGCCATCAGAATATCGCTCCGGTTCATCTCCTGCGCTGCAAGAAAATCAATGAGCGCATAATAATTCAAAAATGTTTTTTCGTTTTCGCTGCTGCGGATAACAAAATGGACAACCTCCAGTCCGGCTTCGCGAAGCTTCTGCTCCAGCGGGCCCGCCCAAAGCTGCGCCACATTATCGTCGCTGACAACGGCAACCTTGGTCGCATCGGGGCGCAGCGTGCGCACAAATTCCCCGACGAGGTCGAATGTGCCCGCGCCGATTTCCACCATATAAGAAGGTTCTGTGTTCACTCTAATATTTTTCATTTTGCACTTCCCCTCTCTTCCGCCGACAAAAACCACACAAGGTGCATACGCAAAAAAATGTGCCAACGCATTGCGCCGCAAGCGTTTTTTCGCAGATTTTGTTTCCGGACAAACACGGTTTATCGCGAAAACCGCAGCGCGCAAGCGCGCAGTTGCTGCTGTGCGTCGTAGCATCTCACGCCAAATTATTATACAGCCAACAATCCACTCTGTCAATTCCACGGCACCCAAGGAGTATGCAATTTTGATGCCATTTGACTTTACATAATATACATATTATAATACTGCATGCCGAAGCGTTCGTAAGCGCTTCTTTCCGCTGCCGGGCGCGGCGGATTACAGTATACCGTGAAAGGTATGGACAACAGCCATGAATAGTTCAAGAAAAAGATTGATTTGTATGATCGGCGCCGTTGCGGCGCTGTTGATTGTTGCGGTGCTGATTTTCTCGCTCGTCGGAGGCGGCGGAAAAAAATATGACCGCTATTACCAAAGCGCCGAGAAAGCGTTTCTTTCCCGCGATTACGAAAAAGCTGAATCCGCGCTGAACAAAGCGATGGACCTCAAGCAAACGGAGGAGGCCTATCTGCTGATGGCCAATGTTTACTGCGCGCAGGGAAAAACGGAAGAGGCCATTCAGCTGCTCTACCTCGGCTATTCCCACATCGGCAGCGAAAGCATCAGCCGCATGCTTGAGCAGCTCAAAACACAGGTAAACGGCAGTTCTGCCGCACCGCTTCCGTCCGGCAAGATCTCCATTGGCGGACAGGATGTTGACAGCAACGCGGCTTCGCTTGTGCTCGTTGAGAAAAACCTGACCGCAACCGACATGGAGCTGATCGGCTCGCTGACGCAGCTGGACAACCTCAGCATCTCCGCCAACGGCATCAGCGACATCACGCCGCTTGCCAACCTGAAAAAGCTGGTGTTTCTGCAAATCTCCGACAACGAAATTTCCGATCTGACCGCAATCGCCGGATTGACCAACCTGAAAACGCTGTATATCGACAACAATCCCATCGAGGATTTCTCTCCGCTGTACCGTCTGACGGGGCTGCGCACGCTGAGCATGCAGGGCATCCCCCTCAAAGCCTCCGCGCTGAAAACCCTGCAGGACGCCCTGCCCAACTGCAGCATCTACTGCGACGAGGCCGACATCGAAGCGGAAGTCATCGAGCTTGGCGGCAAGCGCTTTGATACCAACGTGACCGAACTGAATCTCAGCGGCCTTGCCCTTGAGGATATCAGCGAGCTGAGCAAATGCACAAAGCTGAAAAAGCTGGATCTGCGCGACAACAAAATCGCGGATCTGACCCCGCTTGTGGATTTGCAGGAGCTGGAGTGGCTGTGCCTGTGGAGCAACGAAGTTGAGGATATCTGCCCGCTGCTGAATCTGCGCAAGCTGGAATATCTCGACCTCGCGGACAACAACATCACCGATATTTCTTCTCTGGAGTATCTCACCTCGCTCAAAGAGCTTTGGCTCAATGACAACACACCCAAAAATCTCAAAGCACTCCAGCCGCTCACGGAACTGACGCGTCTGGGTCTGAACACCACCGGCATCGACGACAAGCAGCTGGACATGCTCTTTGGCCTGACCGAACTCGTTGAGCTGGATATCAAGGGCAACGAACGGCTTTCCGCCGGAAAATTCGATCAGCTGCAGGACGCGCTGAGCAAATGCGTCATCGCGCACGACGACCTGCGCTATTCCGTCACGCTGGGCACGCAGGAATTTTTCTCCGACGCGGAAGAAATCTCCGTTGCATCCAGCACCATCACCTCGCTGGAAGGCCTTGAAAAATTCACTGCGCTGGTGAAGCTGAATCTCAACGCCTGCGGCGTTTCCGACCTCAGTCCGCTGCAGGAACTGTCCGGCCTGCAAACGCTGGAGCTTTACGCAAACAATGTCAGCGATCTGTCCGCACTGAGCGGCCTGAAATCGCTCACCGTTCTCGATTTGCAGGACAATGCAGTTTCCGACCTTGCGCCGCTGTCCTCCTGCGGACATCTGAACGTGCTGCGCCTGAGCGGCAACCGCATCTTCGACCTGGCCCCGCTCGCCGCCTGCACCGAGCTGACCGAGCTGGATCTCAGCGACAACTCGATCCGCGACATCGCACCGCTGGCCTCGCTCACCAGCCTGAAAACGCTGCATCTTGAAAACAACGCCATCACCGATCTCTCCGCGCTCTATTCCATGACCATGCTGGAAACGCTGTATCTGCGCAGCAACGATCTGTTGGAAGCAGACATTCAGGCACTGCAAACCATGCTGCCCAACTGCCTCATCATTCACGATGTCGGCGAGGTGTCTCCCACCCCCGACGCACCGGACGCAGGGCCGGATGAAAGCGCGGCGTAATTCGTAACATTCAAACAAAAAGCAACGTGTGGTGAATCGGATTTTTCGTCCGATTCACCACACGTTATCTTAAATATAGCACACTCGCATGTCAAATGCAAGAGGGAAGATTTCGTATATTATTGCGTCTGTTCAATTCACAGTTATTACTATATAATGTAATCAGCAAAACCAAATACAAAGGAGTGACCCACAATGAAGTTCAATTTTATCGAAAAGAAGCTGCAGATCGACCCCGAAATCAAATCCTACGCCGAAAAGAAAGTTGGCAAGCTGGACAAGTTCTTCAAGCAGGACAGCGAAGCTACCATCGCGTTCAGTACCGAGCGCGGACGCTGCCGTGTTGAAGTGACGCTCAACAACAACGGCATGTTTTACCGTGCCAGCGAGCTCACCAACGACATGTACGCATCTCTCGACTCCGCCTGTGCGCTGATCGTTCGCCAAATCCGCAAGAACAAAACCCGTCTGGAAAAGAAACTGCGTGAAGGCGTTGTTGACCACGAATTCGAAGTTGAGTATGCTCCCGTGGAGAAGGAAGAGGAAAACGAAACCTTCGAGATCATCCGCACCAAGCGCTTCTCCCTCAAACCCATGACGGCAGAGGAGGCCATCCTGCAGATGAATCTGCTCGAGCATGAATTCTTCGCATTCCTCAACATGGACGACAACGACAGCTTCTCCGTTGTCTACAAACGTAAAAACGGCGGTTACGGTCTGATTTCTGCAGCAGACGTCTGATAATTATATAAATAGATTCTTTCCGGAAATTGGTTGGTAGTATGCAATTCCCGGAGAAGGGGCCGGCTCACCAGGAGCCGGCCCCGTTGTATTTTAAGCTTCTTTATAGCGCGCAATCACATGCTCGGCACAGCGCATCCCGTCCACCGCTGCAGACGTGATGCCGCCTGCGTAGCCCGCGCCCTCGCCGCAGGGGTAAAGCCCCGCCGCAGCAGCGGACTGCAGCGTTTCTGCGCTGCGCAGGATGCGTATCGGCGAGGAGGAGCGCGTTTCCGGCGCGGTGAGCACCGCATCGGGAGCATCAAAGCCGCGCAGCCGCTTTCCCAGCGCGGGAATTGCCTGCTCCAGCGCCTGTGTCAGTCGCTGCGGCAGCACCGTGTGCAGATCGCACCAGCAAACGCCGGGCCGATATGTCGGAACAACCGCCCCGGGCGCAGCGCTCGGCCTGCGGGCCAGAAAATCTTCCACCCGCTGTGCCGGTGCAGCATAAGTTCCTCCGGCGGCGTTGAAGCAGGCGCGTTCAATCTCGCGCTGCCATTCCATCCCCGCAAGCACGCCTTCGCCGGGAAACTCCTCCGGCTGCAGCGTGACCAAAACCGCGCTGTTCGCGTTTTCTCCGCTGCGTCCGGAATAGCTCATCCCGTTTGTGCAAACACCGCCGTGCTCGCTCGCGGCGGCAACAACGTATCCGCCGGGACACATGCAGAAGGTGTAAACGCCCGTCCCGTCATCCAATCGGACATTCAGCTTATAATCTGCCGCAGGTAGGTTTACATAATTTTTCCCGTACTGCGCCAGACCAATCTCACTTTGCTTATGCTCAATGCGAACGCCCATGGAGAACGCTTTGCGTTCAAGCGGAACACCGCGGGCATGCAGCATCGCAAATGTGTCGCGCGCGGAATGCCCGGGGGCCAGAATCAGGTCGGAGGCCGCTATGCGCTCAACAAGTCCGCCGCATTCCGCCAAAACCGCGCAAACACTACCGTCCTCCGCCGTTTCAAATCCGGTAAACCGTGTGAGAAACCGAATCTCGCCGCCCAGCGCCAAAATATGCTCACGCAGTGTCTTGACAACGCGCACCAGCACATCGGTACCCACATGCGGCTTGGCATCCCACGCAATATGCTCCGGCGCGCCAAAGCGCACCAACTGCTGCAGCACAAACCGGATGCGGCCGTCGTGCGTACCGGTGTTGAGTTTGCCGTCGGAAAACGTACCGGCGCCGCCCTCACCAAACTGCACGTTGCTCTCGCCCGAGAGCACGCCTTCCGTCCAGAACCGGCGGACATGCTCCGTTCGGGTGTCAACATCCGCGCCACGCTCCAAAATCAGCGGTCTCAGTCCCGCCTCGGCCAGCAGCAGCGCTGCAAACATGCCCGCAGGGCCGAATCCAACCACGACCGGGCGCTGCGCAGACTTTGCCGCAGGAATTTCGTAGCAATACGGCGTGCAGACCGACACGCGCGACACATCTGCCCTGCGCAGCACGGTCTGCTCGTCTGCAAGCTCAACCGCCACGGTGTAAAGCCAGCGGATGCTGTCCTTTTTTCGGGCATCCAGCGATTTTTTCAATATGGTCAGCGTGCGGATTTCCCCCGCACGCAGGCCCAACGCCCGCGCTGCCAGCGCGGGTAATTTTGTTTCCTTTTCTCCCACGCCAAGGCGCAGGTCACGCACGGTGATCATCGCAGTTCACCCGCGAGCAGACCGCTCGCCCATGCCCATTGCAGGTTGAATCCGCCGCAGTCGCCGTCAATATCCAGCACCTCGCCGCAGGCATAAAGTCCCGGAACAAGACGGCTGCGCAGCGTTTGCGCATCAAACTCCGCGGTTTTCACGCCGCCGGCTGTCACCTGCGCATTTTCAAACCCGGACACGCCCGTAATCGGCAGGCGGAAATCGCGCATCACGCGTGCAAGGGCGCGCAGTCTGCGCTCATCCACCTCCGCAGCGCTCTCTCCGCCGGAAAGGCCCGCGGCCTTGCACAGCATCTGTCCCAAACGGCTCTGTACCGTTCCGATCAGAATCTGATTCGCCGGGTTGGCACCGTCGCGGTTTTTCCGCTCCAGCAGCTCAGCAAACAAAACGTCCTCATCCTCATCAAAAAAACCGAGCGAGGCGCTCAGTCCCTCGCCGCTGACAGCGGCAATGCGGGAAAGCTCAAACACCGCCGTTCCGGAGATGCCTGTTTCCGTAAACAAAACATCGCCCCGCGTTTCGCCAAGACAGCGCTCGCCGCGCAGCAGCGCCAAACGCGCGCAGGCACGAATCCCCTTCAGCGCACGCGGATAATCCGGCACCGTGCGGATCTGGGTAAGCGCCGGGTGCAGCGCGGTGCGGCTGTGGCCAAGCGATTTGAGCAATTCATACCCATCCGTCACGCCGCCGAGTTTGCTGCCCGCACAGCCGCCGCAGGCAACGATCACACAGTCGGCATGCAGCGTTTCGCCGCCGCAGTCCACCGCAAAGCCCTCGCCTTTTCTGCGGATGCGCTCCACCGGTGCGCCGCAGCGCAAATCAACGCCCTCACGCTCCAGCGCAAGGCGCAGCACATCCACCACGCTTCCCGCATGGTCGCTCATTGGGTAAACCCTGCCGCCGTATTCCTCCACGGTGCGAAGACCAAGGCCGGAAAAAAAGCGCAGCACCTTCTCCGGGGGATACAGTTTCAGCGCCGCTTCGGCAAATTCCGGCTGCATACCGTGGTAATGTTTGGGTGTGGCCTGTGTGTTGGTCAAATTGCAGCGTCCGTTGCCCGTGGCAAGCAGCTTTTTCCCCACGCGCGCCTGACGTTCCAGCAGCGTAACGCGGTTGGATTTGTCCGCCGCTGCCCGCAGTGCCGCCGCCATCCCGGATGCGCCGCCGCCTATGATCAATATTTCTTTCATATTTACTCCAAAAGCCGTTCAAATGTTGCAACTATTTTGCAATTGCGCTGTATAAGTTACCGTATCATTCATATTATTACAAGCCGGTAAAAAAAACAAGTGCGTACGCTCATCCGAATGCCGACGCGCTGTTGACTTTACATAATATTCTATGATAAGATATTTTTGTATTGACTTGATGCCTGAGAAAAGGAATTTATGATATGACTACGATTCATTTTGACCCCGACAACACCCTTGCCGGCGGACTGTTTGCGCTGACGCCGCGCGAGGCAATTTGCCTCGGCATTGACCTTTGTACCGCGGCGGAAGCCGCCGTGGGTGCCGACGGATGCCACGGCACGATCTGGCCCGGCAACATCAGCCAGAGCGACGGAAAAATCGCACTCGGCCCCTCCGAAAACGTCAAGGTTTCCGACATGAGTCCCGACGCGCTGGAGTTTCTCTCTCCCGAACAGTTTTGGAACGGCAGCAGTTCCCCTGCTTCCGACGTTTATTCCATCGGTCTGATTCTTTACACCGCACTCAACGGCGGCGTGATGCCGTTTTTTGCGCCGGATGCCGCGCACACGCCGGAAGCCCGCGCCGATGCGCTGCAAAACCGCATGAAGGGCGCCGAGCTGCCCTATCCGCGCTCCGCCGGACGCGAACTCGGCGAAATCGTTGCAAAGGCCATTGCGTTTCAGGCTGAAGCGCGCTATGCCAAGCCCGCAGCGCTGAAGCTGGCACTGGAGTCTCTGCCCGAAGGCGCAGCCGTTCCCGCGGTTGCCCCCGTCCTTCCCCTGACGGAGAAGGAAGTGCAGAACGTACATAGCTACAAGGTGGACAAGGACTTTGAAACCATTGTTCCCGATAAGCCAAAAAAATCCCACCGCACACGCCGCGATGTTGACGAGGTGGATGAAAACATGGATGCGGACACGTTCCGCACCACGCAGAAAAGAAAAGGCCGCTGGATTCTTCCGACGATTCTGCTTATTTTGATCGCAGCTTCGCTCATTTTGCTGCTGCGCGGCTGCAACGATTACGATGAGCGTCCGGAATTCCCCATTGAAACCGACGCACATCAGGAAGGCCCCGTTGCCCCCGGATCGCCCGATCCCATCCATCCCCCCGTTCCCACCGCCGCACCCACTCCGGTTGAACCTACAGCCGAACCCACCCCGCCCCCCGGCACTGTGGATGAACCCGCAGCACCGAAATATGAGATTTTCCTCGAAAATGTCACATGGGAGCAGGCCAAGCTTCGCTGCGAGGAAAAGGGTGGACATCTGGCAACGGTGAGAAGTGCGGAACAGCTGGCCGAGGTAATTGAGCTTGCTGAGAAAAACGGCGCATCCTTCGTCTGGCTCGGCGCCTACCGCGCGGAAAACAACCACTGGTACTACGTCACCGGCGACGCTCTGAGCTACACCGCGTGGGACACCGGCGAACCTTCCGCCATGGACCAGGACGGCACGCGTGAGGACTATCTGCTTCTCTGGTTCCGCAAAGCAGTGGGCACCTGGAGCTATAACGACATGCGAAACGATCCCGTTGCCATCGCCCCCGGAACCTATGCCGGCAAGCTGGCCTATATCTGCCAGTACGACAACTGAACAGCACAAAAAAATGCCTGACCGCTGCGGTCAGGCATTTTTTATGCTTTGATGCGTCCGGACAAATCACTTCTTGTCCTTCAGTTTGGGTTCGATGCGGTTTACAATCAGATCTTCCACCGCGGCGGTCATCGTTTCCTGATTCCACTTCTTCGCATCCGCAGGGTCGGCACGAAGCAGGCAGACGGGGAATCCGTTGTCCTCCAGCGTTTTTACCATGTTGTAATAGAAGTCGCCGTTGTTCATGCAGTTTTCGCTCGTCAGCAGCACAACGCCGTCCACCTGATTGTGGCGGGCTTCCTTCAGGAACCATTCGCTGTTGAACGGCGGGGTGTGCAGGAAGTCCGTGATCATGCTGAAGCGGGTGCCCAGCGCCTTGAGCGGATCGCTCTCATAATTCTCGCGTCCGTAGGCATCGGCGGCCAGACCGAGATACATCGACCAAATAAACGCAGCGCCGTACTTCTCTTCAAAGTAGTTGTAGAAGCCAAGATTGAACCAAAGTCCGCGACCGATCCACATCAGGCGGATTCGCTCGTTCGGAACTGCGGGCATATTGTTGTCCGCGCGGTACTTAATCTCTTCATACAGGCTCTTGGCATGGTCGGTGGCCCATTTGGTGCCGCGCTGCCACTGCGCCTGCATAACGGCGTTCACCGTATCGCTGATGGTAACGGGGCAGGGAACGGTTTCCGCAATCAGATCGCGGGTCTTGCGGTACCAGTAGTCCTGCTCGTTAACATAATCCATGATCTCGCGGAGCTTGTTCATATCAAACATGCGTCCGGTTTTCTGCTCAAGGAATGCAATAAGGTCGCGCAGCTCGCGCTCGAAGAAGTCGCGGCGGCGTTCGTTCGCAAGTTCGTCCCAGTGCTCGATGGTTTTTTCCCACCATTTTTCGGTGATAACCGGCTCATAATAGCGCTGCATGGTGTACTGCTCGGCGCCAAAAGCCTCCGCCATCAGGTTTTCAATCTTGCCCATCACAGCGCATTCGCTCTGTGTGATCAGAATGCTGGGGTTGGGCAAGCCGCCCCAGGGGCCCTCTTCGGGATGGGGATCCAGCGCGCAGGCATAGGCCGTGGAGCAATAAGAGCAGATATCGTCACGGTAGCCGGCGTCGCGGATATAGCCGTACATCTGGGTGTTCATCTGCTTTGCGGCGCAAATGGCGGTCCACCACTGGTAAACCACAAAGGGGATATCCATCGCGCGGAGAATTTCCATCGGAGCGTCGGCGCCGACAAGCGCAAAGGGTTCGCCTGCTTCCACGCGGGGGCGCAGGGACTGGAACCACTCCTTCTGATAGGCGCTGGCGGCCTTCGTGGCTTCCAGACGCTTGATTGAGCGGGTTTCATAGTTTTTCTTCTCGTCAGCCATTGTGTGCCTCCTTTACCATGCCTGCCAATTCTGCAAACTGTGCGGTCAGGGTTTCCGGCTCCGTCAGGGGCCAGGTCTGCTTCTGCACCGTGTAAGACGGGATGCAGCGCGGCTGCAGCACCTCTTTGGAGATGCTGGGATAGTCCCAAACATAGGCCTCGTCGTTGTTGTTCATATAGGTCAAAAAGCCCTCTGCCTGCGTTTCGGCAAGCTTTTCGCCGATGGCTTTCACACGGGCCTTGATGCTGCCCTTTTCGCTGCTGGGCATGCGATTGAGCAGACGTTCCGCCAGCGCGGAAACAGGCTCAATGGTGGTGCGAACCTGCGTGTCAAACATTCTGGCGCCCATGTCGTGATCTTCGCCGACAATGTTCAGGCCTGCGCTCTCGGCCAGTTCGTACACTTCGGTGGTTTCCTGCGGGCTGCCGACATAATAAATGCGAGCGCCCTCAACCGTCTGCCAGGAAGCAGCGGCTGCGGTCAGTTCGCGCAGCGTTGCGATCGCTTCGGCCTTTTCCATAAACATGGAACCTCCGATTGCTACCAGAGCCTCGCTGCCGTTCACGCGGGCATTGTCCTTGCTGCGCAGCGCGCTGAACTCCGTCAGAGCCTGACGGTATTCGTTGCAAAGCTCGATCGCGGACTTCAGGCTCTCAGCCGTAACCTTCGTGCCGGACCAGGCTTCCACCTGCTCGACCAGGTCGCGCAGTTCGCGCTCGTTGCGTTCCTGGCTCTTGAAGGACTTTTCCACCAGTTCATAATCGAGATACTTGATTTCCGGCAGCGTGCGCTCCGGCTCAAGGCGGCTCATGGTGCGGAAATAGTAAAACAGCTTCAGGAACATGTCAGAACTGCTGCAAAACACCAGATAGTCCATAAGTCCGGTGTAATCCTCGGTGATGGACTCCCAGATGCCCTTCCAGATTGCGCCGAAAGAATATTCCAGATATTTGTCGGCGCTCTTGCGTTCGCCGCCGTAATACCCGGTCACACGAAACGGGAGCATACCGGCTGCGAGAATAATCTCGTCGGGAACATCGTAGCCTGCAACGCAAACCACCTTTTTCCCGGCGTCTTTCCATCCCTTGAGAACGGCTTTTCTGTCATCGTACGCAGTTTTCAGACGTACGAACGCCGCGCACTCAAGCGCTTCCTTGCGTATTGCCATTGAGAATCCTCCTTTATATTCCAAAAATCGGCACGCAAATCAAATGCGGCCGCATTTTTCCAAAACAGCAGCGCCTCCTCAGCCCCGGCGCCTGGGGCGACGCAGTGCACAAAAAGGTGCTACGCTTCCTTCCAGACAAACACCGGCATGGGCGGATCGCCGCGGCGATTGAGCCACTCGCAGCCGAAAACACTGAACCGGCGCTCATCTGCCGTGCGCAAAAAACGCAAAATCGCGTCGCGCTCTTCATAACCGTTTTCGCCGCCGTAATAAAGCGCCAGCGCCATCACACCGCCCGGCTTCAAAAGCCGCAGCGCCGCTTCCAGCGCGGCAACGGACGATGGAGCACGCGTCATAATCTTCGGATCGCCGCCGGGCAGTCTTCCGAAATTGAACACAATGCAATCAACGCTGTTTTCCGGCGCATAGTTGCCCATATTGGCATGGCTGTCCGCAATCACTTCCGCGCACAGTCCCTCCTGCGCAAGCAGCGCACGGGTTTGCTCCAGCGCCTCCGGCTGAATGTCGAAGGATAAAACGCGCCCCCCTGCCCCGGCAAGGCGGCACAGCAGCGCAGTGTCGCGACCGCGACCGGCCGTTGCGTCGATGCAAAACGCGCCGCGCTTCACATTGCCGCGAAGAAATTCGTGCACCATGCCAAGCGTGTTCAACTGCATCGCCGTCGCTCCTTTTCCATACTGCGTTTATATTATAACAAACTGTCTGCACAACCTCAATGTGCACTTCGCACAAAACAAAAACGGCTGCGCAGCGGGAACTGCACAGCCGTTTTTCATTTTTCTCGGTTTTCTCTGCGTTTACGCAGTGCTCACTCCTGTTCCAGCGAAGGCAGCAGTGCAACGTAGTAATCGAGCGATTCGGGGTTGGCAAGCGCGTCGCGGTTGGTCACCTTGCGCCCGTTGATAATATTGGTCACTGCGCTTTCCACCTTTTTCCCGTTGAGCGTGCGCGGAATATCCGGCACCTGAATCATGCGTGCGGGAACATGGCGAGGCGAAGCATTGGTGCGCAGCACGGTTTTGATGCGCTTTTGCAGCTCCTCGTCAAGCGTAACGCCGCTTTTGCACTGCACAAACAGCAGCACGCGCTGGTCGCCGCGGAAGGTTTGACCGATTGCAAGCGAATCTTCCACTTCGGGAATCCTGTCCACCTGATTGTAGATCTCCGCCGTTCCTATACGAACGCCGGAAGGCTTCAGAACAGAGTCGCTGCGACCGTAAAAGGTGATGCCGCCGGTATCGCCGTGGAACAAAACATAGTCGCCGTGGCGCCAAATATTTGGATAAACGTCGAAGTACGCCGCGCGGTAGCGCTCCCCTTCCGGATCGTTCCAGAATTTCAGCGGCATGGACGGTGCCGGACATTCGCACACCAGCTCGCCCTGCTCGTCACGAACGGGTTTGCCCGTGTCCTCTCCGTAGCATTCAATCTTCATGCCAAGGCCGGGTGCCTGCAGTTCGCCCGCATACACCGGGGAAATCGGGTTTCCGATGGCGAAGCAGCCGTTGATGTCGGTGCCGCCGGCAATGGAGTTGAAATGGAGGTCGCGCCGGATATGCTCGTAAATAAAGCGGAAGCCGTCCTCGGAAAGGGCCGAACCCGTCTGCGATACCGACCTCAGCGAGCGCAGGTCTGCATGGTCCATGGGGAAAAAGCGCTTGTTCATCAGTCCCTGAATGTAGCTGGCGGAAAGGCCGAACACGCTGACCTTTTCCTCCTCGATGATTTTCCAGATGGCGGAATCATCGGGATACGACGGATTTCCGTCAAACAGCACCAGCTTCGCGCCCGTGCCGATGGCGGCAGCCTGCCAGTTCCACATCATCCAGCTGCAGCTGGTGATGTAAAGCAGGGTTTCGCCCTCGCAGATGTTGCTGTGGAGCACCAGTTCCTTCAGCTGGTTTAGCAGCAATCCGCCCGCGGACTGCACCATGCATTTGGGCTTGCCCGTTGTTCCGGAAGAAAACATCACAACAAGCGGGTGGCTTGCAGGAAGCTGCTCGAACCGGAAGTCCACGGGGTCCATCTCGTCGATATATTCGCCCCAGAACACAGCGTTTGGAATGTTGCCCGTGCTGCGGTTTCCAACATAACGGCAAACCACCACACGGCGGATGCTCGGAATTGCCGCAGCAATCTCCTTCGCATTTTCCAGAACGTCGAAACTCTTGTTTTTGTAGGAATATCCGTCGGCTGTGATGAGCACAACCGGGTTCACCTGGCCGATTCGGTCCACCGCAGCGGCGGAGCCGATGTCCGTTGCGCAGGAGCACCACACCGCGCCGATTGCCGCGCTTGCAAGCATGGCAATCACCGTTTGCGCAAGATTCGGCATATAGCCCGCAACCACATCGCCGGGCTGAACGCCGTCGGCACGCAGCGCGGTTGCAAGGCGAATCACCTGCGAATAGATCTCGCGGCGGGTGTATTCATGGCGCTTTCCGGCCTCGCCGCGAAACACAATGCCCACACCGTCCCTGCGGCAGTCGCGGAGCATATTTTCCGCATAGTTCAGCCGCGCCCCGACAAACCATTCGCAGCCGGGGAATTTATTCAGATCGTCGCACACCGCCGTGTAAGGTGCACTTGCGATAATTTCAAAATAATCCCACAGCGAGCCCCAAAAATCCTCAATGTTGTTCACAGACCACTTGTAAAGCTCGTTGTAGGTGGTGAAGGACTTGTGGAATCTGCGGTCCACATAGTCCATATATTTGCTCATCTGAGCTGAATTTACGCGCTTGTCATCCGGTATCCAAAGTGCGTCTTTCATCCTTGTTTCCTCATTTGATCTCTTCATATTCCAGGTCATCGGGCGTTCGCGCGCCGTCTTTTTCCGGTGTTCGCGCGCATCCGCACACCGGGCATTCCCCGAAGCGCTCGCCGATGACGGGGATCAGGTCTGCGGCATATTTATATTTTTTGCCGCAGACCTCGCAGTTGTAGTAAAAAAAGCATTCGCCCCAGCTCATCTTATTTGCCAAGGCCGAGGATTTCTCTCGCTTCCGCGGAGGTGGCAACCTCGCCGCCAAATTCACGCACCACACGCACCGCGCGCTCGACAAACTGCGTATTGCTGTCAGCCAGCACGCCCTTGGCGTACATCACATTGTCCTCCATGCCCACGCGGATATTTCCGCCCAGCGCAACCGCACCGTAGAGGATTTCCATTGCGGAATGACCCACGCCGAAGCAGCTCCATGTGGAGCCGGGGCACAGGGCATCCATGGTTTCTTTCATAAACACCAGGTTTTTCAGGCTGCCGGGAATGCCGTTTGCGCAGCCCATGCAAAACTGAAAATGCAGCGGTGCTTTCAGCACACCTTTTTTCAGATAGTATGCGGCGTTTGCAATCATGCCGGGGTCAAACGCCTCAATTTCCGGCTTCACGCCCCATTCCTGCATATTTTTTCCCAGTTCCTCCAGAAATGCGGGACTGTTGATAAACAGGCCGGAGTGCATCCAGTTCATAGAACCGCAATCGTAAGAAGCCATCTCCGGACGCAGCTCCTTCAGATGGATCTGACGGGTTTCGTCCGTGGCAAACAGGTCGCCGGAGGTGGTGAGATTCAAAATCACATCGCAGTCCGGGTGATTCTCGCGCAGCAGGCGAACCGTTTCGGCAAACTTCGCCTTGTCCATGGTGCCGTTGCCATTGTCGTCGCGCATATGCAGATGCGCAATTGCCGCGCCGGCCTGCCAGCACTTGTAAACATCTTCGGAAATCTCCGCCGGCGTAAGGGGAACGTTCGGATTGTTCTCCTTTTTCGGCCATGCGCCGGTCACAGCGGCGGTGATGATTGTTTTCTTAGCCATACAGTTTTTCCTCCTGTTCGTTTTTGCGGAAGAATGGTTGCGGGGAAGCCGCCGCAGCAGCTTCCCCGCGCTTTGAGGGGGATTGTTATGAAGGGAGAATGCGGTCTGAAGCGTTCAGGCCGCTTGGTTATTTTATTTGTTGCGGCCAAACAGCTTCTGGATATACTCCAAGCCGCTGTCGCCGTTGCCTTCGCGCTCGCCGTAGCCGGTGCCGCCGTACTTGTAAGTGCGGGTGGGAACGCCTTTGACGAGCAGATCCTCGTCGATTTCGGCGGAGCAGCGTGCCATGGAACCGTCGCCCATGTACCAGCGCAGGGGGAAGCAGTTGAAGCGGAACCACACGCCGGGAGGAATCATATCCAGATCGCCGCCGAGGTTTTCAACGCCCACAATGCCGTGGCCGAGCATCTGCTTGTGGCAGGGCTCCCATGTGCCCCAGCAGCCGATGGCTTCCAGGTCGCCGTACAGCTCGTCGTAGGCTTCCTGACCGTGGAGCTTGATGTAGTCAAACTTATCGAACTCGGCCCAGGCTTCCTCGCCGAAGAGTTCCTTATACTCTTCGATCAGCGTTTTGCCGGTAGCGCCCAGCAGATCCATACGGGTCATGCCGTTGCGGGTCATCGCGGTGTGCAGGGGGTGGTCCAGCGCCTGAGAGTCCATGGCAACGCACTTGACCTTGTTTTTCACGAACCACTTACCGGCGCGAACGCCCGTGCCCGCAGCGTAGTGATAGTATGCCTTGGAATCGTCAAACAGGCGGTGCATGCCGGTGTTCAGGCAAACGATCTTGCCTTCCAGGTC
>SVMK01000026.1 GCA_015067465.1 Oscillospiraceae bacterium
CGAAGGCGACCTCGCTTCGCTGCGCCGCTTCAAGGACGACGTGAAGGAAGTTAATGAAAACTATGAATGCGGCATGCAGATCGAGAAATTCAACGACATTAAGGTTGAAGATGTGATTGAGTGCTTCATCATGGAAGAGATCAAACAGTAATTTTGAAAAGGGCGCATTTGCATGCGCCCTTTTTCGGACAATAAGCTTAGTAAACAGCATTTCGGACAAGCGCCGCGCCAATGCGCCGGCGCAGGGAGGAACCATATGGCTAACAGCAATAAACTGCAGCGGACGAACGCCGATATTCAGTTCGTTCTCTCGCGTTTGATCACAAAGGTGAAGGATCCCCGCGTTCAGCAGGGTGACCTTGTTACCGTAACGCGCGTGGACACTACGGGCGATCTGCGCTATGCGAAGGTGTTTGTCAGCGTGCTCGGCGAAGTGAATGAAAAGGACTTCAAAAAGGGCCTGAAGTCGGCCTCGCCGTGGCTGCGTCACGAATTGGGCAGCGCGCTGAATCTTCGCTACACACCGGAACTGATTTTTGAATTTGACAAGTCCATCGAGCAGGGCGCATATATCAATTCCATGATTGCGAAGCTGGATATTCCCAGGGAGGATGAAACCGATGACGACGAATGAGATTATTGATGCACTGAAAAAGAAGAATCATTTTCTTGTGCTTACCCATGTTCGCCCGGACGGCGACACGGTTTGCAGCGCCGCGGCCCTTTGCTCTGCGCTGCGCCGCGCAGGAAAGAAAGCCGTGATGTACCGCAACCCCGGAATTACGGACCGCTATGTTCCGCTGGCTGAACCCTATTTCGGGGACATTCCGGAAAATCCCTGCGTGATTGCCGTTGACGTTGCGGATGTTCGCATGTTCCCCGACGGCTGGGAAGGCGATGTGGATATCTGCATTGACCACCACCCCCTCAATCCCGGATTTGCGCCGATCACCTATGTTGACGGTTCCAAGGCCTCCTGCGGCGAGATCATCATGGATGTGATTGTGAATCTCTGCGGCACGCTGAATAAGGAAGAGGCAATGCTGCTTTATGTTGCCGTCAGCACGGACAGCGGCTGCTTCTGCTACGGCAACACAACGGCGGAAACCCTGCGCGCAGCTGCGCGCCTGATCGACTGCGGCGCGGAAAATGCCAAGCTGAATAAGCTCTTTTTCCGTTCTTACACGCTGGCGCGGCTGCGCCTGGAAGGGATGATCTATGCCGGTTTGCAGTCTTTCCGCGACGGTATGATTAACATTGCCGTGGTCACGCTGGAGATGCTGCGGGAATGCGGCGCAACGGAGGACGACTGTGAGGATCTTGCTTCTGTGCCGGGAAGAATCTGCGGCAGCATTGTCAATGTTCTGATCCGCGAGATCGAGCCGGGCAGATGCAAGGTTTCCGTGCGCACCACCGAGGAGGTGGATGCTTCTGCGATTTGCGGTCGGTTCGGCGGCGGCGGACACAAGATGGCTTCCGGCTGCACGCTGAATATTGATCCCGAGATTGCGGCCATTCTGGTGCAGAGCGCAATTAACGAAGTGTGGCCCGAATGAACGGCATTCTGCTCATCGACAAACCTGCCGGATGGACAAGCATGGATGTTTGTGCGAAGCTGCGCGGCGCGCTGCATGAAAAGCGCATCGGCCACAGCGGAACGCTTGACCCCATGGCAACGGGACTGCTCGTTGTGTTTCTCGGCAGGGCAACGCGCGCCGTTGAGTTTGCCGAAGCGGACGCGAAGGCCTACTCCGCTGCTTTGCGCCTCGGCATGGTGACGGACACGCAGGACACGGAAGGCACCGTTATGTCGCAATGCGACGTTGCTGTGAGCGATGCGCAGCTCAACGCCGCACTGGCGCGGTTTCGCGGAGAAATTGCGCAGATTCCGCCGATGTACAGCGCGATTAAGGTGAACGGGCAGAAGCTTTGCAACCTTGCGCGCAAAGGACGTGAGGTGGAACGTCCGGCGCGGAACATCACGATTTTTTCTCTCGAGCGCGTCGGCACTGACGAAAACGGAGATATTTTGCTGGATGTTGTCTGCAGCAAGGGCACCTATATCCGAACGCTTTGCAACGATATCGGCGCAGCGCTCGGCTGCGGCGGCGTGATGAGCGCTCTGCGCCGCACCCGCGCGGGCACCTTTACGCTTGAGCGTGCGCATACGCTCGATGACGTTTTGGCGGCTGCGGCGCGCGGCGAAGCGGAAAAGCTGCTTTTGCCTGTGGAAACGCTCTTTTCCGACCATAGCGCGCTGACACTTTCCGCTGCGCAGGAAAAGGCTGTGCGAAACGGTGCGGGCTTTACATATCCCGGCGAAGAGGGGACTTACCGCGTGTATTCGCAAAGCGGTGCGTTTCTTGCGCTTGCCGCGGTGCGTGACGGCCGGCTTGACCCCATCAAGAGCTTTTTTGAGGTTTAAGGAATCTATGAACAACAAAACCGTGATAGCCCTCGGCTTTTTCGACGGGCTGCATATCGGTCACGCGGCGCTGCTCAATGCCACCAAGGCAGCGGCTGCTGCCTGCGGCGCGGAGCCTGCCGTGCTTACCTTTGACATACACCCGGATACCTTTGTGAAGCAAACACCTGTTGAACTCATCAACAGCGCTTCCGACCGCAGCTATATTGTCCGCAGATTTTTCGGCATTGAGAAGCTTTTTTACATCCACTTCAACGCCGAAACCATGCGACTGCCCTGGCAGGATTTTATGGAGAACATTGCCGATGCGTATCACGCGGTGCACTTTGTGATCGGGCATGATTTTTCCTGCGGATTCCGCGGGGAAGGCACTGCCGACAAAATCAGCGAATGGTGCGCGGCACGATCAATCGGCTGCGAGGTGATTGCGCCTGTGATGCGAAACGGCGCCGTGGTCAGCTCCACGTCGATTCGCGCGCTGCTGCGTGAGGGCGAAGTTGACCGCGCGGCGGAGCTGCTCGGTCATCCGCATCTTCTGACCGACACGGTGCAAACCGGGTTTCGTCTTGGCAGAACGATGGATTTTCCTACAATCAATATGCGGCTGGAAGAAAATGTGCTCATCCCCAAACGCGGCGTTTATGCATCGCGCGCGCTCCTTGACGACGGGGTGCACCTTGCCGTGACGAATATCGGCATGCGTCCCACTTTTGACGGCCGGCGCATCACGGTGGAAACACATATCCTGGACTATTCCGCGGACTTGTACGGCCGGCGCGTTTGCGTTGAATTCTGCCGCTTCCTTCGCGAGGAACGAAGATTTGATTCGCCCGAAGCGCTCAGCGCCCAGATCCGCGCCGACGTTGCGGCGGCGAGAGCGTATTTTTCCAACGTTTAATATGCGATTACAGAGAATAAAAAAGCAGGCGAACGCAGAAAATTCTGTGTTCGCCTGAAAACGTATCGTTCTCTCTTTTTCGGATACGCCGGTATGTTCATCGGCAAATGAGCGCCGAACATCCGGCATGGAGGATGATTTTTTCGGTCAGCGATTGCTCCCGATGAGTGTATGGTAGCAGTTTTGCGGGAAAAAATCAAATGTAAATACTGGAAACAGCGCACACGGAAAAGCTTCCGTGTGCGCTGTGTGTTTTTGCATGTGCGGTTATCGCGCGCGGTTATGCCTGAGCGGAAAACTTCTGGCGCAGCTGGTTGAGCTGCTGCTGCGGTGCCTGGTCGGTGGTATACCAGCCCTTTGCAGTCATCTGCTTATAGATGCTGTCCTGCATGCTCAGCGTATCGTTCAGTGCGGTGGAAAATGCCTGATGCACGTTTGCCGTAGGGGATTCAATGGCGCCGTGCATATACAAATCGCAGACGCCCTTGGTTGTGAGGAGCAGATTCTCCATGATGCATTTGTCATTCATATCGATTGCCTCCGTTATACAAGAGAATAAAACTGGCGGAAGATGCTCTGGTTTTTATCCAGCCACTGCTGTGCCTGCTGCTTCAGCGCGGCGTCCGTCAGGGAGTTGACAGCGTCCTGACACTGAGTTTTCAGAAACTGTGCGTGGCCGAGTGCGTCTTCAACATAAAGTGCTTCCTTGGAAGTCATAAAAAATCACCTCGAACACAGTATCTGCCGTGTGCGGGGTGATTATGCGAAGAAAAAACAGTTAAGTTAAATTTTTCCGCAGTTTATTTCTTTTGATCTTCTTTGCGCTGCGTGCAGTTTGCGCCGCAGCCGGAGCAGTTTCCGCCGCAGGTCCCGGTGCTGCCGTTGTTTTTCTGGGTGAGCACCACCCAAAGCGTGACCAGAACTGCCACGACAACAAAGCCGAGAAGAATTCTGCTGATTGTGTTCATAAAGAAAAATTACCTCCTGTCAGATAATGAGGATGCCGATTGCGCGCACAATGAGCGCGATTACCCATGCCACAACGCACTGAAGCACCAGCATGCCGACCGCCCATTTGGCGCCGAGCTCGCGGCGAACGGATGCAATCGCGGCGATGCATGGCGTATAAAGCAGGCAGAAAACAAGCAGCGCCATTGCGGAAACAGGGGAAAGGAAAGAACTCACCGCAGTGGTTCCGATGAGAACGGAGAGCGTGGAAACAACGCTTTCTTTTGCCATGATGCCCGCGATGAGCGCCGTGACGATGCGCCAGTCGCCAAAACCGGGAAGACTGAATACGGGCGCGACTGCGCCGGCGATGTGGGCGAGGATGGAATCCTGTGCGTCTGCCACAAGGTCAAGTCGGAAATCAAAATTCTGCAAAAACCAAACGGCGATCGAGGCGAGGAAAATCACGGTGAATGCACGCTGGAGAAAGTCCTTGGCTTTGTCCCAAAGAAGATGTGCCACATTTTTTGCTCCGGGCATGCGGTAGTTCGGCAGCTCCATCACAAAAGGCACGGGTTCGCCGCGGAATACGGTGGATTTGCTCAGGAGCGCCACAAGAACGCCGATGAGTATACCGAGGAAGTAAAGTCCCACCATGATCAATCCGCCTCTGCCGGGGAAGAAGGCGGCAATGAAAAAGCTGTAGATCGGAATTTTTGCGGGGCAGGACATAAACGGCGTGAGCATGATCGTCATTTTGCGGTCGCGGTCGGAGGAAAGGGTGCGGGTTGCCATGATAGCGGGAACGGAGCAGCCGAAGCCGAGCAGCAGCGGAACGATGCTGCGGCCCGAAAGGCCGATTTTACGCAGCAGCTTATCCATCACGAAGGCGACGCGCGCCATATAGCCGGTGTCCTCCAGAATGGACAGGAAGAAAAACAGGACCACAATGATGGGCAAAAAGCTCAGCACCGAGCCGACGCCGGCAAAAATTCCGTCGATCATCAGAGAACGGATCACTTCGTTGACATTTGCATTCAGCAGCGCTGCATCCACGGCGGCGGTCAGCTGCTCGATGCCAAGCTCCAGAAGCCCCTGAAGCCATGCGCCGACAACGTTGAATGTGAGATAGAATGTAAGCGCCATGATGGCGATAAATGCGGGGATCGCCGTGTATTTGCCTGTAAGGATTTTGTCGATTGCGCGGCTGCGGATATGTTCTTTGCTTTCGCGGGGTTTGATCACCGTGGCCTCGCAGAGGGCGTGGATAAAGTCAAAGCGCATGTCCGCGATGGCGGCTGCGCGGTCAATGCCGCGCTCTGTTTCCATCTGCTGAATAATATGCTCAACCATTTCCTTTTCATTCTGGGTCAGATTGAGCGCTTCCATCACCATGCTGTCGCCTTCAACAAGCTTTGCCGCGGCGAAGCGCAGGGGAATGCCGGCAGCTTTGGCGTGGTCCTCAATGAGATACATGATGCCGTGCAGGCAGCGGTGGACGGAGCCGGCGTGCTCTTTCTCGTCGCAGAAGTCCTTGCGGCGTGGCTTTTCCTGATATTGCGCGATGTGCAGTGCGTGGTCAACCAGCTCGTCGATGCCTTCGTTTTTCGCGGCGGAAATGGGGACAACAGGGATGCCGAGCAGCTGCTCCATCTCGTTGACGCGAATGCTGCCGCCGTTGCCGCGCACCTCGTCCATCATATTCAGCGCAAGTACGATGGGAACATCCAACTCCATGAGCTGCAGCGTCAGATAGAGATTGCGCTCGATATTGGTTGCATCAACGATGTTGATGATGCCGGTGGGTTTGTTTTCGAGAATGAACTGACGGGAAATGATCTCCTCCGCGGAATACGGCGAAAGGGAATAGATGCCCGGCAGGTCGGTAACTTCAGTGTTTTCATGGCCGCGGATCGCACCGGATTTGCGGTCAACCGTTACGCCGGGGAAATTTCCCACATGCTGATTGGAGCCGGTTAGCTGGTTAAACAGCGTTGTTTTTCCGCAATTCTGATTGCCCGCAAGGGCGAAAGAAAGCTGCGTGCCTGCTGGCAGGGGTGTTTCGTCGGCTTTGTCGTGATAGCGACCACCTTCGCCGAGACCGGGGTGGTCGGCATCGTGAACGCGCTCAGGAGGCTGCTTTCGTTCCGATACGGCATCGGTTGCGGGAACGATATCGATCTTTTCGGCATCGTCCAGACGCAGCGTAAGCTCATAGCCGTGCAAACGCAGCTCCATGGGGTCGCCCATAGGCGCGTATTTGATCATTGTAATTTCAGCTCCGGGGATTACACCCATGTCCAGAAAATGCTGGCGGAGCGAGCCTTCACCGCCGACAGCGGTGATCACTGCACTTTTCCCGGGCTGCAGTTCTTTTAGCGTCATGATATCCCTCCTTGGTTAGAGATGGCTAACTATTGGGCACATAATATAACGCCGCGCGCTGTTTGTCAAGAGATATCGCACTGATAAAACCGTTTGCAAAGCGCGCTGCGTGATGTTAGAATAAATTATTCTTAATTTGACTGATATACAGAAAGGGAAGTGGCTGCTTATGGCACAGATTCTCCTGACGGGCGGAACGGGCTATATCGGCTCGCATACGGCGCTGGAACTGCTGCGCAGCGGAAGAGAAATCATTCTTGCCGACGATTTGAGCAACAGCGAAGCATCCGTTGTGGAACGTATCGGGCGCATTACGGGAAAAACGCCGCGGTTTTACTGCGCGGATATGAGCGATCCCGCTGCGGTGGACCGCATTTTTGCGGAAAACAATATTTCTGCTGTGATGCATTTTGCCGGGTTCAAAGCGGTGGGGGAATCGGTGAAAATGCCGCTGAAGTATTACCGCAATAATCTCGACAGCACGATGACTCTGCTTGAAACCATGGCAAAATACGCCTGCAAAACCTTTATATTCAGCTCCTCTGCGACGGTTTACGGTGTGAACAACCCTGTTCCGTATACGGAAACCATGCGCACGGGCGGCTGCACCAACCCTTACGGGTGGACAAAGCTGATGATTGAGCAGATGAGCATGGATGCTGCGGCAGCCGACCCGGAAATGCGCGTTGTGCTCCTTCGCTATTTCAACCCCATCGGTGCGGACGAGAGCGGACTGCTCGGGGAGATGCCAAACGGCATCCCCAATAATCTGATGCCGTATATCACGCAGGTTGCGGCGGGGAAGCTGGCGCAGCTGAATGTGTTCGGCAATGATTACCCCACGCATGACGGCACGGGCGTTCGCGATTATATCCATGTCAGCGATCTTGCCGCGGGACATCTCGCAGCGCTCAACTATGCCGAAGCGCACACCGGAACGGAAGTTTTCAACCTCGGCACCGGGGTAGGCTACAGCGTTTTGGATGTTGTCCGTGCCTTTGAGCAGGCAACCGGCATCAAGGTGCCGTATGTGATCGCGCCGCGGCGCGACGGCGATCTGGCGGAATTTTATGCCGATCCGGCAAAGGCAGAGCGTGTGCTTGGCTGGCGGGCCGAGCGTGACCTGCGGCAGATGTGCGCAGATGCATGGCGCTGGCAGAAAAATTTTTTGTAAGTTCAAACACCTGATATGATAAAGAGAGCATCCGCGTATCGGATGCTCTCTTGGCGTTATATTCTGTTGCCGCGCTCCAGCTCAAGCAAAGCATGCTTGCGGTCAAGGCCGCCGGAATAGCCCGTGAGCGCACCGTCGGCGCCCGTGACGCGATGGCAGGGGATGAGAATCAGCAGGGGATTGCGGTTGTTGGCGCTGCCAACGGCGCGGCATGCTTTCGCGTTGCCGACTGCATCGGCGATCTGCGCATAAGAGCGCGTTTCGCCGTAGGGGATTTTGCTGAGGGCGTTCCATACACGAAGCTGAAACGGTGTGCCCCGCGGCGCGAGCGGAAGCGAAAATTCACGGCGAATGCCGGAAAAATATTCAAGAATCTGCGCTTCGGCACGAAGAAGCAGCGGAGAGTCTGACATACCGCCGCTGCGCCATGAAAGCGAAATAAGCGCGCCGTTTTCCTCTTCAAGACACATGGTGCCGAGCGGCGTTTGGAAAGTGCGTTCCATCAGCGTTCTTCCACAGTCAGGCGGTCGATGCCGTTTTTCTCAAATTCGCTCATATAGTCGTTCATGCGTGCGGAAAGTTCTGCAACGTCTTCCTGATTGACATTTTCATCGAGCATATCGCGGCGGGCAAGTTCCTCGGCGAGAATATCGAAGAAAATTGCATCTTCATAGTCGGCAATGGCCTCGTGTATGCCGCCTTCTTCATAGGCTTTTGAGGGGAAATAATGCCCCATATAGCTTTCCACAAGAGACTTCAGTCCGTTTTTTCCCGCAAGCCTGAAAAACTTTTCCTGCAGGTTGTCATAGTCTTCAAAGCGGTCGTCGCCGCGTGTTGAGTTCAAAATCCAGTTTCCTATATAAATCAGGTCCAGCAAACGCCGAAACTCTTTTTCCGTCAGTTCAATGTTCAAGCTGCAAGCCTCCCTTCGCGTTTGTCCGAATATTCGGAGCGCAAAAACGGTGTTTAATACAGTATAACAAAGCGCGCGTAAAAATGCTACCGCTTTTCGCCGAAAAATCTTTCCTGTCAGATGCGCTGTCTTGTCGGCGAGGGAAAGCCGGATTTGTAGTAGGATAAGCCGAAAATGCTTAAAATGGTATTTTGCTCTTGTAATTGCGGAAGAAATTGCATAAAATAACTTAGTTAGCTATCACACAGGAGTATGCTTATGGATCAGCGTCCTATCGGCATTTTTGATTCGGGGCTCGGCGGACTGACAGCCGCGCGCGTGCTCACGGAAATTCTGCCGGGAGAAAATCTGATATATTTCGGCGACAGTCTCAACGCGCCTTACGGTACCCGCAGCAGAGAAGAACTGACAGCGCTTGCCACAGCAAATGCGAAGTTTCTCTCGGGGTTTGACTGCAAGGCGGTGCTTGTGGCCTGCGGAACGGTGTCCTCCAATGTCATGGATGTGCTGCGCAGCCGCTTTCCGCAAACGCCGTTTTTCGGCGTTGTCGAAGCGCCGTGCCGCGCTGCCGTGTCGCTGACCAAAACGAAGCGCGTTGCCGTTGCTGCCACGGATGCAACCGTGAAAAGCGGCGCGTTTGCCCGCGGGATTCAGGCACTCGACGGCAGTGTTGAAGTATTTTCCGATTCTTGCCAGAGTCTTGTGGCCCTTGCAGAGCTGGGACATTTTGCTGCGGGCGATCCGCTGGCGGAGCAGGCGGTTGCCGCGGAGCTTGCGGCAGTGAAGGCATGGGAGCCGGATGTGCTGCTGCTTGCGTGCACGCATTTTCCGCTGTTTCAGGAAGTGATCGCCGGATATCTCGGCAGTGGCACCGCGCTGATTTCCGTTGGCGCGGAGGCTGCTTTTTCGCTGCGTGAATATCTTGCCGAAAACAGTATGCTGGCCGAACGCGACTGCGGTGAGCATCAGTGGTTCACCAGCGGCGCTGCGGAAGATTTTTCCGCAATGAGCGCGAAGCTGCTCGGCAGAAGCATTACGGCGCAGCAACATATCAATTCGGAGACTTTAAAAACATGAGCAAAGAAGTTTTAATCACAATCCACAGCACGCAGAATGTTGACGGTGATCCCGCCGCTGCGGAGCTGATTACCCAGGGAACCTATGACTATTCTGCGGAGGCAATCCGCATCACCTATATGGAAAGCGAACTTACCGGTCTGGACGGCACGAAAACCATGTATCACATCAGCCCGGAGCAGGTTATTTTGTCCCGCTGCGGCGCGGTGAACTCTCAGATGATTTTTCGCCGCGGAGAAAAGCAGAAATTCCGCTATCAAACCAATTTTGGCACGCTCTCGCTCGGGCTTGATACGCACAGGCTCCTCTGCGAGCTGGATGAGCACGGCGGCAGCATGGAAATAGAGTATGATATCGATTTTGAACATGCCTTTCTGAGCAGAAACAAATTTAACATCAACGTGAGAGAAAAGGAACTGAAATCATGAACCTGATCGAGAATGCAAAAAAACAGATTGATGCGCTGGTGCACAGTGCGTATGAGAGCGCTGCCGCAAAGGGAGAACTGCCTGCCGATGCGCAGCTGAAGGGCATTGTTGAAATCCCCAAGGGCGCCAACAACGGCGACTATGCTGCAAACCATGCCATGACCGCGGCGAAAGCACTGCGCGCCGCGCCCCGCAAAGTTGCGGAAGTGCTCACGGCGAATATGGATCTTTCCGGCACCTGGTTTGACTCTGTTGAGGTTGCTGGACCCGGGTTTATGAACTTCCGCCTGGGCGGGAAATGGTATGCCGACGTTCTGGAAAATATCTGCGCAGAGGGCCCGGATTACGGCCGTACCGATGCGCTCAATGGCAGCAAGATCATGGTGGAGTTTGTCTCCGCGAACCCCACCGGCCCGATGCATATGGGCAATGCCCGCGGCGGCGTGCTCGGCGATGCGCTTGCAGAGGTGCTCAGCCGTGCCGGTGCGGATGTTTGGCGAGAGTTCTATGTTAATGACGCGGGAAACCAGATTGAAAAATTCGCTGTTTCCATTGATATGCGCTATCAGCAGCTGATTCTCGGCGAGGATGCCGTGGAGTTTCCCGAAGACGGCTATCATGGCGAGGACATTATCGAGCTGGCTAAGGGCTTCCGTGCCGCAAACGGCGACGATTGGCTGGGCAAGAGCGTTGAGGAGCGCCATGAGGCGATGGCAAAGTACGGCCTGTCTGTCAACCTGCCGAAGATGAAGGCGGATCTGGAGCGCTACAACATCACCTATGATGAGTGGTTTTATGAGTCGGTCCTGCACGACAGCGGCTTTGTTGCCGACTCCGTTGCCAAGCTGACTGAGCAGGGCTATACCTACGAAAAGGACGGCGCCGTGTGGCTCAACACGTCCAAAATCCTCGGCGAGAAACTCCTTGCAGCAGGAAAAACCCCTGAGGATATTGAAAAACTCGGCCTGAAGGACGACGTTTTGCGCCGTGCAAACGGATTTTATACTTATTTTGCCGCCGATATTGCGTATCACCGCAACAAATTTGCCGTTCGCGGCTTTGACAAGGTGATCAATATCTGGGGCGCTGACCACCATGGCCACGTTGCCCGACTGAAAGGTGCGATGGATGCGCTGGGTCTGGACGGTGAGCACCGTTTGGACATCGTTTTGATGCAGCTGGTGAAACTGATGCGCGACGGCGAAGTTGTCCGCATGAGCAAGCGCACCGGAAAGGCCATTTCGCTGAGCGATCTGCTCGACGAGATCCCCGTGGATGCCGCACGCTGGTTTTTCAACTCCAGGCCCGAGAGTCAGATGGACTTCGACCTTGGCCTTGCCGTCCGTCAGGACAGCGAAAACCCCGTTTACTACGTTCAGTATGCGCATGCACGCATCTGTACCATGCTGGCAAACCTTGCCTCGGACGGTATGACCGTGCCGGCTGCGTCGGATGCGGATATTTCGCTGCTCTCCACTGAGTTTGAGCGCGATCTGATCAAGCAGCTTTCCGCGCTGCCGGAGGAAATCCGCCTTGCTGCGCGCGACTATAACCCCAGCCGCATCGGCAGCTATGTAACGGAGCTTTCCGCCCGCTTCCACCGCTTTTATACCGAATGCCGCATCAAGGGCGCGGACGAGGCAACCGCGAAGGCGCGTCTGCTGCTTTCCGACTGTACCCGCCGCGTGATCGAAAACGGTCTTTCCATTATCGGTGTTTCGGCACCCGACAAGATGTAAGCAAATAAACGCATCGGACGGCATTGCCGTCCGATGTCCGTATTGGAACGATTTTATGACTGCATTTCAGCTAACGCTCAAGTTAATACTTTTTGTTGCGGTGGGTTACGCAGCGCGAAAGCTGCGCGTGATCGCCGACGGCTTTGATAAGATGCTCTCGAAATTTCTCATGGCTGTTCCCGTGCCGTGCATGATTATCAATTCCTTCAATTTTGACTTTTCACTGCAGGATTTGATGAATTGCCCACTGCTGATTTTTCTGGCGCTTGCCGCGCTTGCGTTGATTTTTGCCCTGACGCAGCTTTTCACCCGCGGCATGGAGCCGATGCTGAGAAAAACAGTACGCTTCGCGCTGCTTTTCACCAATTTTACGCTGCTTGGCCTCCCGGTGGTGGCGGAGCTTTACGGCGAGCGCGGTGCGTTCAACTATCTTATTTTCACGCTGCCGATCCGCATTGTGTTTTACGGCGGCGCGCCGCTGCTGCTTGGCAGCGGAGATGAAAAGCCGCAGCCGAAGCAGCTGCTGCGTCAGTTTCTTTGTGCGCCGGTGGTTGCCGTGTTTATCGGATTTTTCCTCTATGTAACGCAGCTGCGCCTTCCGCCGGTTCTGCAAAGCGCGCTTACAACGCTCGGCAGCATGGCCTCGCCGCTGGGGCTCATTCTCTGCGGCGTGATTATTGCCGATGCAAAATGGTCCGGTATGCTGCGTTATCCGAGCGTGTTTGCAGTCGGAATTTGTCGCACGCTGGTGATCCCGGCTGTGATTGTGGGCGTAGAACTTGCCGCCGGAATCGACCGGGAGATTATCAGAACCACGATGTATTATTTTGCAATGCCGGTTGCCTCGTTTTTGCCGACATTTCTCCTGCGCTACAATCCCGAAGCGCTGCAGGCGCGCGTTGTTGGCGGCTACATGGTTGTTGTGTCCACACTGTGTTCCGTTGCAACCATTCCGCTTTGGACGCTGCTGCTGGATAAATTTTTATAGTCCTCAGCCGAAGAATATGCGCACCGTCAGTGCCGCCATAATAAAACCCGTCAGATCCGCCACCAGTGCCGCCGGCACTGCGTGACGGGTCTTTTTTATATTCTGCGCGCCAAAGTAAACACCGATGACATAGAACGTTGTTTCCGTGCTGCCGAGCATGACGGCGGCAGTGCGGCCGAGCGTGCTGTCCGGACCGAAATTTTTCATCAGTTCGCTGCCGACAGCAAGCGCGCCGCTGCCGCTGAACGGACGCAGAAAAATCAGCGGCGCGGTTTCCGGCGGGATCCCGATGACGGTGAGAACAGGGGAGAGCAGATGCGCCAGCGCATCAAGTGCGCCCGAAGCGCGCAGCATTGTGATCGCCGTGAGCAGAACGACAAGCGGCGGCAAAATGCGCCGCACCACTTCCAGCCCCTCGGCAGCACCGGCGGACATTGCAGCGAAGAGATCCACCTTGCGGTATACACACCAGATTGCTGTTGCAACAATCAGCGCCGGAACAATCAGCGCCGTCATCTTGTGAAGAGCTCCAGTGCGAAAGCAGTGAGCAGCCCTGCGGCAACGGAACACAGGCTTGTGATCCAAACGCATGGTATGATATCGAATGGCGCAGCGGAGCCGAGGGAGGCGCGCACGGCGGCAACCGTGGCGGGAATGAGCTGAACGGACGCCGTGTTGAGCACGATCAGGCGGCACATTTCGTTGCTTGCCGCATTCCCGCCGTGCATTCGCTGCATCAGCGTCGCGGCACGCAGACCGGCCGGCGTTGCGGCGTTGCCCAAACCGAGCAGATTCGCCGTGAAATTCAACGAAATGGCGTCACCGCAGTCGCTGTTGAGGAAACTTTGCGGAAAAATTCTGAGCAGCAGCGGACGCAGCAGATTTGTCAGCGTGCGGAGCATGCCGCTTTGCTTCATAGCCTCCATCACGGCAGACCAAAGGCACACAGCGCCCGTGATGCCGATGCAGAGCGTTACTGCTGCACCGGCCCCTTCGGTCACTGCTGCGGAAACGGCGTTGAGCGTACCGTTGGCGGCCCCGAACAGAACCGCCGCTGCGCTCATCAGCAGCCAGATATATGCCATCAGCAAGTCCATCACCTCGGTGAAAGCCTATGCTGAACGGGATATGAAAAGACCTGCTTGGCAAAAGCAAAGCAGGTCTTTGAATGCGGGATGAATCATAACATTCAGTGATCGGCGATGAGGTCTGCAAAGCCGGCGGAGGCGTGCAGTGCAAGGTTGTCCGTGATGAACAGGGCACAATAGCCCTCAAAACTCTCTACAAGATCTGTCCCCGCTTCAAGGCCGAGGGAGAAGCAAGCGGTGGAAAGTGCGTCGCAAACAGCACTTGACGGACCGATCACCGTAACGGAGGAGAGACCGTTGCGCACGCTCATTCCCGTTTGGGGGTCGAGTATGTGGTGGAAAATCTCACCGTTGTTTTCGAAAAAACGCTGGTAAACGCCGCTGGTAACAACGCTCAGGTCGGACAGATGCACCGTTTCAACAATCTCAGTGCTCTCACGGCTCGGATACTGAACGCCGATTGCAAAGTCCTTGCCGTCCGGCCGTCCGCCAAGGCAGAGAATGTTGCCGCCGAGGTTGATGATGGCGTGGGCAACGCCGCGTTCGGCCAGCAGGGCTTTCATCCGATCGGCGGCATATCCCTTGGCAACCGCACCGAGATCAAGCACCGCCTCGGGATCGCCCAGCGTTACCGTGCTGCCGCGCACAGTGATATTTTCCCAGCCGACGTGCGTTAGGTTTTCGCGCAGATCGTCGGGGGCGGGGAGCGCGGGGGCGTCGGATGAGAAATTGTAAAGCGCACTGACGGCGCCCATTGTCGGGTCAAAACAGCCTTCGGTAAGCTCGCTGAAATGAAGCGCCAATTCGATCACTTCCAGCAGCGGCGCGGAAACGGTCATGCTGCCGCTTTCGTTGAGCCGGTACAGCTCACTTTCCGGCAGAGTGCGGGAAAAAACGGATTCCAGCTCGCGTCCGAGGTTCAACGCCTCGTTTACGGCGGGGAGGTCGGAGTCGTTGTAGTAGGTGATGCTCACCACGGTGTCAAACATGAAATTATTGACGGTTTTTGGCCCGGAATGACCGGCACAGGCCGTTGACAGAAAAGCGATGAGTATGGTTATGAAAATTATTTTCTGAATTTTAGTGTTTTTTGTACCCAGAGCCATAGTTTGCTCCTTGCGTTTGGATTAAAAAGATGGTAAAATCAAATAGCATTTTGGCGAAGAAGCGAACGGATTCGTAATTTCGGTCGAAATGCGTGGAAGAGCTTTATAAAAAACAGTTTTATTATAGCAAGGAGGAAAAACAGTGTCAATCAGATTGCTGCACGGTGCCCATGTGCCGCACCGCAAAAACACTGCCGAGTCTGTCCCGACACGGATGCCGGTTCCGGCCGTTGTCACCATCCCCATGTCCATGAACATCGGCAAACCCGCAAATCCTGTCGTCAAGGCGGGGGATGAGGTCAAGGTCGGTCAGCTCATTGCCGAGGCGGGAGGCTTTGTATCCTCGCCGGTGTATTCCGGCGTTTCCGGCAAAGTGAAAAAGATTGATCAGACGCTTCTTTTCCATGGTGCCACCTGCCAGACCATCGTTATTGAAACCGATGGCGAACAGACGGTTTATGAGGGCATTCAGGCTCCCGAAGTTACCGACTTCCAGAGTTTTGTCAACGCAGTGCGCGACAGCGGCGTTGTCGGCCTTGGCGGCGCGGGATTCCCGACGGCCGTTAAGCTGAATGTTGACCCCGAAAAGGTTGAGTTTATCTGCATCAACGGCGCGGAGTGCGAGCCTTATATCACGGCCGATACGCGCACCATGCTCGACGATGCGGATATGCTGGTGGAAGGCATTCGTCTGCTGCTGAACTATTTCCCCAAGGCGAAGGTGATCATCGGCATTGAAAACAACAAGCCCAAGTGTGTCAGCGTGCTCAAGGACCTGACCGCTTCCATGGAGAATGTTGAAGTGAATGCGCTGCCCGCGCTTTATCCGCAGGGCGGTGAAAAGGTTCTCATCCACAACACCACCGGACGCATTGTTCCGGAAGGAAAGCTGCCGATCGATGTAGGCTGCGTTGTGATGAACACCTCCACGCTTGTTTCCGTTGCCCGCTACATCAAAACCGGCATGCCGCTGACTGAAAAATATGTCACTGTGGACGGCAGTGCTATTAAAAATCCGATGAACGTCATCGTTCCGATCGGCACTTCCATCAATGATGTTGTTGAGTTTACCGGCGGTTTCAAGTGCGAGCCGAAGAAAGTTATCCTCGGCGGCCCGATGATGGGTGTTTCCGTGCCGGATCTCAATCAGGTTGTTGTGAAAAACACCGGTGCGATCCTTTGCTTCGCCGAGGCGGAAGCAGCTGCGCCCAAGCCCACTGCCTGCATCCGCTGCGGCCGCTGCGTGGACGCCTGCCCCCTGAACCTGATGCCCACCGCGATCGAACAGGCCTATGAAAAGGCTGACGGCGCGCTGCTCGGCAAGCTGAAAGTGAACCTTTGCATGGAATGCGGCTGCTGCGCGTTTGTCTGCCCGGCAAAGCATCGCCTTGTTGAAACCAACAAGCTGGCAAAATCCGTGCTGAATGCACATCTGCAGGCCCTCAAGGCTGAGCAGGAAAGAAAAGCCGCACTGGCGGCAGAGAAGGAGGCTGCTGAAAAATGAATACCATGTATGTCAGCGTTTCTCCTCACCTCAGAAGCGAACGCAACACCCAGAAAATCATGCTCGATGTTCTCATCGCGCTGGTTCCTGCGCTGATTGCATCCGTTATTCTGTTCGGTTTCCGCGCACTGCTGCTTGTCTGCGTTTCCGCAGCGGCCTGCGTGCTGTGCGAGTTTATCTGGGAAAAGTGCATGAAGATGGAGATCACCGTCGGCGATCTCTCCGCGGTTGTCACCGGCGTTCTGCTTGCATACAACGTTCCCGTTGATATGCCGCTGTGGCAGCTGATTGTTGGCGACATTGCCGCAATCATCGGCGTTAAGATGCTCTTCGGCGGCCTTGGCTGCAACTTTATGAACCCTGCGCTGGTCGGCCGTATTGTGATCATGTTCTCCTTTACCACCCCGATGACCACTTACGCTGTTCCCAAAGTGGCCGGAAGCATCGTTTCCGGCGTTGATGCCGTTACCACTGCAACGCCTCTTGCAATGCTCGACCAGCTTGACTGGAGCAACTTTACCCAGCTGCTGCTCGGTATGCACGGCGGCGTGATCGGCGAAGTTTGTGTGCTGGCGCTTCTGCTCGGCGGTATCTACCTTGTGATCCGCAAGGTGATCAAGCCCATCATTCCGCTTTGCTATATGGCAAGCCTTGTTCTGTTCAGCTGGCTGTTCGGCGGCACGCAGCCTGTGCTCAGCCTGTTCACCGGCGGCGTGATGCTCGGCAGCATCTTCATGGCTACCGACTATGTCACCAGCCCGATCACCAACAAGGGCAAGGTTGTCTTCGGTATCGGCTGCGGCTTCATTACTGCTGCGATCCGTGTGTTTGGCAACTATGCCGAAGGCGTTACCTTCGCAATTCTGCTGCTGAACATTCTGGTGCCCTACATCAACGATCTCACCATGAACAAACCCCTGGGAGGTGCTGTTGAGAAATGAAAAGTTCTGTTTTTAATGATATGATCAAGCCGATTATCGTGCTTCTGATCATCTGCCTGGTTGTTTCCGCGCTGCTTGGTTTTACCAACTCTCTGACCGCTCCCATCATTGCGGAAAACACGCGTATTGCCGCCGAACAGACACGTAAAGCTGTTCTGGAAGGCGCAGAAACTTTCACTGAAATCCCCTGCGATACTGCAGCGCTCGGCATCACCGGCGCGTTTAAGGAAGATTCCGGCAAAGGCTATGTTATTACCGCTGCGAACAAGGGTTACGGCGGCGCCGTTGTTGTTACGGTCGGCCTCAATGCCGATGGCGAAATCGTTGGCCTTTCCGCAAATGTTTCCACCGAAACGAGCGGCGTTGGAACCAAGGCCGGTACTGAGGCTTACATTGACAAGTATATCGGCCTGTCCGGCTCCTGCGATCAGGTTGACACCATTTCCGGTGCAACTTACTCCAGCGGTGCTGTGAAAGCCGGCGTGAATGCGGCGCTTGCTGCATTTGCGCAGATCAAGTAAAAGGAGGTGCGGGAATTATCATGAAAAACAAATGGAAAATTTTTACCAATGGCATTTTCAAGGAAAACCCCGTGTTGATCCTGCTGCTTGGCGGATGCTCTGTTCTTGCAATTTCCGTTACGGTTTCCGGCGCCCTTGGTATGGGCGGC
This sequence comes from Oscillospiraceae bacterium, assembly GCA_015067465.1. Lineage (GTDB taxonomy): Bacteria > Bacillota > Clostridia > Oscillospirales > Oscillospiraceae > SVKR01. Next base: position 18,285 of record SVMK01000026.1, read on the forward strand.
GCGCTCACCTTTGTTCTTGTTTGTTCCAACGTGGTTGTATCTCTGCTGCGCAAAATTATTCCTGACAAGATCCGTATCCCTTGCTTTATCGTTGTGATTGCAACCTTTGTTACGTTGGTGCAGATGATCGTTCAGGCTTTTTTGCCCGATCTGTATGCATCGCTCGGTATTTTCCTCGCACTGATCGTTGTTAACTGCATCGTCCTTGGTCGTGCCGAAATGTTTGCAAGCAAAAACGGCGTGTTTGACTCTCTGCTCGACGGTCTTGGCATGGGACTGGGCTACACGATGGTGATTGTAGGCATCGCTGTTTTCCGCGAACTGGTTGGCAGCGGCACGCTGCTTGGCTACCGCATCATCCCCGAGGGCTATCAGATCGGCATCATCACCCAGACCCCCGGCGGATTCTTCTGCTTTGGTGCCGCCATGGCTCTGCTTATCCGCTGCATGGCAAAGAAAGGCAAGAAGTTTGATCCTCGCATCGGCTGCGACGGCGAATGCGGAAACTGCAACCTCGGCTGCGAGAACAAGGATGACCTCATTGCAATCGCCGAAGGCAAGATTGCAGAAATTGCTGAAGAGGAGGGTGCTGCCGTATGACTAAAATTTTGATGATTGCGTTTATGATGATCTTTACGCAGAACTATGTTCTGGTGCAGTTCATCGCTATCTGCCCCTTCCTGGGCGTTTCTCAGAAGTTTGACTCCTGCATTGGTATGTCCGGCGCCGTTATCTTCGTTATGACGCTGGCCTCCGCCGTAACCTGGCTGATTTATACCTACATCATGGTGCCGCTGCAGATTGAATATCTCTCCACCATCATCTTCATCCTCGTCATTGCTGCGCTGGTGCAGTTTGTTGAGATCTTCCTGAAGAAGTTTGTAAAGCCCCTTTACAAATCTCTCGGTATCTATCTGCCTCTGATCACCACCAACTGCGCCGTTCTGGCTGTTACCCTGCTCAACATCTCTGAGAACTACAACTTTGTTGAGAGCTGTGTTGACGGTTTTTCCGCCGGTATCGGTTTTGGCCTGGCGCTGATCCTCTTCTGTGGTGTTCGCAAGGCTGTTGAGCGCGCAAAGCCCCCCAAGAGCTGGGAAGGCCTGCCCATCACCCTGTTTTCCGCAGCGCTCACCAGTATGACCTTCATGGGCTTCACCGGCATTGCCGATAAGCTCTTCGGCTAAGGAGGTGCGCGGATGAATCCTGTTTTGATTGCAGTTCTGGTGCTCAGCGGCATCGGTGTTGTCTGCGCGCTGCTGCTGGTTCTTGCGTCGAAGTATATGGCGGTTCCCGTGGATGAAAAGTTCCCGGCACTGCGCGGTGCGCTGCCCGGCGCCAACTGCGGCGCCTGCGGCTATGCCGGCTGCGACGGTTACGCATCCGCTCTTGCTGCCGGTGAGGAAAGCAAGGCCAACAAGTGCATCGCCGGCGGCGCCGACGTTGCAAAGCAGCTCGCTGAGATTCTCGGCGTTCAGTACGAAGCCGTTGCGGAAGTGAACGCTTTTGTCCACTGCCGCGGCAACTGCAGCGCTACCTGCAAGAAGGAAATTTATGAAGGCGCACGCTCCTGCACCGCGGCAAAGCTGCTGTTCGGCGGCGACGGTGCCTGCCACTTTGGCTGCCTCGGCTATGGCGACTGCGCTTCCGTCTGCCCCGAGCAGGCCATCAACATCATTAACGGCATTGCCCATATCAACGATATCCGCTGCATGGGCTGCGGTGCCTGCGCAAGAGCCTGCCCGCAGGGCATCATCGAGGTTCTGCCCAAGAACATCGAAGTGTTTGTTTCCTGCTCCAGCCATGACAGAGGCCCTGCCGTTAAAAATGTTTGCAGCGCAGGCTGCATCGGCTGCACCCTCTGTGCCAAGAAGTGCCCCTCCGAGGCCATTACGATTGTCAACAACCTGCCCGTTGTTGACAACAGCAAGTGCACCGGCTGCGGCACCTGCAGCGAGGTTTGCCCGAGCAAGTGCATCCTTCGCGGCAACAAGGTTTAATCTGATTTTATTTGCAAAGCTGCCGGTACTTGCGGTACCGGCAGCTTTTGTTATATAATCACTGCATGGAAAAGAAACGAACGAAAAACGATATATTGCTGATTGGAGCGCTGCTTTTGCTTGCGCTTGCGGCGTGGGGCGGGCTTAGCCTTTCGCGCAAGGCGGGGGGAGAAGCGGTTATTGTGGTAAACGGTGAAACCTATGCTTCGCTGCCCCTGAAAACCGATGCGCAGATGGTGCTTTCTCCCGGCAACGGCTTTGATGCTGCGTGCGACCATACAAACACCGTAATTATCCGCGACGGACGCGTTTGCGTGGTTGATGCAAACTGCCGCGACCATATCTGCGAAAACCGCGGCTGGATTGAATTTGACGGTGAGAGCATCGTTTGCCTGCCGCACCGATTGGTTGTCAGTGTGTCCGGCGGTGAAGCGCGCGGCGTGGATGCTGCCGCGGGTTGAGAGGTAGGGGATGCGTTGGAATGAAAGCGAAAAAAATCGCGTTTTACGGCATGCTTGTTGCCATCTCGCTGGTGCTCAGCTGGGTGGAGTCGCTGATTCCGCTGAATTTTGCCGTGCCGGGTATTAAGATGGGGCTGCCCAATATTGTGGTTGTGTTTGCGCTCTACCGCGGCGGATTTCGTCCGGCTGCGTGCGTTTCGCTGCTGCGTGTTGTGCTGGTTGCGCTTCTGTTCGGAAATTTTTTTGCGTTTGCATATTCAATCAGCGGTGCTGTGCTCAGCCTTTGCGTGATGCAGTTGCTGCGCGCGTCAAATCGCTTCGGCTGCACGGGCGTTTCCGTGGCGGGCGCGGTGGTGCACAATCTGGCGCAGGTGATTGTTGCGGTTGTGTTGCTGAAAACGGTGCAATTTGCGTGGTATTTTCCTGTGCTGTGCCTTTCCGGTATCGTGGCGGGGATTTGTGTTGGCCTGCTATCGTCGCTGCTGATCAAGAGGATTCCAGAAAGGCGATTTTAAGAGGACGTTGTAATGAAAAAACTGATTGCATTTTTAATTTGTCTCTTTGCTGTTTTTTCCCTTGCAGCGTGCGGCAGCGACCCGGTGCCGGATACGTTTACGGATACGCTGGAAGCGGCGGAAAAGCTGATTGGCTTCAAGCTGAGCGCACCTGACAGCATTGATGGCTCAACATCGCGGAATTATCGCGCGACCGGCCGAAAACTGGAAATCATGTATTTCAGCGGCAATGTACTGCGAGGCAGGGTGTGCAAGGATGAAAACCCGTCGGGTGTCAATGCGCAGGACTATGGATATATCCATACCGAGTACGTTCAGGACGGGAAGATCGAATATACGCTCTGCGGCTCGGAAGGCGGCGAGAATTTCAGCCTTGCCATGTGGGAGAA
>SVMK01000027.1 GCA_015067465.1 Oscillospiraceae bacterium
CTCCAATGACTCTCTCCGGACGAAACGCTCAGCGCCGCGCGCCGTCCCTGCGCGCCCGTGGCATCCACTGCGGAAATCCCCAGCGGCGCTGCATGCTTCGCCAGCAAAAAAGCCATGTCGGCAGCATAATAATCCGCCCTTTCCGCCTCGCTGTCGAGCAGCAGCGCCTGCATGCCTCTGCCGCGCAGCGCCGCAATGCATCCCGTCGCCGTCGCTTCAAATTCCGCTTCGTCCACCACGCCGAAAAACACCGTTTCCCCGTTCTCCGCCGCGCGAAACCGGCACGCCGTTTTCAAAATCGCCACCAGCTCCTGTGAAAACGGCATCTCAACCGCAAAGCAGTCACAGGGCGCGCAAAACCCGTGGGAAAACTCCCACCGCAGCAGCACCGGCAGCTGCCAGCACTGCCCCTGCGCATCATACACATATGCCTCCATCGCGCCCTCACCTCACCCGCAGCGTTTCACCGGCCCGCAGTGCATTCGGATTTCGAATCTGCGGATTGAGTGCCAGCAGCGCAGCCGTCGTCAGTCCGTGTGCCCGGGCAATGCCCTGAAAGCTGTCGCCGTGTTCCACGGTATAGGTTTCCGCCGCGCCCTGCGCACCCGCCGCGGGCAAAACCCGTTCCGGCTTTTCCCGGTAATGGTCATAGCATTCCCAAAATTCAAAGCTGTAGCTGACATAATCCTCCCTCGGCTCCTGCTTCAGCCGCAGCGAAACAAAATAAGCCTGCGCCGTATCCCACAGCGGATGTGTCAGCATCCCGGGTGTAGACTCGTAAAACACCGTCGCCAGTTTCTTAAACTCCGCATACGCGCCCTCGCCTACAAACTCTCCCTCGCCGCGCAAAATCCGCTGCCTGCGCCCCATCTGCTGCAGCACATATGCGCCAAACGGCACCCGATGCACCGCCACATCGCGGGCAAACCCGATCTCATACGTGCGCGGATTGTGCGGCCATACATAATCCTTAAACCGCATGGAAGATAGCTTCATCAAAATTTCTCCTTCCGCCCGTTGGAAAAATGCCGCATTCGCCGCGGCATCTTTCCAACCCCAATCACTCAAAATCCGCTGTCATATCGTCGGCTGTCGCGTCGAAAAAAGCGGTCGATATCCTCCAGCCGCGCCATCGTCATCGCCGTGCCGATATCCGCGTCCCGATATGCCCCGCCATCGCTGCCGCCGCAGTAAACCGCTCCCGCAGCCTGCTCCGTTGCAAGCGCATCCCCCGCGCGCACCGTCAGCGGAAGTTCTCCGTCTGCATCATACGCCGCGACATCATAATTATGTAAACCACCCGACGTTTCATCGCGCCGCCGCTCCGCCGCAGTCCCCTGCAAAAACGAGTGCTCCCGCGCAAGCGGTGCAGAGTGCTCCCTGGCTGTCCGTCCCCGGCGAAAATCGCCGCTTTCCGCCGCTTCTGCGCGGGCATACCCCGCCGCAGCCGGCTCCGCCGCCGTATCTTCCAGCATCACCAAAAGTTCACGCGCGCATTCCCGCAGCGCTTCCCCGCCGCGCAGCGCCTCCAAAATCTCAGACGCTTTCATCTACCAAACCGCCTCCTGCCAAAGCGCGAAAGCGCGCCTCATCAAAGCACGGATTCCCGCCGGATTCCGCGCCGTTTCCCGCCGCTGCGCGTCCGTCGAGCACCATCTGGCACGCAATACGCAGCGCACCGCGCCGGCTCAGCATTCTGCCGCGCAGCGACAGGGGGCAAACCCCCAGCCGCCGCATCACCTGCCATCGCAGCCGCGCCGCTGCATCCCGCTGCGCCTCGCGCAGCAGCTCCTGCGCGTTTATCATGCCGTGGTTTCCACGCGGTGTGCCGCAATCAGCGTGATCTTCTCCGCCACCAGATCGCCAACCTCGCCGCTCTCCGCAATCTGGCTCCAGTTGCACCCGGTATACACCACGCGCTTACCCGGCTTGACGATCACAAGCGAGAAATCCTGCAAATCGTGAAAGCTGATTCCGTCGGAAATCGCGCCGTCCGTCACATACAGGCGCGTCAGCTCCACGGTATAGTTCGGCTGTCCCGCAATGGTTGCAACCGGCTCATTTTCGCCGAATGCCTCCACCGTGCGCTCGCTCTTTTTCGCCAGCGCGCGGTAGTTCTGCACAACAGCCACCTTCCTGCCTTCGCATTCCAGATAAATATCGCCCGTTGTGGGCATTGTTGTGTTGCTCATCTTATCGCTCTCCTCTCTCAAACCGTGATGTGAGCGCTCAGTTCAATGATGTTCAGCCCATGCGCCACGCCGAATCCGAATCGCACCTCGCACACAGAGGGGTCGTCCTCGCATGCGCTTACGGTAACGTCATCGTAATATTCGATGATCTCGCCGCGCAGATAGCGTTCCAGCTCAATGATCACGCGCGTACGGATCGCGCCGCGTGTCTGCGCGGTGTTTTTCGCGCGCGCAAAAGCCGTATGCAGCGCATCGCGTATGGCAGGGATCACAGTGTCCACGATCAAAACGGTGTTAACCTCCCGCCATGTCGCATCGGACGTTCCCGCCGTTGAAGTGCGCGTGGTAATGCCGCGCACAACGCAAACTTTGCCGCCAACGGTTTCCAGCGGCAAAACGCCGCCGCGCACCAGCAGCGCCACATCGCTGTCGGAAAAATTCGCACCGATGCCGCCTACGCCCTGCAGCACCGCGCCGTTGAGCGGCACCGCCGGATCGCTCTCTCCCGCCATCACGCCGCACACCGCAGCCGCCACCGCGCCCGCAGCCCCGCTCTCGCAATGACCCGACACCAGCACCATGCGCTCGCTGTTAAGTGCCTGCGCATCCGCCGTCAGCGCCGCGCAGGTGCTGTCGCCGCTTTCCACAATGCCGATGCGGTATCTGCTCTTCTCGTCGCCGCTTTCGATCGCCGCGCGCATCTTGCCGTGAATTGCCGCATCGCGACTGTCGCACAGCATATAGCGAACGCGCTGTTCCGCCATCAGCGCAGCAAAAGCGCTGTCATAGTCGCCGCCGCCCACGCCGCAGCAATACACAACACCCGCACCGTTTTCCAGTGCCGTGCCTGCCAGCTGCGCCATGTTCCCGGTGCCGAAAGCAGCAGCCGCTGCGGCATAATCGGTCACAGCAACCACCCGATTGGGCGTTCCCGATCCGGCCTCGGCTGCAAGCCCAACCGCTCCGCCGCCGCCAAAACCTCTCACCGTGCTGTTCACCTCATACGCGGTGTAAACGCCCGGTCTTTCGTTTCTGCTCATATGCTCAGTTCTCCTCTCAGAACAAACTTACTAAATGTTCCGCCCTGCTCCGGCGCATCGGCCGCAATCAGCAAAGCCGTGCCTTCCGCCTCGGCGTGCAGATGCATCATGCCGCTTGCCTGATCCGGCGCGGGCGCGCCGCAGCGCAGCTTCCGCAGCGAAAAGCCCGCCATACTGCCAACGCAGTCCGCCGCGCGGTCAAACATTGCCAAACACGCCGCCGACGCATCTTGCTCCGACATCGGAACATACATGTCCAAACTCACGCCCACGCCGCAGCGCATTCCGTAAACCTCGCGTTCGCCTGTTTCCGCATCCGTCACAACGCCGAGATAGCGCGCAAAGCCCGCCTCCGCATCCTCTGCATGCGAAATGCCGACGCACACCATGCCCGCCTGCGCAGGCACGGCAGTGTGCGGATACGCGCCGCAGGCCGTCAGTCCCGCGTCCCGCAGCGCCGCCACCACCGCATCCACCAGATTATCCAGCATCCGCGCCACCTGCTTTCAGGCAGAGAAGACCTTCAATATGGTTTCCCCCGCCGATCATCTCCCGGCGCAGCAGAACATATTCTCTGTCGCCATCCGTCACCGTCACCTTTCCGGAAAGCTCCAGCGGCTCCATAATCAGCAGCCAGCGCCGCCCGTCTGCCACGCCCGCGCAGCTGTGTGTGGGCGTCTCCGGCTTTGTGAGTGAAAGCGGCCGGATGAAAGCGCGCGCGGAATATTCTCCCGCCGCATCCGCCACGCGCACATTTCGTGCAAACGCGCAGTCAAAAACGCTTTTCATCCCTGCACCCCCGCAAAGCCGAACCCTCTGTCCCGCAAATACCCGGCCAGCATCCGCTCGGCAACGGCGCGCAGCGCATCGGCATCCCCCGCGCCGCCATACTCTGCGGAAACATCTCCCGCCCGGAAGCTGCGCAATCTTCCGGGCTGCTCCAGTGCGCAATACATCGAAAGCGCCAGAATACCGGCCGCTGCGGTAAATCGCTCCCCAAGTTCCGCGCCGCTGCAGCCCTCGCGCAGCCGCGCCTCCAGCTCCGCGCCCGCCGCGGCGCACAGGGCGGCGAGAATCTCGCTGTCCCTGTCCTCACCGCACAGTCTGGCCGCAAAATCCAAAATATCAGTTCCCTGATTTGTGTTGCTCATGCCCGTTCTCCTTTCCCGTGCCCACGCGGAAAGCAGCCCCGGCTCAAACCGACAGAACCTTGCTGGCCTCGGTGTAAAGCTTGGCGAAGCCGGAAATGCTGGTGATGGCCGCGCGTTCAAGCTGTCGGTCGATCAGTCTGTCATACTCCACGGAAATATCGCCCGCAGTAATGCGTTCCAGCGCATAGCCCTTGTCCAGACCGATGGCCTTGCCCGCACCCAGTGCAGAAGTGCGGATCAGCTTTGCACCCAGCGGGTTGCTCAGCTCGCCGGTACCCTGAAAATTCAGACCGGTCAGCGGATTCTGAAATTCGCCGCACTTGAGAATCTTCAGCATCACGTCGGGAGAAACCAGCAGCGTGTTCATGGAATAAGGATCAAACGTATTCCAGAAAGCAACCAGTTCATCATAGCTCAGCGTGCCTGCCGTGCCGCCGATGGTCGCATCGCCAACGGCGAAAGCCTGTGCGGCATTGTTGTTTCCGTCGCCGTTGCAGATCACGTCAATGGCATCTTCCAGATGCATGCGCATGATCTGTCCGCCGATCTGACGAAGCATAACGGAAAACAGATCCAGTCTCTGAAAACGGATCGCCTCATAGCTGGCAACGAGCATTCTGCCGCGCTTATGCAGGCTCACCAGATGGCTGCTGGCCTTCACCTCGGTGGTGGGAATCGCAGCGCCTTCGGCAACATGCTTGAGTGCTTTGTCCTCTGCGCTGGGCGTGGAATAAATGCTGCGATAGTCCATGCCGTTGATGGTGGTCACAGTCGCAGTAATGCCGGAGAGGATGTCGCCTTCCTCCATGCCGGCTTTCACGCTGCGCGCAACATACTCGGGAAACAGCACGGCAGTCTCGGTGGTGTTGAAAAATTTCTCCACCATATCGCTGCCAACGCCGTGAACGCGGATGTCAAAGCGCTTGAGCTGGCGCTGATAAGCATCCAGGTTCTCAAATGCGGTGCCCTTGTAGTTTTCGCTGGGGTCAAGGGCTTCCAGCACCTGTGTAAAGCTCTTGCCGCTTTCGGAATACATGCCCTTGTCCAGCTTAATGTCGTTGAATTTATAAGTCATATCGGTTCCTCCATTCCCCGTTTCGGGTTCACATCATGATGGTAACGGTCTTTGCGGCGGTGTCCTTGTCCACCACCAGATAGGTATCGCCGCTCTCTGCGGTCTTCACGCCGCCGTTGCCGTTGGCAGCCAGCACAGCGCGGCCAACAGCGGGTGCCGTGCCGGAATAGCCAACGGTCACAAAGCCGCCGAGTCTAACGCCCGCATACGCTCCGTCAACCGTCACCGCAACGCCGTCGAAGTGCTCGCCCGCGCCGCAGCTTGAAACGGTGCCCGCAGCGGAAACCTTTACCACCGCGCCGCAGCTTGCATTGTCGTTCAGAAAGGTGACCATCTTGTCACCGATGCCGTCAAAAGAAATATTCATCGCCCATTAATCTCCTTTTCAATTCTCGTCAAACGCGATACGCCGCCCCGTCAAAGCGCGGAACCTGATCTTCCGCCGCAGGAAACTGCGAGCGCAGCGGCAGCTTCTCGGCAACGCGCTTTTCCAGCGCCTTTTTCAGTTCCATCAGCTTTTCCGCCTCCATCATGTCCATGGCGGGTGCCAGCGCATCATAAAGATCCCTGCCGCAAATCAGCGCCAGCCGCTTTGCCTCCGTTCGCATCTCGCCCAGATACATCCTTCCCAGCGCCGCTTCCTTGCGCAGCTTTGCAAACTCCGCATTTTCCGCATTGCCCATCGCCTTGGTCACGCCCGCGCCGCGCTGCGCCGGAACAGCCACAAAGCTCCACTCATACGCATCCGATGCCCCATGCAAAACGGAAAAGCACAGCTTTCCGTCATAGCGTTCTCCCGGCACATGCGTGCATCCGCCGTGCGCGCCGCAAATGCTGCAAACCGTTTCCGAAACGCTGCAGCCAACGCTGACCTCCTTTTTGATGCCGCCTTCAATGTCGGCAATCAGCGCCGCTGTCTTGTCCGTGCGCAGCATATAAGCCCACGCCTTGAGGCAAACATAGTCGCGCCCGTCCGCAGTCTTTCGTGCCGGTGCGCGCACAATCTCCGTCCGGAAAATGCGTGCCACCTGGTTTCCGCTGCGCCACTCATGGTCGCTGATGCCCGTCTTGCCGAGAAACAGCGCCGCAAGCTCTTCCAGCGTGTCCTCGTCAAAGCATTCAAAATCCCGGTCAACCTCGTTGTCGCAAAGAACCACCGAAAAGGTGTAAACATCCTGCGCATCCAGTTCTCCCCTTGCATAGCCGCGAATCAGCTCCATCTCTGCGGCGTTCGCCGCGCCGCCGCTCAGCGCGCGGCCTGCCTTGGAAATGTTCATGCTCTGTCCTCCCTGATTTTCTGAGAAATTTCAGCCGTCTGCGCATCATACCAGTGCGCCTTGGCCTCCTCCACCTGATCCTGCAAACTGATGGTGTCCCATTCCACGGTAAAGTCATCGCGGAATCCGTGCATCCGCAGCCACAGCTCACAAACCTGCTCCACCACGCCGGTCAAACTGCGCCGGATCGCCCAGATTTCGCTGGTCATCATGTCCGCCTGCTGGCAGCTCATGCGCTCGGTGGACGACCAGCTCAGTCCGAGCAAAAACGGCGGAACACCGGTTTTGCTGACAAGCTGCTCCAGAATCTGCCGCACGGGCGCTTCCGTATCGGGAATCTCCGCCTCCGCGCCGATTGCACGGATGTCCACATCGCCCATCATCACAAAATCGCGCACCGTGCCGTCGCGGGTGCTTTGCATCGCGCGGCTCCATTCCTCCGCCATGCGCTGCATGCGCTCCTCGGCATTGATCCGCTCCAGCGGATCGTTTCCCGGCCGACAGGTCACCGCATAGCGCAGGCAGCCGCTTCGCTCATAGTTGGCGCGAACGCTGTCATAAATCGTCAGCAGCGTCCCCGCAAGATACGGCATGCTCCGCAGCATGGAAACGCCCCACGGATGGTCTGTTTCCGGGTTAAACGGCGTAAACAGAATCAGTCCGGGAAACTCCGGCGCGCGCAGCGTCCCGTTTTCGGAAACCATCACCTGAAATTCCGTCGGATCCGCGCCCGTTCTGAGCGTCACCGCGGAAACATCGCGGCACACCACGGCGCGAATCTCCCTTGCATTTTCCGTCATAATCTCGCCAACCGCCATGCCGTTAGTCAGCATGCTGTCGAGATAGCAGTCCAGAAAGCTCTGCAGTCCGCGCTGCCCGTTTCCCACATTCACCGTCCGCAAAAACCGTCCCAGCTCCCGCTGTGCCTGCTCAGACCCGCATGTCACGCTGAATCCGCCCGCAAGTCGCACAACCTTTCTCACCGCGGCGTCCACGATCGGCACCAACTGCCGAATCAGCCGATACGTCTGAACCTCGCTTCCCGCGGCAGGGGTCAGCGTTTCCAGCAAACCGTAGGGGTCCGAGCTGCCGCTGCGCGAGCGTGCCAGCGGCACCGGGTTCTTGCTTTTCTTGAAAATACTCATGCTCTACTTGAAAACTCCCTTTCCCGCAAGTCAATGCGGCATTCCTCTCACCGCGCCACCGCCAGCGCGCTCATCGTACGCGGTGCGGCGTTGAGCACCGTCGTCACGAAATAGCGGATATCGTCCATCGCGTGATCGTTTTCTTTCTTCGGGGCGTCCACGCCGCTCTCCGCCCCCTGCCAGCTGTACAGTTCCATCTCCCGCAAGCTGTCCCCGCAGCCTTCGCACAAAACGATTCTCCGCTCCTTCAGCGCCTCCGCGGTCTGACGAATTCCGCTGAGCACCTCGTTTTTTGCGCCCACAACGCAAAGCCCCGCGCGCCGCAGCGCGATGATAAAGCTCGCCGCCGAAGGATCCGCCACCACGCACTCAATTTCCCGTCCGCCGGCCAGTGCCAGCAAATCCTCCACATACTCGCTGTCGGTTTTCTGCCTGCCTTCCCTGCGCGAGTCGAAGTAATATTCCTTCACGCGAAACCATGTGCCGCCGCAGCGCCCCCACAGCCCGAAGGAGGCGGGGTTGGCCGTTCCGTAGTCGCAGGAGATCACCCAGCGTTCAAACGGCCCTTCGGGAACCGGTTCAACAAAGCTACGGTCGAAAAAGTCGTAAACGCGCCCTTCCGCCGCAACCCATTCCCCCAGCACAAACCGTCTGTAAAAAACGCCGGAAAACATCCTGCCGTAGCGCTCCACCACCGCGCGCTCCAGCCCCGGATTGTCCTCCATGCGAAAATGCACATACAGCGCGTTGCGCTCGTCCGCCCTGCAAATCCATTCCCGGTAAAACCAGTGCTGCGGTCCGTCGGGATTGCAGTTGAAGAATATCCGGCTGCCTTCCACGGAACAGCGCGCAACGGCCTGCTCGGTAAACGAGCGCGGCATCAGCGCCACCTCATCGAGCAAAACCCCCGCAAACGTCACGCCCTGAATCAGCGCCGCGCTGCTCTCATCCCTGCCGCCAAAGAGGTGAAACACGTTGGAGTGACCGCCCCAATCCATCTCCAGCCTGCCGACGCTGCGCTTTTCTCTGATCTCAAAACCGATCTCCCGCAGCACCGGCAGCAGCACGTCCACAACATTTCTCCGCAGCGACACCACGGTTTTCCCGCAAAGTCCGAAGGCCTGACCGTCAAACGCCTGCATCGCCCAGAGAAAAAATCCCAGTCCCATGCACACGGTCTTGCCGCTTCTCACCGCGCCGTCGCAGATGATGGCATCCCGCCCGCGGTAAGGCGAGCCGTCGCACCACCATGTCAGCGCGGTCAGCTGCGGTGCAGAAAAATCATGAAAACGCACCCGCAGCCTCCGTCCCGTCGCCGCTGCGTCCGGGCAAGCGGTCTGCCGCCGAGTTGATCGCCGCCATCAGCTCGGCCGTACCCGTTTTCGCGGATGCCTGCCGCAGCTCCGTCATCAGCTCCAGCACCTTGATCCGGTCGATAAATTTCATCTCAACCGAACCGTTGGACAGTCGTTTCAGCTCAGCCAGCGCGCCGAGGTCAAGCTGATCGATGTCCGGCATCCCCTGTTCCGCCGTAAAGGCAAGCTTCACAGCGTCGTTGCTCCTGCTGAAAGCAATCGCTTCCAGCCGCTTCAAAATTTCGGAGCAGTCACCATTCACGCCAAATCACCTCTCACCCCCATGCGCCGCACGGCCCGAATTTTGCATTTTTTGCAGCAAACATCCTGCGAGAAGTAAAATATTTCCGCCTCCGCCCGCACTCCGCATCCAAAATCCCCCGCCGTTCGACATATCCGTTCCCGCTCCCCTCGTTCCCGCTCCCCTCGTTCCCGCTCCCCTCGTTCCCGCTCCCCTCGTTTCTTCTCGCGCGCCCCGGTCCCACGTTCCGCCCACGCGCCCAAACACCGCTCCCGCCTCTCCCCCCAAAAAATGTTCATCCCGCGTTCCCATCCGCCGCCCAAGCTTGACAAGCGGCAAACAAAATCCGTATAATAAAGTGTTATACAAACTGAAACCGCCCGAACCCGGGCGTAACCGGAGGAATTCTGTCATGACTTTTCAGGAAACACTGGATAAAATCACCGCGCCGGACGAAGCCGCCCGACGTGAATGCCTTCGCCGCTGGGACGCAGTTGCCAAGCCGCTGCATTCGCTCGGTCTGCTCGAAACGCTCACGGCCCGCATTGCCGGTGTTCAGCGCTGCGAAATCCCCCACGCAAAGCACCGCCGCGTTCTGGTTTTCTGCGCGGACAACGGCGTCGTGGCGGAAGGCGTCACACAAAGCGACAGCTCCGTAACTGCCGCCGTGGCGCAGTCTCTCGCCGCAGGCTGCTCCAATGTCAACCTCATGGCCGCTTCCGCGAATGCGGAGGTGCAGGTCTGGGATGTCGGCATGCTCCACAGCGTCACGCATCCCGCACTGCACGTTTCCAAATGCGCAAACGGCACGCAAAACCTTGCTGTCGGCCCCGCCATGACGCGCGAGCAGGCTGTCTTCGCGCTTGAAACCGGCATACACGCCGCGGAAGCAGCCGCTGCCGACGGCTGCGACATTCTCATCGCGGGCGAAATGGGCATCGGCAACACCACCACGTCCGCCGCGCTGCTCTCTCTGCTGCTCAACCTCCCGCCGGAATCCGTCACCGGACGCGGCTCCGGCCTTGATGACGCGGGCCTGCTTCGCAAGCAGGCCGCCATTCGCCGCTGCATCGAAGTCAACCGCCCCGATCCCGCCGATCCGATGAGCGTTCTGTGCGCTGCCGGCGGCTTTGACATTGCCGCCATCTGCGGCGTTTACCTCGCGGGCGCCGCGCTCGGCATCCCCGTCATCCTCGACGGACTGATCTCCGGTGCCGCCGCGCTGCTCGCCGTGCGCTTCGCGCCCGACTGTGCCGGTGCGCTTATCCCCTCCCATATGAGTCACGAACCCGGCGGTCACCTCGCGCTGGACGCACTCGGCCTGCGCGCCCCCATCTGTGCCGACATGGCGCTCGGCGAAGGCACCGGTGCCGTTGCGCTGCTGCCGCTGATCGACATGGCCCTCGCCGTTTTGTGCGGCGACCACAGCTTTGATTCCATCGGCATTGACCCCTACACACCGCAAACCGGGGAGGCCTCCGAGAAATGACAGTTTTCATCTCCGGCGGCAGCGGCAGCGGAAAATCCGCCCTTGCCGAGCGCATCTGCTCCTCCTTCGGCGGCGAGATGCTCTATATCGCCACCATGCCCGTCTACAGCGAGGAAGACCGGAAAAAAGTTGCCCGCCACCACGCGCTGCGCGCAGGCCGCGGCTTTGAAACGGCGGAAATGCCGAGCAAAATCGGCCCCATACCGCCGCAGTCCACCGTACTGTTTGAATGCCTGTCCACCTTCACCGCAAACCGCATGTTCTCCGGCGAGCAGTGCCCCTGCTGGGAAACCGCCCTCTGGGCCGAACTGAGCGGTCTGCTCAGCCGTCCCGGCCACACCGTCATCGTTTCCGCCGAAATCGGCGGCGACGGCGAATACTACACCCCCGAAGTTGATGCCTACCGCCGCACGCTCACCGCACTCGGCAGACGCATCTGTGCGCAGGCCGACCTTGTCATCGAAACCGTCTGCGGCATCCCGCTGATCAAGAAAGGAACGCTCCCATGCTGAAAAGCCTCTGCATCGCATTCTCGACCTTTTCCCGCATCCCCGTTCCGCGCGTGGAATGGAATGAAAAAAGCCTGCGCTGGGCGGTTTGCTTTTTCCCGCTCATCGGCGTTGTCATCGGCGCGGCAGAGCTGCTCTGGTTTCAGCTTTCCGCCCTGTTGCATCTGCCGATGCTGCTGCGCGGCGGCGTTGCCGCTGCCGTTCCCATCCTGCTCACGGGCGGCATCCATCTCGACGGCTTTTGCGACACGGCCGACGCACTGGCCTCCCATCAGTCACGCGAGCGCATGCTCGAAATCCTCAAGGACTCCAATGCCGGCGCTTTTGCCGTGATCTATTTCGGCGTGTGGCTGATGCTGTGGTTTTCCGCATGGAGCACGCTCAGTTCCTTCGGCTCCGTTTTGGCTGCGTCGCTCGGCTTTGTGCTCTCGCGTGCGCTCAGCGGTCTTGCGCTCACGCGCTGGCAGCAGGCCCGCCCCGCCGGCATGCTCCGCACCGTGGCGGACGCTGCGAAAAAGCGCACCGTAACCGTGGTGATGCTCGTTTACATTGCGCTGTGTCTGGCGCTGCTCCCGCTGCTGACCGGCTGGCACGCCGCCTCCGTTTTGGCCGGCTGCGCTTTGGCTTTTGCGCTTTATCGCTTTGTATCCTATCGCCGCTTCGGCGGCGTCACCGGTGACCTTGCCGGATTTTTCGTATCCCTTGCAGAGCTTTTCAGCCTGCTCATCCTTGCGCTGACGGAGGCGATTATATGAAGCTTTATATCGGCGCCGCCTGCAGCGGCCAAACCGAGCTTGCCGCGCAGGAAACCGGACGCACCCCCACCGTCTGCACGGCGGAAACCGCGCTGCGCGCCGACGCCGTCGCGGACTATCATCTTCTGCTGCGCGAGCTGATGCTTGCCGGCAAAAGCGCGGAGGACTACACCCGCCGCCTCATCGCGGAAAACCCGGACGCCGTTGTGGTCTGCGACGAAATCGGCCTCGGCATTGTCCCGCTCGACCCATTTGAGCGCCGCTGGCGCGAGGGCACGGGCCGGGCGCTGTGTCTGCTTGCATCCCACGCAGAGCGCGTCACGCGCGTTTACTACGGACTGGGGCAGGTGATCAAATGAGCCGCGAAATTCTCATTCTTCGCCACGGCATGACCGACGGCAATCGGCTCCACCGCTACAACGGCCGCACAGACGAACCCCTTTGCGAAGAAGGCCGCGAAGCGCTTCGCAGCATTTCCCACGAGCCCGCCGCGCGTGTTTACGTCAGCCCCATGCTGCGCAGCCGCGAAACGGCGCAGATTCTCTTCCCCGCCGCCGCTTTGTCCATCGTGGACGACCTGCGCGAGATGGACTTCGGCATTTTTGAAAACAAAAGCTATCTCGACCTCAACGGCAGCGCCGAATACCAAGCCTGGCTGGACTCCGGCTGCACCGCTCCCATCCCCGAGGGCGAATGTCTTGCCGATTTCCGCACGCGCTGCTGCGACGCATTCCGCAGCATTCTTACCGCGGACAGCAGCGATCGGCTGGTGTTTGTCGTGCACGGCGGCACCATCATGTCGATTCTGTCGGAATACGCCGTTCCCCGCCGCAGCTACTATGACTGGAACCCACACAACGGCCGCGGCTATCGCCTGCTTTTAACCCAAACGTCGCCGCAGCCCGCGCTGGAACTGCTTGAGGAGGTTTAAGGAAACATGCTCAGCGAACTCAACCTTGCCACCATTGATCCGGATGCACCCGCCCTTGCGGAGGAATACGGCGTCGGCCTGGAGCTGGACGAATTTTGCACCGCCGTGAATATGGACGATCCCGAACTCTTCGCCCCGCGCGATGCGCGCATCCGCAGTTTCGGCGAACGCGCGCGCATTTTCCACGCGCCTTTCAATGAGCTTTTCCCCTGCGCGATTGACCCGCAAATCCGCGCCGTTGCGCGCCGCCGCCTTGACCAGGCCGCCGCCTACGCCCGCCACTACGGCATCTCGCGCATGGTGGCCCACGGCAACTATCTCCCCAATGTCTATTTCCCGCGGTGGTATGTGGAGCAATCCATTGACTTCTGGAAAGCATTTCTTGCCGACAAGCCGGATTCCTTCGTGCTCTGTCTGGAAAACGTTCTTGAACCGCAGCCGGAGTTGCTGTGCGACATTGTCGCGGGCGTAAACGACCCGCGCTGCCGCCTTTGTCTGGACATCGGCCACGCCAACGTTGCGTGCGTTTCCGATATCCCCGTCATACGCTGGCTGGAAGTTTGCGCGCCTTACCTTTCCCACCTGCATCTCCACAACAACGACCATAGCTGGGACTGGCACCGTCCCCTTGGCGAAGGAACGATCGACGCCGCCGCTGTGCTGAATTTCCTCAAAGCGCTGCCCCAACCTGTTTCCGTAACGCTTGAGCATCCCGAGCGCAGCCGCGAATCTCTTCTCTGGCTCGCAGACGGCGGCTGGTTTCCGCTCGCTTGATTAAGTTTACATAATTTTCATAGTATTTTTCTCGGCTCATTGTTATACGGTAAATTTTTAATTTACATAATATCGGAGGTCTATCATGAATCGCTTTGGTTTTTTGTCTGACGGAACAGAGATTCACAGCATTTGCCTCGATAACGGCACAGTCCGCTGCGAGGTGCTCACCTACGGTGCGCTTGTGCGCAGCATCACCGTTGCCGACCGAAACGGCGTCCCCACGGATGTTGCGCTCGGGTTTGACAGCGTGGAAGACTATGTCGCGCAGGACAAGTTCATCGGCGCGGTTGTCGGACGCTATGCAAACCGCATCGGCGGCTGCAGTTTCGACTTAAACGGCGTGAATTATCCCCTGTTTGACAACGACGGCGGCAACCATCTGCACGGCGGCAAGCTCGGCTACGACCGCCGCGTCTGGAACGTGGTGGAGCATGACGCACAGCACGCAACGCTCAGCTGCACCAGCCCCGACGGCGAGGAAGGATATCCCGGCACGCTGGAAATCACCGTGACTTACCGACTGTTGTCCGACGGACTGCAGCTTTCCTACCGCGCAACCACCGACCGCGACACCATCTGCAACCTGACCAACCACTGCTACTTCAACCTCTCCGGTCACGGCGCCGGCAGCATTGAAGACCACAGCATCGTCATCAACGCCGACCGCTACACCCCCACCGACAGCGGCTCGATCCCCACGGGAGAGCTGGCCGAAGTTGCGGGAACGCCGCTGGATCTGCGCGAGGAAACGCGCATCGGCGCGCACATCGACGATGATTTTGAGCAGCTGCGCATGGCGGGCGGCTATGACCACAATTTTGTCCTCAACGGCGAACCCGGCACACTGCGCCTTGCCGCAACGGCAGTTTCGCCCGTCAGCGGCATTGCCATGTCCGTCTACACGGACCAGCCCGGCGTGCAGTTCTACACCGGCAACTATCTCGCCGGCTGCCCTGCGGGAAAAGGCGGCGCAGCTTACGAAAAGCGCTGCGGCTTCTGCCTGGAAACCCAGCTGTTTCCCGACACGCCCCACCACGACCACTTCCCCACCTGCGTTTTGCGCCCGGGCGAGGAATATGTTCACGAAATGCAGCTGCGCTTCAGCGTTCGCTGACGATTGCAGACAACAAAAAAAGCACCGGCTTTCCGAAGAAAGCCGGTGCTTTTTATTATGCGGTTTTTCACTTGTCCTTCACGGCAAAGATGAAAACGAGCGAGCTGATGAGCAGCAGGAAGGGGTAAAACAGGAAAGGAATAATGTCGAACGCGGTGATGCTGTAGCCCAGTTCGCTTGCCGCGGAGATTGCGACGAGCATCTGCGCGCCGTAAGGGATAATGCCCTGAAAAACGCAGGAGAAAGTGTCCAGCAGGGAGGCAGTTTTGCGCGGCGCGATGCCGTAGGTGTCGGACATCTCCTTGGCGATGGGGTTTGCCATCACGATGGCAACTGTGTTGTTCGCCGTGGCAATATCCATAATGCCAACCAGCAGGCCGATGCCGAGCTGGCCGCCCTTTTTGCCCTTGAAAACGCGGGTGATCCAGCTGAGGATCGCCTCGAAGCCGCCGTTTTCGCGGATCAGCGCGCAGATTGCGGAAACCAGAATGGCAACCATCGCGGTTTCAAACATACCGGAAGCGCCGCCGCCCATTGCGGAAAGCAGGTTGGTGGGGGCGATTGCGCCCGTGGCCAGCATGATAACCGCCGCAGACACAATGCCGATCAGCAGCACAACAAACACGTTCACGCCCACGATGCCGCAGATGAGAACCAGCAGATACGGCACGGTCTGCAGCAGGTCATACGGACGGTTCACCGCGCTGCCGCTGTAAGTGCTGATGGAAAGAACAAGAATCACCACAACGGTAACAATGGCTGCCGGCAGGGCAATCTTGAAGTTTTCGCGGAATTTGTCTTTCATCTCGCAGCCCTGACCGTTTGTTGCGGCGATGGTGGTGTCGGAAATGAAAGAGAGGTTGTCGCCGAACATGGCGCCGCCCACAACGGACGCAACGCACAGCGGCAGAGAGAATCCGGACGCTGCGGCCACGGGAACGGCGATCGGCGTGATGAGGGTGATGGTGCCGACGGAGGTGCCCATAGCGAGAGAGATGAAGCAGCTGACGACAAACAGCACCGCAACAGAAAACTGCGCGGGAACAACGGAGAGCATGAAATAGGCCACGCTTTCCGCGCTGCTGCGTCCTGCAACGCCGACAAAAATGCCGGCCTCGAGGAAGATCAGAAGCATGTAGACGATATTTTTGTCGCCAATGCCCTTGCCCATCAGCACGGCCTTGTCATCAAAGGGAAGCTTTTTGTTCTGCAGGCAGGCCACCAGCAGCGCAACGAGAAACACCACTACAATGGGGATCTGATAAAAGCCCATGGGAATCTTGAGGACATACTCAAAGAGGATGCCGAGGCCGAGATACAGCACAATAAAAACGCCGATAGGCAGCAGTGCTGCAGGATTGCCTGCTTTTTTGTTGTCGATCATTTGATTACACTCCAATTCAATCTTGAAAATTTTATGTCAGATTACATTCCGCAAGGCCTTACAGCCTGCAAAGCATAATGTACTCTTCATCCGTTTCGCCGACGGTTTCAAACCCGACTTTCCGATACATGCCATATGCATAGTTCGCTTTCTGAACAGCCAGCGACGCCCGGGTGAAACCTTGCTGCTTCAGCTTCCGCAGCATCTGCTGCATCAGCTCCGTTCCGATTCCGCGGTTTCTGTGTTCTTTCAGAATCGAAATCGCAAACGACGGCGTTTCGTTGTCAACATGTCCGTAATCGTTCATAATGCGAACCCATACCGCACCGACAATCTCATCCGCTGTCTGCGCAACCAGACACATATCGCCCTTTTCCGCGCCGAAGTTTTTTACATACACCTGCAGCTCCGGTTGGTTGATAATCTCTCGCGGCGGCGCGGAAACGCCGTCCGGGATAAAGATGGCTTCATACAAAAACGTATCCAAAACCTTGACTTCGTCCGGTTTCAATTCTCTGACGGAATAATCCAATGCTTTCATGCGCCTCCGTCTTTTCACTGTTTACTCCGCAGGAAACGCACTCACCCGAACAACTCCGGGTGAGTGCGTTTCAAAAGGGATAGCTATGACAGTATAGCGCAATTTTCCCAAAAGCGCAATACTTGCAGCGCTTTTCTTTTACAGCGCAATGGGCAAAAACGCAGCGCCCACCGCAAACACAAGCGCGGGCAGCAGGTTGGCAACGCGGATTTTCTTTCCCCACACAATGTTCATGCCGACGCAGAAAATCATAATCGCACCCACAAGCGAGAGATTGGCCATGGCAGCGTCCGTCATCAGCGGGCGCAGCAGCCGCGCAGCCAGCGTCATCGCACCTTCCAGCACAAACACGGGGATCGCAGAAAAAATGCTGCCTTTACCCAGCGAACAGGTCATCACCATGATAATCACAAGGTCAAGAATCGCCTTTGTGCCGAGAATGGACCAGTCGCCGTAAATGCCGTCCTGAATGGAGCCGATCACCGCCATCGCGCCGATACAAACCGTGAGCGACGCCGTGACAAATGCATTGACAAAGTTTCGGTCCTTCGCATTGCCCGTTTTCTGCTTGAGCCATTCACCGAAGCGCTCAAAGCCGTGCTCGATGTTGATCGTTTCACCCACCAGCGCGCCGAGCACAAGGCTCAAAACAATGAACATCTCACGTCCCGAGCTCAGCGCACCGCCGGCCCCAACGGAAAGCATATACCGCATCGCGCCCGCAATGCCGATAAACATGACGCAAACACCGCAGGTCATATTCAAAATTTCCTGATGCCGCTCCCGCAGCAGGCCGTGGGAAAGCATACCCACGATGCCGCCAACCACGATTGCTCCCGCGTTGAGGAGCGTTCCAAATCCGATCATGCGCCCTTGCGCCTCCGTTTCGTCTTTCGTTTCTCTCTCCGGCGTTTCCCTTATCCGGTGCCAGCCTTTCGTCAGGCTTACTCAAAGGGGTAGACGATTCCCCACGCCGCGCGCAGGTCGTCCATGATCTGCATCACTCTGAGGATTTCGCTGTGGGGCATCTCGCGGCTCTCGGTTTCGCCCGCCTTGATTGCCGCAACGGCGGATTCCAGCTCATACTCAAAGCCCGTGATCTGCGTCGGGGTTTCGTATCTTGTAACCGTGCCGTCTTTCAGGGTGACAACGATGCCCTCGCAGTTGTTGACGTTTTCAAATTCAATTCTGCCGTTGCTTCCGTATATCATCCCTCGCTTGTCGGTTTCCGCGTTCATATTGCTGTGGATGATTGCGGTTTTGCCGTCGCGGTAATGAAACACAACGGTGTTGTGGGTGTCCACGCCGTATTCGTTTTTCACGCAGGACGAAGTGATTTCTGCAATGTCGCTGCCGAAAGCCATCAGCGCGAAATTGATGGGATACACGCCAAGGTCAAGCAGCGCGCCGCCGGCAAGTTCCGGCTTTTTCATCCGCTCAACATCCGCAAGGGAATAGCCGAGGTTTGCCGTAAGGGACGTGATTTCACCGATCACGCCGCTTGCAATAATTTCGTCCAGCCGAAAGCGCATGGGAAGATAGCGTGTCCAAATCGCTTCGCCGAGATACAGGCCCTTGCGCTCTGCAATGCAAATCAGTTCCTCCGCCTGCTTTGCGTTTGCGGTAAATGCTTTTTCGCAAAGAACGTTTCTGCCTGCATTGAGGCACAGCAGCGCATGCTCGTAATGATGAGAATGCGGCGTGGCTACATAGATCAAATCAATATTGCCGTCGGCAGCAAGCTCCTCATAGCTTCCGTAAAACTTCAGTGCGCCGAATTCATCCGCAAAATTCTTTGCTTTCTCCGCGCTTCTTGAAGCTACGGCATAAAGGACGGTGTCCTCCATCGCGTTTACCGTAGCTGCCATTTTTCTTGCAATATTTCCTGCGCCGAGAATACCGATATTCATATAACCACGCTCCTTTTTTCATTGGATTATACCATGATTGATGCAATACAACAAGCACGCAATTCTCTCAAACCGATGAAAGGCGAACGCCGGTTGCAGCAACAGAAAAAATCCCGTATCCGGCGGCGGAACCGACGGATACGGGATTGTTTTTTCAGTCGGGGTAAAGTTTCCCAAACTTTTGCCCGTCAGCGTTCGGAGCAAAAGCCGATACGCCGACCGGATGCACTTTCGGCGAAGCCGATCAGTCCTTCAGTGCAGCCTGTGCAGCGGCCAGACGTGCGATGGGCACGCGGAAGGGGCTGCAGGAAACATAGTCCAGACCAACCTTGTGGCAGAACTCAACAGAGGAGGGATCGCCGCCGTGCTCGCCGCAGATGCCGAGCTTGAGGTCGGAACGGGTGGAACGGCCGAGCTGTGCAGCCATCTTCACCAGCTTGCCGACGCCGATCTGGTCGAGCTTTGCAAACGGATCGTTTTCATAGATCTTGGTGTCGTAGTAAGCGCCGAGGAACTTGCCTGCGTCGTCACGGCTGAAGCCGAAGGTCATCTGCGTCAGGTCGTTGGTGCCGAAGGAGAAGAAATCTGCTTCCTTGGCGATCTCGTCGGCAGTCAGTGCTGCGCGGGGGATCTCGATCATGGTGCCGACCTTATACTTCAGAGCAGCGCCGGCAGCGGCGATCTCTTCGTCAGCGGTCTTGCAGACAACGTTCTTGACATACTTGAGCTCCTTGACCTCGCCGACGAGCGGGATCATGATCTCGGGAACAACGTTCCAGTCGGGGTGAGCCTTCTGAACATTGATGGCAGCGCGGATAACGGCGCGGGTCTGCATTGCGGCGATCTCCGGATAGGTGACAGCCAGACGGCAGCCGCGGTGGCCCATCATGGGGTTGAACTCATGCAGGCCGACGATGATGTTCTTGATCTTCTCGATGCTCTTGCCCTGTGCCTTGGCCAGCGCAGCGATTTCGTCCTCGGTGTTGGGAACGAACTCGTGGAGAGGAGGATCGAGGAAGCGGATGGTAACGGGGCAGCCTTCCAGAGCCTCGTAAATTGCTTCAAAGTCGCCCTGCTGCATGGGCAGGATCTTTGCCAGAGCTGCTTCGCGCTCTTCAACGGTGTCGGAGCAGATCATCTCGCGGAATGCGGCGATGCGCTCGGGGTCGAAGAACATGTGCTCGGTGCGGCAAAGGCCGATGCCTTCTGCGCCAAGCTCACGAGCCTTCTTAGCGTCGGTGGGCGTATCGGCATTGGTGCGAACGCCGAGAACACGGTACTTGTCAGCCCATGCCATCAGACGTCCGAAGTAGCCGGAAATGGTAGCGTCCACAGTGGGGATAATGCCATCGTAGATGTTACCGGTGGAACCGTCGAGAGAGATGAAGTCGCCCTCTTTATAGGTGTTGCCGCCGAGCTTGAACTGCTTGTTGGCCTCGTCCATGGCGATTTCGCCGCAGCCGGAAACGCAGCACTTACCCATGCCGCGGGCAACAACGGCTGCGTGGCTGGTCATACCGCCGCGAACGGTCAGGATGCCCTGTGCGGCCTTCATGCCGGTGATGTCTTCGGGAGAGGTTTCCAGACGGACCAGGATAACCTTTTCGCCGCGGCTTGCCCATTCGTCGGCATCCTCAGCGGTGAACACAACCTTGCCGCAGGCTGCACCGGGGCTGGCGCCGAGACCCTTGCCGATGGCCTGTGCCTTCTTCAGGGCTGCGGTGTCAAACTGCGGGTGGAGCAGCGTGTCGAGGTTGCGGGGATCGATCATGGTGACAGCCTTCTTCTCGTCGATCATGCCTTCGTCAACGAGGTCGCAGGCGATCTTCAGCGCAGCCTGTGCGGTGCGCTTGCCGTTGCGGCACTGCAGCATGTAGAGCTTGCCGTTTTCGATGGTGAACTCCATGTCCTGCATATCGCGGTAGTGATCTTCCAGAACGCCGCAGACCTTCACGAAGTCGGCGTAGGCCTGGGGGAACTTCTCTTCCATCTCGGCGATGGGCATCGGGGTGCGGACGCCGGCAACGACGTCTTCGCCCTGGGCGTTGGTCAGGAACTCGCCCATCAGCTTCTTCTCGCCGGTGGCGGGGTCGCGGGTGAATGCAACGCCGGTGCCGGAATTCTCATTGAGGTTGCCGAAGACCATCGGCATAACGTTGACGGCAGTGCCCCAGGAGTAGGGGATGTCGTTGTCGCGGCGATAGACGTTTGCGCGGGGGTTGTCCCAGGAACGGAACACGGCGCGGATGGCTTCGTAAAGCTGAACCTTGGGATCGGAGGGGAAGTCGCTGCCGATCTGGTTTTTGTATTCTGCCTTAAACTGCTCGGCCAGCTCCTTGAGATCGGCGGCGGTCAGATCAACGTCGAACACAACGCCCTTCTTCTCTTTCATCTGGTCGATGAGCTGCTCGAAATACTTCTTGCCGACTTCCATAACGACGTCGGAGAACATCTGGATGAAGCGGCGGTAGGAGTCGTAAACAAAGCGCTCGAACTTGGGATCGGGGTTGCCGGCGATCATTGCGGCAACGACCTCGTCGTTCAGACCCAGGTTGAGGATGGTGTCCATCATGCCGGGCATGGAAGCGCGGGCGCCGGAGCGAACGGAAACGAGCAGGGGGTTGGTCAGATCGCCGAACTTCTTGCCGTTGATTTTCTCCATTTCTTCAACGTTCTTCATGATCTCGGCCATGATCTCATCGTTGATCTGGCAGCCGTCCTCATAATAC
>SVMK01000101.1 GCA_015067465.1 Oscillospiraceae bacterium
TGATGACCGGCGGTTTCTGGTATGCATGGACCGTTATGATGTGGATGGGCGGCCCGGAGATGTTCGGCGCTGTTCACGGCTTCGAGTGGCTTGCATGGGAACCCGATGAAATCGGAATTATCTGCCTTTACATCATGTATATCCCCATGATGATCGGCCTGATGATCAAGGCGAAGGACCTCGGCGTTTTCCAGCGCTACATTCTGCCCGCACTTGGCCTGATTTGCTGCCTGTTCTTTGCTTACTGCATCTGGAACGGCTACGGCTGGAAGAAGTGCATCGGCTTCCTTATTTTCTTCCTGGTTGTTGAGTTCATCGGCTATCTGTTCAAAAACGGCGGGAAGAAAAAAGCATAAGCACCGTCGATAAAAACACGAAATATCAAATAACCGCGCAGCGGCTTTCGCACGGAAAGCAGCTGCGCGGCTTTCTTTTTAAGGGTACCTGCGCTGCCGACCGGAGCCGGCTTTTGCGGCAAGTCCTGCTTTGCCGACTGACGGTGCAGCACTGTTCCGGCGGACAATATATGTCAGGCGGGAGAAGCTGAATATAAAATTAAAAATCTCGCAAAAGAAGATGACAAACACATATCCGCTGAGGGCTGCCCGCGGCAAAACTGTGATCACCAGCAAAACGCCGATGCAGGCTTCCGCAATGTTGAACGTCATGCTCCACATCATCTGCCCGAGCCCTTTCAGACAGCCGTCCGTGACAATGTCCATATACATAATGGGAACGAGAAAGGCGAAAATGCGGATATAACCGCCGACGCTGTCGCTGCGGTAAATGAGGGCGCCGAGCGTATCGGCGCACAGAAAGAGCACGGCGGAAATGGTGCAGGAAAAAGCGAGCGTGAGCTGCAAAAGGCGTGACACGGTTTTTCGTATGCGCGCTCCGTCGCCGCAAACCTGCGCGGCGGTCAGTTCCGGCACGGTGAGTTCGGCGAGCGCAGAAAGCAGGCACGACGGAAAGCCGATGATCGGAAACACCATGCCGGTGACGGTGCCGTAGCCGCTGAGTGAGCGGTCGGCAGTCAGTCCGGAGGCGCGCAGCTTGCGCGGCACAAGCAGGTTTTCCAATGTGGAAAGGCCCGTGCGCGCATAGGCGCTGAACGCGAGGGGGACGGCAATGCGCAGCATGCGTCCGGTGAGATTTGCTGCGCCCGCGCCGCGGCGGTGCAGACGCTCGGGAAAATACAGCGCGGCGACAAGCGCAAGCGAAACGGCGTCTGCCAGCAGATTGCCGCGCGCGATTGCGGCGCAGCAACGCTCCAGATCGCCGCCGTCCGTTTGTGAGAGCAGAAACATGACGAACCCGACGTTGACCACTTGTTCGACGATTTGCACGGCGGCGGTTTTCCATGCTCTGCCGCTTGCGATGAAATATCCGTTCAGTACCGATGAAAGGGAAATCAGCGGCAGCGTGAAGGCGATGATGCGCAAACTCATCACGGTGCGTGCATCGCGGATCCAGAGAAAGCCGATCGGTTCTGCGCCGAAAAACAGCAGAAAAAACGCTGCGCAGCCGAATGCGGCGGCGTAAACAAGGCAGCGCGAAACCGCACTGTCCACACTGCCGCCGCTGCCGCGGCCAAGTTCTTCGGAAATCAGGCGCGTTGTGGTAAAGCGGATGCCGGAGATGGCAAGCGTGGCGGAAAGCATGCTGACCGTTACAACCAGCTGCCAAAGCCCGATGCCCGCGGCGCCGATGCGGCCGGCCAGCCAAACCTGATATGCCAGACCGATGCAGCGCATCACCAGCGAAGCCGCGGTAAGCAGTGCGGTGTCCAGCGCGAGCTTTCGAATTCCTCTCATAAAACCGCCCTTTCCTGTAATATGCTCGTACAAGGATATGCGACGGCGGCGGAACGCTATGCGTACGCAGAATGAATTTACATTAATGCGGAATAAGCTATTGTGTTTTTGCTCTGTTTCTGCTACAATAATTAGCACAAATATCGCTTATTCAACAAATCATACAGCAAATAAATGAATTCCGAAAGGAGAACAACAACTTATGGGTCTTATCAAGGCAGCTCTTGGTTCCGCAGGCGGCGTCCTTGCCGATCAGTGGAAAGAGTATTTCTATTGCGAGGCGCTTCCCGCCGATGTGCTTGTTGTGAAGGGCAAGAAGAAAGTTTCCGGACGCAGCAGCAACAGAAACGGCGACGAAAACATCATCACCAACGGCTCCGTGATCGCTGTGGCGGACGGTCAGTGCATGGTGATTGTGGAACAGGGCAAGGTTGTTGACCTTTGCGCAGAGCCGGGTGAATACACCTACGATATGTCCACCGAGCCCTCCCTGTTCGACGGCGGCAACCTTGGACAGAACATCAAGGACGTTTTTGCCAACATCGGTAAGCGCTTCACCTTTGGCGGCGAAGCCCCCAAGGATCAGCGCGTTTACTTCTTCAACACCAAAGAAATCATTGGCAACAAGTACGGAACGCCCTCTCCCGTGCCGTTCCGCGTGGTTGACCAGCGCGCGGGTATCGACATTGATATTTCGATCCGCTGCTTTGGCGAATACAGCTACAAGCTCACCAACCCGATTCTGTTTTACACCAACGTGTGCGGCAATGTTGGCGAGCCCTACACCCGCGACCAGATTGAAAGCCAGATGAAGAGCGAACTGCTCACCGCACTGCAGCCCGCCTTTGCCCGCATCTCCGAAATGGGCATCCGCTACAGTGCTCTGCCCGGCCACACCACCGAGATTGCAGCTGCGCTGAACGATGTTTTGAGCGCAAAGTGGCGCGATCTGCGCGGCTATGAGATCGTTTCTTTCGGCGTTTCCTCCGTCAAGGCTTCCGAAGAGGACGAAGCTATG
>SVMK01000028.1 GCA_015067465.1 Oscillospiraceae bacterium
ACGCACCCGCAAAATGCTCGGTGATGATGCCGATAAAGCGTTCGATTGAGCCAAACACAACGCGGTGGATCATCACGGGCGTTTCCTTCTCGCCCTCGCTGGTAACATACTCCAGGTCAAAGCGGCCGGGCAGCTGATAGTCCAGCTGAATGGTACCGCACTGCCAGGTGCGGCCAAGGCAGTCTTCAATATGGAAGTCCAGCTTCGGGCCGTAGAAGGCGCCGTCGCCGGGATTCACGATATAGGTCTTGCCGATGCTGGTGATGGCGTCCGCCAGTGCGTTTTCTGCCTTTTCCCAGTCCTCGCGGGTGCCGATATGATCTTCCGGCATGGTGGAAAGCTCGATGGTATAGGGCAGGCCAAACAGGGAATAAACCTCGTCAAACAAACGGGCAATGCGGATAACCTCGTCCGTGATCTGGTCCTTCGCCAAAAGGATGTGCGCATCGTCCTGCGTGAAGCAGCGAACGCGGAACATGCCGTGCAGCGCGCCGGAAAGCTCATGGCGGTGCACGCGGCCAAGCTCACCGTAACGCAGGGGGAGTTCCTTGTAGGAGTGGGGTGCCAGATCATACACCAGAATACTGCCGGGGCAGTTCATGGGCTTGATGGCAAAATCCTCCTCGTCGATGAGGGTGGTGTACATGTTGTCTTTGTAGTGATCCCAGTGTCCGCTGGTTTCCCACAGGGTGCGGCGCATGATCTGCGGCGTGGAAATTTCAAGATAATCCCACTTTTTGTGAACTTCGCGCCAGTAGTTGATCAGGGTGTTCTGCAGCACCATGCCCTTGGGCAGATAAAACGGGAAGCCGGGTGCCTCATCGCGGAAAGCAAACAAATCCAGCTCACGGCCCAGCTTGCGGTGGTCGCGCTTTTTGGCCTCTTCAATGCGGGCAAGATATGCGTCCAGCTCGTCCTTCTTCGGGAATGCGATGCCGTAGATGCGCTGCAGGCTCTCGCGGCTGGAATCGCCGCGCCAGTAAGATGCGTTGCAGGCCAGCAGTTTCATGGCGTTGCCCTTCACGCGCCCCGTGCTGTCCAGATGCGGACCGGCGCACAGGTCGGTGAATTCGCCCTGCTTGTAGAAGCTGATGGCTTCGTCTTCGGGCAGCTCGTTAATCAGCTCCACCTTGAAGGGGTTGTCCTTCATCAGTTCCAGCGCCTCGGCGCGGGGAAGCTCAAAGCGCTCGAGCTTGAGCTTTTCCTTGCAGATTTTGCGCATCTCTTCTTCGATTTTTTCCATGTGCTCCGGCGTAAAGGCAAAGGGAGCAAAAATATCGTAATACCAGCCCTCTGCGATCGCGGGGCCGATGGTGAGCTGCACCTCCGGCCACAGGCGCTTCACAGCCTGCGCCATGATATGGCTGCAGGTGTGCCAATATGTTTTCTTATACTCGGGATTTTCAAAGGTGTACTTGTTTTCTTCCATGGTTCAAATTCCCTCCAAGCAAAAATAAAGCACCCCCGACGCAACGGTCAGGGGTGCAAAAACTAACACGGTTCCACCCTGAGCTTTCACTCAAGCAGCGCGGTAACGGGCGCAAAGCGTTCCGGTTGTCCCGGACAGCTCGGGAGCGGTACAGATTCCTGCTTCACCGCAGAACGCTTTCACCGTATGCGTTCCTCTCTGCGCGGCGCTGCGCGGCTGCTTCTCCGTCAAAGCCATTTTGATGCCATCATACTATCATTATTATGCCGCAAAGTCAAACAAATTATTTGCATTTTCGCCCTGCGCGGCCCCGGCGCGGAACGAAATCCGACATCGTTCGGGGCATCTCCGCGCGCAGTTGCTCCGCAGCGCGCCGCGCATTTTAGTTATGTCAACCAAACAGCAGGAAGCACGCGCCGTAGAGCAGCGGCTGGTGCAGCACATAGATCAGAAGGCTATGGCGCCCCACAAAGGTCAGCGCCGCAGAAAAACTGCGCTGCAGCAAGGGATGGTCGGCATGCTTTTCAATATACTTGCCGAAGCACGCACCGATCAGAAACAAAAACCCCCACGGCAGCAGCGGATAATAGTCCGACGAATAAAACTCCCGCGTTCGGAAGCCAAACGGATACAAAAAATTTATGTCAACCCAAACAGAGGATGTCACCCATTCCGACAGCGCAAACAGCACCACGCATACAAGTGCAAAGGGCCAGCCGAGAACCCGCTCCAGCCGATGACGCAAAAGCGCATACGCAATCATCGACACACCCAGCATCTGGAGTATGCCGAATCTGACGGGCAGCTGCACCATTGCCGTTACCGCAGCAACAAGCGCACCCACGCAAAGCACCACAAAACCGCGCCGCACGCCGCTGCGCGAAAAGCGCGCACACGCACCGGACAGCAGAATAAAGCTGCCGCCGCAAACCCAGCTCAGCGCCCTGAGGGGCAGCGAAGCCATCGTCCCCGCCGCAAGCACGCCGAAATGCTCCAGATCGTAGCACAAATGGTGCACGATCATCGCCGCAAAGGAAAGGGAGCGCCAAACGTCAAGCACTTCCATGCGTTTCATTCCGGCACTCCCCTCTCATCTTTTGATTATACGTTGAATCTGAAATATGTCACATCGCCGTCGGCCATAACATAGTCTTTGCCTTCGGCGCGGACAAGGCCCTTGTCTTTCGCCGCGTTCATGCTGCCGCAGGCTTTCAGATCGTCAAATGCAACAATCTCCGCGCGGATAAAGCCGCGCTCAATGTCGCTGTGAATTTTTCCGGCCGCCTGCGGCGCTTTCGTACCGCGGCTGATTGTCCACGCGCGGCATTCATCCGCGCCGCAGGTGAGGAACGAAATCAGGCCGAGCAGCGCATAAGAACACTTGATCAGTCGGCTCAGGCCGCCCTCCGTCATGCCCAGTTCTTCCATAAACATGCCGCGATCTTCCTCGTCAAGCTGCGCCATTTCCTCTTCAAACTTGGCGCACACGGGCAGCACCTGGCTTCCTTCCTGCGCCGCATGATCGCATACAAGGCGGAAATATTCGTTTCCGTCGCAGTTTGCAAAGCCCGTCTCGTCCATGTTGCACGCATAAATCACGGGCTTGGTGGTCAGCAGATCGGAAGTTTCAATCAGCGCTTTTTCATCCGGCGTGCAATCGTAGCTGCGCGCGGGCTTCCCCTCGTTGAGGTGGGCCAGCAGCCCTTCAAAAACCGCCGCTTCATGCTGAAAGCTCTTGTCGCCGCCTTTGCCTGCCTTGCGCGCTTTGTCGATGCGTCGCTCCACCATTTCCATGTCGGCCATGATCAGTTCCAGATCAATGGTGCCGATGTCCCCGATGGGATCCACGGGAACATTGGTGCTGGTGTCGGCAACAACGTGCATGATGTTGTCGTCGTCGAAGCAGCGCACAACGTGCACAATGGCATCCGTGCGGCGGATATTTTCCAAAAACTTGTTGCCGAGACCTTCGCCTTTGCTCGCGCCCTTCACAAGGCCCGCGATATCCACAAACTCGATCACAGCCGGCGTATACTTCTTCGGCTGATACAGCTCTGCAAGATAGTCAAGCCGCTCGTCCGGAACCGTCACAATTCCAACATTCGGGTCGATGGTGCAGAAAGGATAGTTTGCGCTTTCCGCCTTGTTGCCGGTGAGGGCGTTGAACAGTGTCGATTTTCCCACGTTGGGCAGGCCGACGATACCAAGTTTCATATGTAATCATTCTCCTTCGAATTATCTTTTATTCTCAAGCCGCAGGGCGGCGGTTTGCTTTGTGTATCTTACACCATCCGCAGGATAATTTGCAAACAAATCCTTCTCAGCCGCCGCAGAACTTTAATTTCTTGCGCAACAATCGTATTTTAACATGAGAACGCCTGTTTCTCAATAGCGAAGTGGGCTTTGTAATGCACGATGTTTCAAAGCGCGGCGCGTGCATATATATTTACTTCAAACAAATATTGTTGTATATTGAATGTGAGGTGACGACAAATGTCCGTTTTCAAAAGGCTCATCACGATTCTTCTTGCCGTTTGCGCGGTTTTTTCGCTGACGGCAACCGCCAACGCCGTTTTGCCGCAAACGACGTATGCGAGCGTTCGTGATGCATTGGCCGCTGAGTACGAAGAAGGCATGGATTCCCTAACCGTCGTGTTCCGGACACCGCAGGTGATCCCCAACACCGACGAGGCATGGGAAAAATGGAAAAACGAATGCCTGGTTGATCCGGTGTTTGAATTCTCCGCCGAATGCAAACGCAACGGCTTCAGCTGGCTCACATACGATGCCGTCAGCGGCAAAAACAGGCTGATATACGAAATCATCCTCTGCTTCGACAGCACCGTCATGGAAAACCGCGAAGACGACGCCCCGGCTTACCATGAATATCCATCGTTGGAGCAGGCGCTCGCCGCTTATGTTCCCGGCACGCTTGTATACAGAATTTCGTTCAGCGAACCGTATGTGCTGGCAGGAATGGTAAAAGACGCCGCTGGCGGCTGGACGCCGGAGTCCGAGGCCGCATACAAAACGTTCGCGGATCAAACTCTGTGGCAGCCGCTCAAAAACGCCGGTCTTTACGATGCGTATGTCACGGGTTATTACTACTCCGACTACAACGAAACGGACCAAACGCTTACCATCACTGCACGCGAACTTTACTTCAACGCATACAGCGACGAGCTTTACCGCGCCGCACTGGCAGAAACCTACGCCGCACTCGAAGCGGACAGCGGGAAATACAACATTGACGCCCCCGGGAAAACGCGCTATGAAATTCTCGACGCAATCAACGATTATCTCTGCGAAACCGTCAGGTATAACGAAGTTGTTCAGGAAAGCGGCAGCGATAAAATCTCTGCCATTATGCAGACGGCCTACTCCGCTCTGGTTGCAAAAGAAACCGTGTGTGCCGGTTATGCCGAAGCCCTCAGGGTGATTTGCGAACATTACGGCATTCCCTGCCTTTATATCGGCGGCTTAAGCTATGAAGGCGAGGAGTGCAATCTTCACGCCTGGAACTACGTTCAGATGGACGACGGCAACTGGTATGCCGTTGACACGACATGGAACGACGCCGGAAAAATTTCAAGCGATCACTATTTCCTTGTCGGCAGCTCCACCTATGTCGGCAGCGGCTGTACATTCTCGCAGGACCATGCACCGAGTTACGCCGCGGGCGCGGCGCTTCCCGCGCTGAACGCCACGCATTACGTCCCCGGCACGCCCGCCCCCGCCCCACAGATCCGCGCACTTTCCACCGACATCGCCTTCGTTGCCGACGGCGTGCGCGTGGACATCGACGCATATAATATCAACAACTACAACTACTTCAAGCTCCGCGACCTCGCCGCACTGGTAAACGGCACCGCAAAGTCCTTCTCCGTGGAGTGGGATGCTGCGCGCAGCACCATCATCCTCACCGCAGGCGCGCCCTACGCCCCGCTTGCAACCGATCTTCAGCCGGGCGACGGCACGCATAAGATTGCCCTGCAAAGCGCCGCAACTCTCATCCTCAACGGCGAGGAAATCACTCTTGAAGCCTATAATATCGACGGCTTTAATTATTTCAAACTGCGCGACCTCTGCGAAGCGTTTGATATCGGCCTCACATGGGATAACGCCACTCGCACAACCGGCATCGACACAAGCACAGGCTACATTGCCGGTGATTAGTTCTTCTTTCCGCGCAGTGCCGCTGCCAAAACTGAACCCCCCCCGCCTCCGGAACGCTCCGAAGGCGGGGGGTTTTTGATTCGTCTCAGCGTACAAATTCAGCGCCGGAAACACTTCCGGCGCTGAAAAAGCGCATTATTCTTTGTTATCGGAATTCTCATCCGCGGCAGTTTCAGTCCGGGATGCGTCATCGGGTTCCGTTGCATCAGCAGCGTCGAGCAATTCGCGGAACGCCTGCACCGCATCGCCGCGCGCTTCGCCGGACTGTTCGGGTGTCGGCGGCGCTGCGGGATCATCGTCGATAAACATGCTGATCTTGCGCGCAGGCGGCTCGATGGTGTCATCGTGCAGTCTGGGAGCGGGCTTGGGCGGGGGCAGCTCGCCGTGATCGCAGAAGTAATTGAACTCCTCGCCGTCCATCGTTTCGTTCTGCAGCAGATATTCCGCAACGGCAATCAGCGTATCTTTATGCTCAAGCAGCAGCTTTTCGCAGACAGATTCCGCCTCGTCGAAAATACGCTTGACTTCCGCATCGATCAGGGCCGCAGTTTCTTCGGAATAGCTCTTGGTCTGACCAAAGTCGCGTCCGATAAAGATACTGTGGTCGGAGCTGTCGTAGCTGATGGGGCCGAGCTTTTCGCTCATGCCGTACTGCGTAACCATCGCGCGGGCCATACCCGTGGCCTGCTGGATATCGCCGGAAGCGCCGGTGGAAATATCGTCCAGAAACAGCTTTTCGGAAATACGTCCGCCAAGGCCCATCACAATATGCTCAAACATCTCACTTCTGGATTTGAAGTTTTCCAAATCCTCCTGCGGGCGGAACATGGTGAAGCCGCCGGCTGCGCCGCGCGGAATGATGGTGATATAGTGCACGGGGTCGGTGTGTTCCAGATACTTGCCCGCAATGGCGTGACCGGCCTCGTGGTAAGCCGTGAGTTTTCTGGCCTTTTCCGACATTTTCTTGCTCTTTTTCTCCGGGCCCATGGAAACTTTGAGGATGGCCTCTTCAACTTCCTCGCTGGTAACGAAGCGCTTTTCGCGGCGAACAGCCAGAAGTGCGGCCTCATTCATCAGGTTTTCAAGGTCGGCGCCGGAGAAGCCCGCGGTGCCTTTTGCCGTGGAGTTAAGGTTCACATCGTCGCCGAGGGGTTTGCCCTTGGCGTGGATTTTCAAAATGGCCTCTCTGCCGCGGATATCCGGCAGGCCGACATAAACCTGACGGTCAAAGCGGCCGGGACGCAGCAGCGCATTGTCAAGGATATCGGCACGGTTCGTCGCCGCCATAACAATCACGCCGTCGTTGTTGCCGAAACCGTCCATCTCCACAAGGAGCTGGTTGAGCGTTTGCTCGCGTTCATCGTGTCCGCCGCCGAGACCGGAACCGCGCTGACGGCCGACCGCGTCGATTTCGTCGATGAAAATGATGGCGGGAGCAGCCTTTTTCGCCTGCTCAAACAGGTCGCGAACGCGGCCTGCACCAACGCCGACATACAGCTCCACAAAGTCCGAACCGGAGATGCTGAGGAACTGAACGTTTGCCTCTCCCGCAACGGCCTTTGCCAGCAGGGTTTTACCCGTTCCCGGAGGTCCGACAAGCAGCACGCCCTTGGGGATGCGTGCGCCCATGTCGGTATACTGCTTGGGATTTTTCAGGAAGTGGACAATTTCCGCCAGTTCTTCCTTTTCCTCGTCACAGCCGGCAACGTCGGCAAAGGTGGTTTTTTTCTTTTCTTCGCTGCCCAGACGCGTGCGCGCTTTGCTGAATTTCATCGCGCCGCCTGCGCCGCCGCCCTGCATTCTGTTCATGGCAACGGACCACACAGCCACGAAGATGATCATCACGATCAGATACGGCAGGAACGATGCCCACCAGGGTGCCTGCCATGCGGGAGGATAGTCATACTCCGTGAGGATGCCCTTATCCTTCTGCTCCTTCACAAGCTCGTTGAGGTCGGTGTAGAAGATGCTGATCGAACTCAGCTCGCAGGTTACAACGGTTTCATCTTTCAGATACAGCGTGAGGACATTGCCCTCAGCTACAAAAGAATCGACCTTTTCCTGCAAAAACAGATCGCGCACCTTGGAATAATCCGCAATGTCGCTCTTGCCTCCGGGGAAATTCATCGTGAAAATCACTGCCAGCAGAATCACTATCAGCAGCGCATAAAAGCCGATATCTCTCGCTCTGTTCTTTCCGGGTTTGTTCAAACGAAGCTCACTTCCTAACTTGGGACATTTTAGTTTTCTCCGCCGCGCCGGGCGCGGCAGTCAATGGATATTTTTACTTGGAATAAACCTCAGGCTTCAAAACGCCGATATACGGCAGGTTTCTGTAGGCCTCGGCATAATCCAGACCGTAGCCGACCACAAATTCATCCGGAACATTGAATCCTACATAATCCGCAGCCAGATCCACCGTGCGGCGCGCCGGCTTGTCAAGCAGGGCCGCAATGCGGATGGACGCGGGCTTGCGGGGCATAAAATACTGCGTCAGATAGTTCAGGGTAACGCCGGTGTCGAAGATATCGTCAACCAGAATCACATGCCGGCCTTCGATGTTCTGGGAAATATCTTTCAGAATCTTCACCTCGCCGGAGGTGCTGGTGCCGTCGCCGTAAGAGGAGGCAACAACAAAATCCATCGTGCAGGGAATGTCCGTGCAGCGAACAAGATCGGACATGAAAACATAGCAGCCCTTCAGCACGCCGACAAACATCGGATTTTTGCCCGCATAGTCCTCCGCAATCTGCTTTCCGAGCAGGGTGATCCGCTCGCGGATCTCCTCCTCGCTGATAATCACTTTCAGAATATCGTCACGCATAGTTCCGGCCATATCGGTATCCTCACATTATCTCTTTTTCAGTAATTTCAACGCAAAAAACCGCGTCGCCTTCCGCAGGGGCAAGGCGCTGCGCGATGCCAAAGCCGTAAACCGCCGCAACTCCGCCGTCATCGCGGATCACGGGGGTAAGCTGCCGCCGGTCAAGCGGCAGTCGTGCTTCGGAAAAAAGTTTTTTCAGTGTTTTGCTGCATCCTCTGCCCATCAGGCGGATGCTGTCGCCTTCTTTACGCGACGTAACGTACAGTCTATCACATATATTCTCACTTTTGAAGCAAAAAGTGTTGAATGAATTGTGAATTTCTTTCCGATAAACGGTTTGTGTGCATCGGATATGCAGCGGCGTACCCGGAAGATCAAATTCCCCCGGCGTAAGCTCACGGCACGCAATTTCTCCCGCACACGCCTGCACGCCGAAACACAGCCTGTCATACTCGCGCACCACGCGCATCCCCGGCAAGCTCACCGAGCCGTGGGGCGATGCGGCATTGCAAAGGGCAAAAATCGCGTTCGCCGCCTGTCTGGAAGGTGCGCCGCAAAGGCGCAGCACAACCCGTACGCCCACCGGTTTCGGCAGGGCCAGCAGCTGCGAAACGGAAACGCAATGCGCCTGCTGTGTCATAATAAAATTTTCCGCCAATCCGGACAAATATTCTTCGTCCTCGCGCAAAAGCTCCGCCGTCGCGGCAATATGTTCCGCAGCGGCAGGGTTTTCCTGCGTAAGCAGCGGCAAAATGCGGTGGCGAACGCGGTTTCGCGCATAATCGTCTGCGGCGTTGGAGCTGTCCTCCACATGGTCAAGCCCGTTTTCCGCAAGATAAGCTTCGATTTCCGCGCGCGAAAGTCTCAGCAGCGGACGGACAATCTGTCCGCGCTGCGGCGGAATTCCGCAAAGCCCGCGCAAACCGCTGCCGCGGATTAGATTGAGCAAAACGGTTTCTGCATTGTCCTGCGCATTGTGCGCCGTTGCAATGCGGTCGCAGCCCCGGTCCTTTGCCGCCTGTTCAAGAAACGCGTAGCGCAGCGCGCGCGCCGCCGCCTCGGTTCCAACGCCGTGCGCCGCGGCATAAGCCGCAACGTCGCAGCCGCCGCGCACAAAGCCGACGCCCAGCCGTTGGCTCATCTCCCGCACAAATGCTTCATCCCTGTCGGATTCCGCAGCGCGCAGGCCGTGATTGAAGTGGGCGCAGACAACCGAAATGCCGTCCGTCGCGCACAGCATATGCAGCAGCGC
Source organism: Oscillospiraceae bacterium (assembly GCA_015067465.1). Lineage (GTDB taxonomy): Bacteria > Bacillota > Clostridia > Oscillospirales > Oscillospiraceae > SVKR01. The sequence goes on from SVMK01000028.1 coordinate 9,682, forward strand.
CGTGCTGTCCGCTCCGCCGCTGCAGGCGCAAAGCACACGGCAGCCTTTCGGCAGCAGCGCATGTTCCGCGCAAAATTCTGTTACTTTTTCGGGAATCATTCGTCGTATCGTTTTTCAACGGAAACGTATGTGGTGTAGTCACCAAGCCACATCAGCTGAACCGTTCCGGTTTCGCCTTTGCGGTTTTTCAAAACAATCGCTTCCGCCGCGTTGGGGTTTTCACATTCTTTGTTGTAATAGCCCTCGCGATACAGGCCGATTACAACGTCGGCGTCCTGCTCAATCGCACCGGATTCACGCAAATCCGACAGCATCGGTCGCTTATCCGAGCGGCTTTCGTTCGCACGCGAAAGCTGGCTTAAGCACAGCACGGGAACTTCCAGTTCCTTCGCCATGATTTTCAGCATACGCGACATATCCGCAACCACCTGCTGACGGTTTTCGCCGCCGGACTGCTTTCCGCCCGCGGACTGCATCAGCTGCAGATAGTCCACCACCACCAGACCGAGATTTTTCACGCGGCGGCACTGGGCATTCATATCCGCAACCGAAAGCATGGGATTGTCGTCGATCAGAATATTCACCTGCGACAGACTTGCGGCCGCGGCAACAATTCTGCGCCACTCTTCCGTATTAAGGTTGCCTTTCATCAGCTTTTGGGAATCCACAAGACTTTCGCTGGCAAGCAGACGCGTTGCAAGCTGCTCGCGCGACATTTCCAGCGAAAACACCGCAACCGCGGTTCCGCTGGTTTTCGCAGCGCTCATCGCAATATTCAGCGCGATGGAAGTTTTACCCATACCGGGACGGGACGCAACAAGAATCAGTTCGCCCTTGTTCAGGCCGAGAATGCGCGCGTCCAGATCCGTCAGGCCGGTGGAAAGACCGGGAAGCCGCTCCCCTTCCTCCGCCATGCGGCTGAGATTGTCGTAAACGAGCTGTACAACCTCGGCAATCGGCTTCAGTCCGCCGATCGTGCGATCCTTGCGAAGGCCGAAAATGCTGCGCTCGGCGGATTCCAGCATCTCGTCGGCGCTGCCGAGGCCTTCGTTCACCATCCGGGTAATCCCGTCCGCCACCTGCCCCAAATCACGCTGGAGCGCCTTGTCGCGGATGATGGAAACATACTGCAGCACATTGGCCGCCGTGGGCGTTGCGTCCATAAGGTCGGTGAAGTATTTCGCCGTGCTGCCTTCCTGAAAAACGCCGCGCACCTTCATCTGCTCCATAATGGTGACCGGGTCGATGGTCTGACCATAGTTGAACATGGCGTAGATGGTTTCGAAAATATCTCTGTTCGTCCGATTATAGAAATGCTCCGCGCGGGCGTCTTTCAAAACGTCCGGGATACAGTTCGGATCAATGAGCATTGAGCCGATAACCGCCTGCTCTGCCTGCAAACTTTGCGGTATACGCGCGCCGAGAAGCTCTTCCATGGGTTTGTTCCTCCTGCCAAATCTGCGGGAATAAGCCGATTACTTTTCCTCAACCACCAAAACGTGAATCACGCCGTTGATCTCATAGCCAAACTTGCACTTGACGTCGTAGCTGCCGAAATTTTTGATGGGATCGGTCTGGACGATCTTTTGCTTTTCGATCTCGATGCCAAACTGGGCTTTCAGTGCATCGCTGATCTCCTGGCTGGTGACGGAGCCGAACAACTTGCCCGCGGATCCGGCCTTCGCCGCGATTTTCACAACAACGCTCTCAAGCTGCTTGGCGTTTTCCATTGCCTTGGCCTTTTCTGCGGCAATGGCGGCAGCCTTGGCCTTTTCCTTCAGGCGCAGCGCGTTCATGTTGTCGGTCGTGGCTTCCACAGCCAGCTTGCGCGGCAGCAGATAGTTGCGGCCGTAGCCTTCGGAAACTTCCTTCAGCTCGCCCTTCTTGCCCTGACCTTTTACGTCTGCAGTTAAAATGACCTTCATTTTTATATTCTCCTTTAGAAATTGAAAAATTTGCTTACTGCCGAACGCCGCTGCATAAGCAGAGCACCGGCAAATCGGTTTATGTGTCTAAAAATTCGTCGATCGCGGCGCACAGCGTGTTCACGGCATCGCGCAATGTGATGTCCTTCACCTGGGCACCCGCAGACGACTTGTTTCCGCCGCCGCCGAGCTTTTCCAGAATGAGCTGCACATTCACCTCGCCGATGCTGCGTGCGGAGATGGTGACGCCGCCGTCCGCCGTGGCATATGCCACAAACGAAGCTTCCACGCCGGAAATATTCAGCAAATCGTCCGCCGCCTGTGCGGCAACAACGCGGTTGGCTTCGCCTTCTTCCTTCACGGCGATGGCGATATTGTCGCGGTAAATGTGAACGCTCTGCAAAATCGCGTATTTTTCGATATTGCTGTCCAGATCACTCTGCAGATATTTTTTCACTTCGCTGGTGTCCGCGCCCATGCGGCGGAAAAACGCCGCCGCGTCAAAGGTGCGCTCGCCGGTGCGGATGGTGAAATACTTGGTGTCCAGTACGATACCGGAAAGCATGGCTTCCGCTTCCGCGCGCGTCAGATCTCCGGACTCGGTCAGTTCCTGCAGCAATTCGCTCATCAGCTCGCACACGGACGAGGCGTACGGCTCATGAAATGCCAGTGCCGCATTCTGGATATAGCTTGCCGCGCGGCGGTGGTGGTCGATCACGGCAACGCGGTTGCATGCTTCCAGCAGGCTCTCGCTCTCCACCTGTTCGGGACGGTTGGTATCCACAACAACCAACAGCGTGCGGCTGTCTGCCTTCACGATGGCTTCATCCGGCGAAAGGAACGCATTTTTGTATTCCGGCGTTGCCTTCAGCGTTTCGATGAGCACGCCTGCTGCATTTTTGTTCGGGTCAACGATTATGTTTGCCGGCTTGTCCAGCTTGCGCGCAATGCACACAACGCCCGCCGCAGCGCCGATGGAGTCCAGATCGCTGAGTTTGTGGCCCATGACAAACACCTGACTCGAAGCGCGCATCAGTTCCGCAAGCGCATTCGCGGTCACGCGGCTTTTCACCTTGCTGCGAGTTTCCACCTCAACATTCTTGCCGCCGAAAAATTCAAAATTGAATCTGCCCTTGATAACAGCCTGGTCGCCGCCGCGGCTGAGCGCCATCTCAACGGCAAGATTGGCAAACGCAAAGTTTTCGTCAAAGCTGCCGCCTTCCTTGCCCACGCCGATGGACAGCGTGGCCTGAATGCCGGTCGGACTGACAATGCTGCGGATGCTCTCAAGAATATCGAATTTCTTTTCCGTAATGTCCCGCAGATAGCGGCTTTCCATGATGAGAACATAACGGTCACGGTCATAGCGGCGCAAAAAGCCGTTTTTCCCGTCGCACCACTGGCTGATGAGATCATCGATATGACCGCGCAGTTCAACCTTGGTTCGGTCCGGAACGTTTTTCATCAGTTCGTCATAGTTGTCGATGATGAAAATGATCGAAACGGGACGGGACGCTTCGTATTCCGCCTTGATGTTGTCAAATTCCGTCACGTCCACCCAATAGGTGATTCCCATAAAGTCACGCGCACCCTCGCTGATATCTTCGTTGCGGGCGCGGATGATATTGCCGTGCAGCTGATATTTCCGGTCGCCGACCTGCACCAGACCGGGATATTGCTTTTTCCCTTCCAGCAGCCATTTGCTGGAAAATCCCGGCACCATATCTTTCAGCTCCGCTTCAAAGCTGGGCTGCTGACCGCCGAACAGGTCGAAAAAGATCTGGTTGCCCCAGATGATGCGGTTGTCGGAAAGCTTAAACACCACAATGGGCAGCGGAAAGTTCATCAGCGTGTTGTTCTTTGCCGATTCCGCATTGTAGGTAACGCTTTCGATATATTCCACCAGCTGCTTATTGCGATGACGCGCAGCCAGAACGGAATAAATCACCAGAACAACAATCACGCCGCCCTCAATGGCCGCAAGCATCTCGTTGAAGAAAAATGTTGCAACCGCAAAGGCCGCCATAATCAGCAGGCAAAGCCGCAAACCCGGCTCAATCAGTTTTTGAATTTTTTTATTCACCGTATCACCACCGACAGCATTTTTGCGAAAAATCTGTATAATATGCCATTATCTTCAATAGTAAATCATTGTATCATACCCCGGCCGAAATTGAAAGCGCCAAATGAAAAATTTTACAGCCCCGCAACGCCGTATGCGCACGCTTTCGCGAGAAATACTAATCGCATCCGAAAAACACAAGAGGTGAATAATTTTTGAATGCGATCATAATGGCAGGCGGCGAAGGTACCCGCCTGAAATCCGTGACGGGCGACCTTCCGAAACCGATGGTGAATCTTTGCGGCAAGCCCGTTCTGGAGCGTGTTTTGGAGCTGCTCAAGCGCAGCGGCATCACCGATGTTTGCATCACGCTGCGCTATCGTCCCGAGGTCATCCGCGACTATTTCGGCAACGGCGAAAAGCTCGGCATGCACCTGAGTTACCGCACGGAAACCGAGCCTTTGGGCACCGCAGGCGGCGTTCGTGCCTGCGCCGATTTTTACGGCGACCGTGATTTTCTCGTCATCTCCGGCGACTGTGCCTGCGACTTTGACCTGCGCGAACTCATTGAAGCACACCACCGCCACCGTCCCGCCGTGACCATGGCGCTTTCCGCGCAGGAGCAGCCCCTGCAATACGGCATCGTCCTCACAGACCGCCGCAACCGCGTGGTCAGCTTTGTGGAAAAGCCCGATTGGGAGCGCGTGGTCAGCGACCTTGTCAACACCGGCATCTATGTTGTCTCCCCCACCGCCATGCAGCATGTTCCGGAGGGCAAACCTTTCGATTTTGCCCGCGACCTGTTTCCCCGGCTGATGGAAAGCGGCTATGACATTCTCGGCATTTCCATGCACGGCTACTGGTGCGACATCGGAACGCCGCAGGCTTACCACCGCTGCTGCCTCGACGCACTCGAGGGCAGACTAAAACTCAGCGACACCCCCGCCGCCGCGGAACCTGCCCATCCCGCATATACCAAGCGCCCCGACGCAGGCGTGCAGCAGATTTACCGCTGCCGCAGCCGCGCGCGGCTGATGCGCATGGTGTCGCAGGCGCTGATGGAAGCCGGCGCGGATTTTTCCGACGGCATCCGTCTGGAAAACGAGGCCGGGCAGGTTCGCATCATGCCGGCGGCGGACAGCGAATCCGTTGTGGTTTCCGCAAAAGCGGCGGACCCGTCAAAGTCCGCGGCGCTCGCGGAAGGTTTTCTCGGGCTGGTAAAGGGACTGGAAGGCAGCCGCTGAGAAAGCCGGGATCGTTGCGCTGCAGCTGTTCCGCATCGTTTCGGAGGCTGCAGCGCGATCCGAACGGACTGCGCTGCACTTTGCTGCGGAAATAGGGATTGAGAAACGCTCGCGCGCGGTGTATAATAGCCCCAAATGATCTGACTGAACACATTTGGAGGACCACCGCCATGCCAAGCAACTGGAAGCGCTCTCCCGAAGAGCTGCACAAAACCTATATTGCAAACACCGAAGCATTCTACAAAACCGCCGGGCGCGGCCTCGCCCCGGAACTGGACAGTTTTATCACCGCCTGTGCCCTCCAGCTCTGGAACCGCTGCGGCGGCATCACACAGGAGCATGTTGACGCTGCCAACCAACTTTATTCCAAAGGCCGCATTATGCCCAAATGGCTGCTCTGGGAGCTGACGGAAAAAGTTTGCGCGAGCGGCGAATTCCTGCCGCCCCTGTTTTTCTGGAATCTTGCGGATACCGACGCAAAAAAGGGCACGGACTGTTCCCGCGTGTTTATACGCATGCTCACAAACATACTCCTCACCCTCGCCGCAGTGGATGACGACGTCAGCTTTGCCGAGGCGGACTACATCACCGACGCAACCGAAAAACTCGCCGCCATCTGCGACAGCAGCGGTGTGAAAAAGAGCAAAAGCGGTCTCAACCCCGGCGACTATGTCACCAGCAGCGAGCCCTCTTTCGCCGACAAGCACCCCACCGCAGCGGGCAAAAGCGTCTCCGGCGCCCCCGTCCCCGACAGCGCTGCGGCATCTGCGCAGGAAAAGCCCGATTTTGACACGCTCATGGCGCAGCTTGAAGCGCTGGTCGGCCTTGACGACATCAAAAAGGACATCAAAAGTCTGATCAATCTGATCAAAGTCCGCAAGCTGCGCGCCGATGCGGGCCTGCCCTGTCCTCCGCTGTCGCTCCACCTCGTCTTTCTCGGCAATCCCGGCACCGGCAAAACCACTGTTGCCCGCATTTTGGCGGGACTTTATGCCGCCATCGGTGTGCTGAGCAAAGGTCAGCTGGTGGAAGTGGACCGTTCCGGCCTTGTTGCCGGTTTTGTCGGTCAGACCGCGCTGAAAACGCAGGAGATTGTGCAGTCGGCAATGGGCGGCGTTTTGTTCATCGACGAAGCCTACGCCCTTGCAAACGGCAGCGACAACGACTTCGGTCAGGAAGCCATCAACACCATCCTCAAGGCGATGGAAGACCACCGCGACGATTTGGTGGTCATTGTTGCGGGCTATAACAACCTGATGGAAAATTTCATCAACTCCAACCCCGGTCTGCAGTCGCGCTTTAACAAGTATTTTTACTTTGAAGACTATACCGGCGACGAGCTGATGACGATTTTCGACAGCATGTGCAACAAAAACGGCTACGCCCTCACCGAGGACGCGCGCACCTGCGCCGTCGACTTTTTCAAGCAGCTTTACGAAAACCGCGACGAAAACTTCGGCAATGCACGCGATGCCCGCAACATTTTTGAGGATATGATCGTCCGTCAGGCCGACCGCATCAGCGCACTGGAGTCCGCCGACAAAGACACGCTGATGAGCATTACCAAAGAGGATTTTCTCCCCGGTCCCGAAGCCGCTGAAGAGGACAGTTCCAATGAATCCTGAAAAGCTGCGCCGCTGCCGCCTGTTCGTTCTGGACATGGACGGCACGCTCTACCTCGGCGACGAAGTGTTTGACGGCGCGGTGGATTTTATCCGCACGCTGGAGCAAACCGGCCGCCGCTACATCTACCTTACCAACAATTCTTCCCGCGCAGGCGCAGATTATATTCCGCGGCTGCGCGCCATGGGTTTCCCCTGCACGGAGGAAAGCGTTTTTTCCTCCGGCATGGCAACGGCGATGTACTTAAACGAGCACTATCCCGCGCAGCGCGTCTGCCTTGTCGGCAATGCCGCGCTCCGGCGCGAACTGGAAAGCTTCGGCATCGTTGCAGATGGCGAAAACGCCGATGTGGTGGTTGCCGGATTCGACACGGAATTGACCTTCGCAAAGCTTGACCGCGCCGTCCACTATCTGCGCCGCGGCGCGCCTTTTATCGCCTGCAATCCCGACTATGTCTGCCCCATGCCCGCGGGCGAGGTTTTGCCGGACTGCGGCAGCATCTGCGCACTGCTCACCGCCGCAAGCGGCCGCACACCGACCTATATCGGCAAGCCGAACCGCAGCATGCTGGACATTCTTTCCGCAAAAACCGGCATTGCAACCGACTGCATCTGCTGCGTCGGCGACCGCCTGTATACGGACATTGCCGTTGGCATAAACGCAGGCGCTGTCACCGCGGCGGTGCTCTCCGGTGAAACAACGCCCGATGAAATCCGCAATTCCGACATCAAGCCGGACTATGTTTTCCCCGGCGTTGCTGATATCGCGAAAGCCCTGCTCGACGCTTGAGCGCATCGCGCAGTCACCTACGGCCGTCCGAAGCCCGGGCGGCCGTTGCACATACCTGTCCCCCCATTCCCCATAAAATCGGAGGTGATGCGCCGCCATGCAGACGGCTTATCCGAATTATTATCCGCAATTTCGCTGCATCGCCGACCGCTGCCGCCACAGCTGCTGCATCGGCTGGGAAATCGACATTGACGACGACGCCCTCACGCGCTGGAATGCGCTCCCCGCCCCTGCGCGCGAGCGCCTGCACGCACACATTTCCCGCGAAGGAACGCCGCATTTCGTCCTCACGCAGGACGAGCGCTGCCCCTTTCTGAGCGAACAGGGCCTGTGCGAGCTGATTCTCGCCCACGGCGAGGACATTCTCTGCCAGATTTGCACCGACCATCCGCGCTTTCGTTCGTTTTTTGCAAACCGCACAGAGATCGGCCTTGGTTTGTGCTGCGAAGAAGCCGCGCGGCTGATTTTGTTGCAAACGGAAAAAACGCAGCTGGTGATCAGCGGCGATGCGCAGCCGGATCCGGAAACCGACGCATTCCTCTTTCTTCGCGATGCGTTGATTGCGCTGGCACAAAACCGCAGTCTTTCCGTTTACGCGCGCGAAACCGCGCTTTTGCAGCGCGTGGGGGCAGATTTACCCGATCTTTCCCCCGCTTCGCTGGCAAAGTATTTCCTTCGCCTTGAGCGCATGGACGAGGCATGGAGCGCAGCCTTGCAATCGCTGCAGCGCCATGCCGCTGCAATGCAGCCCGATGCTTTTGCCGCACATATGCAGGGCCGCGAAACGGAATACGAAAAGCTGCTTGTCTATTTTCTTTTCCGCCATCTCCCCACCGCGCTGGATGACGGCGATATTCGCGGCAAGGTAGCGTTTGCCGTTTTGTCCGTTCGACTGCTGCGCGCACTCGGCTGCGTGCACTTCGGCATCCACGGCGTTTTTTCCTCCACCGACCAAATTGAGCTTGCCCGCCTTTACAGCGCGGAGATTGAATATTCGCAGGAAAACCTCGACACGCTTTTTGACGATCTCGCACTCGGTTTTCCCTCCGGCGAGAACGAAGCACGGCTGTAAATCTGCAAAACGAGACAGAATCAAAACGAAAAATCCGGCAGACACAGGAAAAGTCCTGTGTCTGCCGGTTACTTTTTGCGGTAAATCAGCGGAAATATGCCACCGCCGACTCAAACAGGTGCATATCGTATGCACCGGGAACGTTTTTGTAAAGATGTTTGCCGATGCGCTCGGAATGTCCCATCTTGCCGAGCACGCGGCCGTCCGGAGAGGTGATACCCTCGATCGCGCAAACGGAACCGTTGGGGTTGAATTCGGTATCCATCGTGGGATTTCCGTCCAGATCGACATACTGCGTGATGATCTGTCCGTTTGCCGCAAGCTGACGCACCAGTTCCTCGCTTGCAAGGAAGCGGCCCTCGCCGTGGGAGATGGGAACGGTGTAGATATCGCCCACCTTTGTTCCGGCCAGCCACGGGGATTTGTTGGCGCAAATGCGCGTGCGCACCATCTTCGACTGATGGCGGCCGATCACATTGTAGCTCAGCGTGGGGCAGGTATCGTCCGTGTCGATAATACGTCCGTAAGGCACCAGGCCGAGCTTAATCAGCGCCTGGAATCCGTTGCAGATGCCCAGCATCAAACCGTCGCGCTGCTCCAGCAGGGCAGTTACCTGCTCGCGGATGGCAGGGTTGCGGAAAAATGCGGTGATAAACTTCGCGGAGCCGTCCGGCTCGTCGCCGCCGGAAAAGCCGCCGGGCAAAACGATCATCTGCGCCGTGGCTGCGCGCTTTGCAAAATCCTCAACGCTGCGCTGAACATCGGCGGAGGTGAGGTTGCGCAGCACCGCAATGTCTGCGTCCGCACCGGCGTCGATCAAAGCGCGCGCAGTGTCATACTCGCAGTTGGTTCCCGGGAAAACGGGGATCAGCGCTTTGGGGCGGGCAATCTTGAGGGCGGGTGCCGCAATGCGTTCACCGGTGTAGGCAAACGGTTCCACGGCGGAATGCTCCGTCACGCGGGTGGGATACACATTCGCCAGCACGCGCTCATTGAGTTCACGCAGTTCGTCCACGCCGGCAGTTTCGCCGCCAAGGGTAATCTTACCGTCCGCCGTGGTGGCGCCGAGACGAGTTGCCGCATCCGTTGCTTCGGTCAGTTCTGCAATGATCGCACCTGGCATCTGAACATACCAGTCCGCCTCGCGCTCAGCGCAGAATCCGACACCGTTGCCGAAGCTCATCTTCATCACTGCCTCGGCCGCGCCGTTTTCAACGGCCCATGCAGCCGCAACCTTGCCCTCGCCGTGCAATGCAAGCAGGGTTTCCCAAGCTTTCTTCGTTTCTTCGGGCGTTTCTCCGCCAAACAGATACACCGGGTGACCGGCTGCCTTGAATTCGGGAGAAAGCACATTTTCCGCAGCGATCGGAGCAATGGCAAAGGAAATCAGCGTGGGCGGAACGTCCTTGTCAAGGAACGAGCCGGACATGGAGTCCTTGCCGCCGATTGCCGCCGCGCCGAGTTCCATCTGTGCGTCCAGCGCGCCGAGCAGGGCCGCAAAGGGTTTGCCCCAGCGCTGCGGCTCGGTACGGAGTTTTTCAAAGAATTCCTGCAGGGAGAGATACGCCTTGCGGTAGTCCGCTCCGGCGGCAACAAGCTTCGCAACAGAGGTGTAGATCGCGGCATGTGCGCCGGTATAGGGATCCACGCACATCTGATCGGGATCGCAGCCCCAGGCCATCACGCTTGCCTGCGCGGTTTTCTGACCGGGCAGAACGGGAAACAGCGCCGACATCGCCTGCGCGGGCGTGGTCTGGGTTTTTCCGCCGTAAGGCATCAGCACACTGCCGGCGCCGATGGAGCCATCAAAGCGCTCCACCAAGCCGCGGCGTCCTGCGCATTTCAGGCTGGCAGCCATTTCGCGCAGCGAAGCATACAGCGGCTTGCGCAGCGCGGCGGTGTCCTTTGCGGCAACCTCCACGCCTGCATGCTTTACCGCACCGTTGGTGTTGAGGAAATCGCGGGAAATGTCGGCAATCACGTTGCCCTTCCATTCCATCACCATGCGCGCTTCCTCGGTAACTTCCGCCACACGGTAGGCTTCCAGGTTTTCTGCAGCGGCAAAGGCAATCAGTTTGTCGGCGTCTTCCGCAGCAACCACAACCGCCATACGCTCCTGCGATTCGGAAATGGCAAGCTCCGTGCCGTCAAGACCTTCATACTTTTTGCGAACGGCGTCGAGGTCAATGCGCAATCCGTCAGCCAGTTCGCCGATGGCAACGGAAACGCCGCCTGCGCCGAAATCGTTGCAGCGCTTAATCAGACGCGTTACCTCGCTGTTGCGGAACAGGCGCTGGATTTTGCGTTCCTCGGGTGCGTTGCCCTTCTGCACTTCAGAGGCCATGCTCTCGAGGGACTTCATATTGTGGCTCTTCGACGAGCCCGTGG
>SVMK01000029.1 GCA_015067465.1 Oscillospiraceae bacterium
CGGAGGAAGTCCGTCTGATTATGATCGACCCGAAGATGGTCGAACTGGGCATCTACAACGGCATCCCGCATCTGTATATCCCTGTTGTAACCGACCCGAAGAAAGCTGCCGGTTCGCTGCAGTGGTCCGTTGTGGAGATGCTCAAGCGCTACCGCCTGTTTTCCGAAGCCGGTGTGCGTGATCTTGCCGGTTACAACGCCTTGCAGAAGCAAAACGGCGAGCCGATCCTGCCGCAGGTGGTGATTGTGATCGACGAACTGGCCGACCTGATGATGACGGCGGCGAAAGAAGTGGAAGAAAGTATCTGCCGTGTGGCGCAGATGGGCCGCGCAGCGGGCATGCATCTTGTGATTGCAACGCAGCGTCCGAGCGCGGACGTGATCACCGGCCTGATGAAAGCGAACATCCCCAGCCGCATCGCCTTTGCCGTGTCCAGCGCGATGGAATCGCGCATCATTCTCGACCAGATGGGGGCGGAGAAGCTCGTTGGCTGCGGCGATATGCTCTATGCGCCGCTCGGCGTCGGCAAGCCCACCCGCATTCAGGGCGCGTTCGTCACCGATGAAGAGCGCGAGGAAGTTGTCAACTTTGTCAAGCAGTACGGCGAAGCGCACTACAGTGAGGAAATCATCGCCAGCATCGAAAAGGCCGTTGAGGAAAAATCCGGCGCCAATGCCCGTGCCGAGAGCGTGGACGAGCCCGCAGCCAACGATTACGACGAGCTGCTCCCGCAGGCGGTGGACGTGATTTTCGAAACAAAGCAGGCCAGCGTTTCCATGCTGCAGCGCCGCTTAAAGCTGGGCTATTCCCGCGCAGCGCGCATTGTTGACCAGATGGAGGAAATCGGCGTTGTCGGTCCGTTTGAAGGCAGCAAGCCGCGCCAGATTCTCATCACGCGCGAGCAGTGGCTGGAGATGCAGAATATTCACGGCACCGCCCCTGCGGAAACGCTGGACGATCAGATGAACTTTGCCGATTTTGAAGACGAAGCTCCGGAGAACTGGAGCGATTGAGGATTATGACGGATTACCTGAACATTTGCATGTCGCAGCAGGAAATCGGCGCCGTTTCCAATCTGGGCCTTGCCCATATCGGGGACTGCGTATATGAGCTTTTGGTGCGGTCATTCATCATCTGCCACGGAAAGCACACAAACCGCAACCTCCATTTTGCCACAGTGCGCTATGTCAGCGCTCCGGCGCAGGCGCGTGCGATGGAAAAGCTGCTGCCGCTGCTTGACGAGCAGGAGCAGACGGTTTACAAGCGCGGACGCAACACCCGCGTGAATTCCGTGCCGAAAAACGCCGATATCGGCGATTATCATGCCGCAACCGGGCTGGAGTGTCTGTTCGGCTGGCTGTATCTCAATGCCAGACACGAGCGCATCAATGAGCTGTTTGCGGCCATCATGGAGAACGAGAGCGATGCCACTTGACAGCGTAACGATGTCCGCGCTGGCGCAGGAGCTGCGCGGTCAGATCGTGGGAGCAAAAATCGATAAGGTTCAGCAGCCGGAACGCGACACGGTGCTGCTGAGTCTGCGCGGGCAGCAGGGGAATTTCCGCCTTGTGCTGTGCGGCGGCGTTGGCTGCGCGCGCGTGCACATCACGGAGGCCTCCTATGAAAACCCCGCCCAACCGCCCATGTTTTGCATGCTTTTACGCAAACATCTTTGCGGCGCGCGCATTTTTGCGCTGGAGCAGCCCGAACGCGAGCGCATTTTGCTCTTCCGTCTCGACGCTTACGACGAGATGGGTCTGCCCGTGAAAAAAACGCTGGCGGTTGAGATGATCGGCAGGGGAACGAATATCATCCTTGTAGACGGGGACGGACGCGTGATTGATTGCCTGCGCCGCGTGGACAGCGACATGAGCGCATTGCGTCAGGTTTTGCCCGGGCTGATTTACCGCCTGCCCCTGCAGCAGACGAAGCCGGATTTCTTCTCGGCTACGCCGGAGCAGCGCGCAGCGCTCCTTGCAGAGTATGACGGCACGGTTCCGGCGGACAAATGGCTGCTGGACACGTTTTCCTGCCTCTCGCCGCTGATTTGCCGCGAACTGGCTTATCGAAGCGGGGACGATCCTTCGCGCCTGGGCGCGAATATGGAGGCGCTTGCCGGGTGCGTTGCGGCGGGGGACTATACGCCGTATATGCTCCTTGCCGAAGGCAAACCGAAGGACTTCAGCTTTATGCGCATTTTGCAATACGGCGCGGCAATGGAGGGCGAAGCCTATCCGAGCTTTTCCGCGCTGCTCGACATCTTCTACACAAGCCGCAGCAAAGCTGAGGAAATGCACAGACGCACCGCAGTCCTGCGAAAAACCGTGAAAAACGCGCATGACCGCGTTGCGAAGAAATATGTTCTGCAGCTTGAAGATCTGAAAAAAACCGCGCAGCGCGAGCAGAAACGCCGTTGGGGCGATCTGATCACCGCCAATCTCTACCGCGCGCCGAAAACGGGCGCGGAGCGCATGACGGTGGAGGATTTCTATGAGGACGGCTGTCCGAGCGTGGAGATTCCGCTCAACAAGCTCAAATCACCGCAGCAGAACGCCGCGGCATATTACCGCGAATACAACAAGGCGAAAACCGCGGAGCGCTACCTCACAAAACTGATTGAGGAAAACCGGCGCGAGGAGCAGTATCTTGCCAGCGTGCTCCATGAAATCGACCGCGCCGCCTGCGAGGCGGATATTGCGGATATTCGTCGTGAACTGACGGAAACGGGCTATATCCGTCCGCAGAAAAACGCGAAGAAAGAGCGTTCGAAAGAGTCTGCGCCGCTGCGGTATGTTTCCGGCACGGGCGTTGAAATTCTGGTTGGGCGCAGCAATGTGCAAAACGACCGCCTTACGACGAAGATTGCGGAAAAGGGCGATATGTGGCTGCATACGCAGAAAATCCACGGCAGCCATGTTATCATCCGCTGCGCCGGCGCGGACGTTGACGAGCAGACGCTTTGCGAGGCGGCTTCGCTTGCGGCTTACCATTCCCAGGCTTCCGGCGGCGGAAAAGTGCCTGTGGACTATACCCGCGTGAAATATGTCAAAAAGCCTGCCGGCTCGCTGCCCGGCATGGTGATCTACACCGACTATTCCACCATCTCCGCAGAAGCGGACGAAGCATTGGCGGAAAAGCTGAAAGCGTGACCGAACGGTCACGCTTTTTTGCTTATCTGCTTTTGATATTGTCCAGCGCCGCGCAAAGCATCTGGGCTGCCTGCGCGCGGGTGAGCGTATCGGCGGCAAAGGAGCAGCCGTAGGGGAGCAGTCCGCTTGAAGAAACGTTTGCGGCAGACTGCATTGCCCATGCGGGAACGGCCCCGTCCGGCGAAAACCAGACGGCAACGGCACCTGTCAGCTCAACGGAGCGATCGAGAATCACGGCGGCTTCGGCAACGCTGATGCTGCGCTCCGGACAGAAAACAGCGCCCGCACCGTCGGTGGCATATCCGGAAATGATACCCTTTTTCAGCGCGCTGCTGACATAAGGCTTTGCCCATGCCGCAATGTCGGCATCATCGGAAAAACCCGTTGTGCGCACATTCCCGGGCTTTTCAGTGCCGGAAACGAGCATGCACATGGCAAGAAACTCCGCGCGCGTTACCGGGGTGTCGGGGGAGAAAACATATTCTCCGGCAAGACATTCTCCCACAAAAACGCCCTCTTCCGCCAGCCGGACGGCGGCGCTGCCGCAGCTGTCGCCCTTGAGGTCGGAATAGTTCACTTTGCCTTTCTGCTTCTGGATGCGGATGATCACGGTGGCCTCCTGCGATTCGTTTCCGTCGCAGTCGATGGCTTTATAGCCGAAATAGTCCTTGCCGCGCTTGCCGTCCTCGGGCGTGTAGACAAAATGGCCGTCATCGTCGAGGTCGATGCTGCCTTTGATCGGGGCGGTGGTGATGCGGTAAGTTACGTCGCCGCCTTCGGGGTCGGAAGCGGAGAGCCTGCCGCCGACGGAAACGCCGCGGTAGGTGTCGATTTCCAGATTCTTCGCAACGGGTGCGCCGTCGGATGCCAGCGCGGCGGGAATCAGAGCGAGCGTGAGCACAAGCGCAAGCGCCAGTGCGGTTGGAACGAGCAGCTTTTTCATATCATCAAAAACCTCCGGTTACAGGATTTGCTATTAGCTTGTGCGCACTTTTTCGGATTATGCGAAAACGGATTTTTTCTTCGAAACGCGCAATTCGCTGTTTGTGGTATATACATTTGCGCGATTTTGCGGTAAATTTAGGGTATCAAAAGGACGGTGACAGCAAAATGGATATGGTAAGAATGGGGAATTATCTCGCCCAGCTTCGCAAAGAGCATCAGCTGACGCAGGCTGAACTGGCAGAAAAGCTTGGTGTGACGAACAAAACCGTTTCGCGCTGGGAAACGGGAAACTATATGCCGCCTGTGGAAATCCTGATCAAACTCAGCGATTTTTACGGCTTGACCATCAATGAAATTCTCGTCGGCAGGAAGCTGGATGACGAGGAATTCAAAGCGACGGCAGAGGAGAATATCAAAGAAACGCTGCGTGCAAGTGTTTTTGACTTGAAAGAGAAGCAGAAATACTGGAAGAAAAAGTGGCGCAAAGAGCACATTGCGGCGACAATCGGCTGCGTGATTGTATGGATTGCCGTGATGCTGATTCTAAAATTGCTAAAGGTTCCGACGTATCTCATCAGTGCCTTTGGCGGGGTTTTCTCTGTGGCAATCTGCTTGACGATGAATAATCGCATGCTGGCCTATGTGGAAAAGCATATTTACGGCGACAAATAATCGCAAAAAACCGTCCTGTGAGAATCACAGGACGGTTTTTTTTGTGCCGGAGATTTTGCAAAGCAAACGCGCGGCCGCACACAGACCGAAACGGTCACGGCAGCCGCGCGCTTGCAAAGCCCGGGGAAGAGCGGGGGTGATTATTTTTCCTGCGCTTCCTTGTTTCTGCTTTTTCTGCGCCGACGCGAACGCTTGCGGCACTGCGCAGCTTTCGTGTCGTAATATTCGATCATACTTTCATCCGCCTCGTAGAGGATGCGGTTTGCCGACCAGGTTTCGTCCTCGGCCAGACGGAGCTTCACGCGGATGAGGTAGCTGCCGTGTTCGGGACAGCTTGCAATGGTCATGTAGCGCTTGTCGCCCTGGTTCACCCAGCGGCGCAGCTCCGTTGTGCCGGAGCACACCGGGCAGACTGCGGAGGCGAAGGTTTCGTCCGCAAAAACGGCGTTGCGGTTGATGTAGCCTGAAAAGGTCAGATGCTCCAGCGGCACACGCTCGGGCTGGTCGGAACCGGGCGCGGGCTTCGCGGCCTTGGTGCTCAGACGGTGCATTGCGGTGGAATAGCCTTTCAAGCCGCTTTCCATATCCAGACGGGAACAAACGAGTGCGGTGTTGTAAGCGTCGCCGAGCGCATCGTGGGCAACGCGGGTTTGCTCGATGCCGAAATGCTCCATCGCGGTGGACAGTGCTTTCTGGTTGTTGTCACCCTCGGTTTGCATATTGAGATGACCTGCAGATTCACCCAGCCGGTGATCCAGTCCCAATCAAGGTCGTGGACGATGATGTTCTGCTCCATGATGCCCTTGTCGTCGCAGCCCCAGGTGAGGAAGGTGCAGTCCTCGCCGCAGAATTCGCGGAATTTTGCAAGCGCTTCGGCGAAACCGGGGGCGTCGGCAAGGCGGTCGGAGTCGATGCCGGTGAGCTTTTTGACCTTGTAGTGCATTTTTCGGAAATACACCGGCTTCACGTCAATCTGAAACTCCTCGCCGGGGGTCCAGTCATCGTTGAGCTTCACGGCGCCGATCTGGATGATCTCGCCGCGCAGATGGATGGGAAGGTGATTGTAAATGGAGGATTTGGAACTCATGGCCTGATTCCATTCCATATCCATGACAATGTAACTGATGGTAAATCACTACTTTCTGATTATCATATCGAACTGCCAGAAATTATAGCACAATCCGCATACACTTCACAACAGTTTTTTCATTGTGTAATTGCCGAAGCTGTGATAAAATAGCAAACCGATGAGTATTCTGAACACCGGAGGTGCTTTCATGAAGATTGTGGTGCTGTGCGGCGGACTTTCAAATGAGCGGGATGTTTCCATTTCCACGGGAACGGGCGTTGCAAAGGCTTTGCGTGCGCGCGGGCATGCCGTTGCGCTGATTGATCTGTTTCTCGGCTGGAGCAAGCCGTTTGATTCTGCCGACGAGGTGTTTGCCGCGGGCGGCGAGCTGGGCACAAGCGAAATCGGCGAGCTGTCGCCGGATCTGGACGCGGTGCGCGCGATGCGCGAAGATGCCGAGTGCATCGTCGGAGCGAATGTACTTGCGCTTTGCAAGGCGGCGGATTTCACCTTCCTTGCCCTGCACGGGGAAGAGGGCGAAAACGGAAAAGTTCAGGCGCTTCTGGATCTCCACGGCATCCGCTACACAGGGTCCGGCTATCTCGGCAGCGCCATTGCGATGAACAAGGGGCTGACCAAGGCCCTGTTGCGCAGCAGCGGCATTTCCGTGCCCGACGGAATCACCCTCACAAGAGGTGCGGTGCCTTACGGCAATGTGGGTTTCCCCTGCGTGGTGAAGCCCTGCAGCGGCGGCAGCAGCGTTGGAACCAGCATTGTGTGGGACGAGAGCGAATATCTCGCGGCACTGGAGCTGGCTTTCCGCTATGAAGAGCAGGTGATTGTGGAAACCTACATCAAAGCGCGCGAACTCACCGTCGGCGTGATGGACGGCGCTGCAATGCCGGTGATAGAGATTATCCCCAAAACGGGATTTTACGATTACAAAAACAAGTATCAGTCCGGCGCAACGGAGGAAATCTGCCCCGCGCCGATCGGCGAGGCGATGACCGCGCGCGTGCAGGAAATGGCACAGCGCGTTACGGCGGCGCTGATGATTGATGCGTATTGCCGCTGCGATATTCTCTGGGACACGCAGCGCGACGAACTGTTTTGTCTGGAAGCGAACACGCTGCCCGGAATGACGCCTACAAGCCTCATCCCGCAGATGGCTGCGGCGCAGGGGATGGATTACGGCGAGCTGTGCGAGAAAATCATTGAAGTGAGTCGGAAAAAGTATCAATGAAGAATTTAACGCTTGAAAATATTCTCACCGCCTGCCGCGGCGTTTGGCACGGCGATGACGCGCTGCTGGGCAAAACGGTTTCCGCCGTGGTGACGGACAGCCGCCGCGTAAGTGCGGGCTGTTTGTTTGCCGCTATTCCCGGCGAGCGGGTGGACGGTCACGATTTTGCCGCTGCGGCGCTGCACGACGGCGCCCTTTGCGTGCTGGCCCAGCGTATCCCCGCAGGCGCGGAGGGCAACTTTATCCTTGTGCCCGACACGGTTGCGGCGCTGCAGGCAATCGCGGGTTTTTACCGCGCCGGGTTTGATATTCCCGTGCTGGGCATCACCGGCAGCGTTGGAAAAACCACGGCGAAGGAAATGGTGGCGTCGGTGCTCTCGCAGCGGTTTTGCGTGCATAAAACCTCCGGAAATTTCAACAACGATCTCGGCGTTGCGCTCACGCTGTTCGGCATCGAAGAGCGCCATGAGGCAGTTGTGGTTGAGATGGGCATTTCCCATCCCGGCGACATGGTGCGCTTAGCGGAGATTGTGCGTCCCACCGCGGCGCTCTACACCGTGATCGGTGATGCGCATCTGGAGTTTCTCCGCAGCCGCGAGGGGATTTTTGCGGAAAAAACTGTGATTAACCGCTATCTGCCCGAACAGGGGCTTGTTTTTTGCAACGGCGATGACAATCTGCTCGCGGGCATGGAATGCGCGCAGCGCGCGCTCAGCTTCGGCCTTGGGGACGGCTGCGATGTTCGCGCTGAAAACGCCCGCACGCTTGGCGACAGTACGGCCTGCACCGTTTCGTGCGGTGACCGCCGCTTTGATGTGTGCGTTCCCGCGTATGGAGAGCATATGCTTTATGCCGTGGCCGAGGGCGCGGCGGTTGGCATTGCGTTTGGCCTGAGCGATGAAGAGATTGCCGCCGGCATCGCCGCTTACGAAACGGTGGGGCACCGTGCAAGGCGCATCGAAACCGGGAAACTCACCGTCATTGACGATTGCTACAACGCAAACCCCACCTCCACGGCCAGCGCGCTGCGCTCGCTTGCCCGCTGCGACGGGCGGCGCGTGGCAGTGCTCGGCGATATGCTGGAGCTTGGCGGGCAGTCTGCCGCGCTCCATTACGAAACCGGCGCGCTCGCGGCGCAGCTTGGCATCGAGCTTGTACTGTGCACGGGCGAAGCATCGCGGGAAACTGCGCGCGGCGCCGGTGCGTGCGGACGGCATTTTGCGGAAAAAGACGCGTTGATTGCGGCGCTCGCGGAGCTGGTGCGCGAAGGCGACACGGTTTTGGTGAAAGCGTCGCGCAGCATGCGCTTTGAGGATATCACAAGCGCACTGGAGACGCTTTGATGCAAATGAAAACCGCAGCGTCCCATAATATTTGGGATGCTGCGGTTTTTGTGCTGTATGTGCTGCAAAGGGCGTTGGGGATGAGAAAATCAGCGTTTGTCGCGGTTTCGGCAGTAGATGCTCCAGAGTCCGCGCATAATGAGGTCTTCATCGTGGATCATGTCGCTGCGGCGGCAAAAGGGGAGGAGCACGCCGGCGTCATGCCCGGTGACAACCACGGTGGCGGCGCTGCCGAGCTCGGCCTCCACGCGGTCGATCACGCCGTCGAGCATGGCGGCGGAGCCGTGGATGAGGCCGCTTTGCATGCTGTCAACGGTGTTTTTGCCGATCACGCGCTTGGGTACGGCAAGACTGACATTGGGCAGCTGGCTTGCGCCGCTGGCCAGTCCGCTGTGGCTGAGGGCGATACCGGGGCAGATCAGCCCGCCGATGTAGCAGCCTGCGGCGTCGATCACGCCGACGGCGGTGGCGGCGCCCATGTCGATGATGATGCAGGGGAGCGGGTATTTTTCAATCGCGGCCACGGCGGCGGCAACCAGGTCGCAGCCCAGTTCTCCGGGGGAATCCATGCGGATATTCAGCCCGCTTTTCACGCCGGGGCCGACCAGCAGCGGCTGCTTACCGATGAGCGTTTCAACCGCAGCGGAGATGACGGGCGTGAGCTGCGGCACGACGGATGCGATTACGGCACCCGCTGCGCTTTTCAGATCAATGCCGCGGCGCTCGGCGAGCAGGCTCATAATGACAACATATTCGTCCGGCGTGCGTGAATCGTTTGTGGAAAGGCAGAACGAGCAGAGCTTTTCGCCGTTGTCCACGCAGCACAGGGCTATATTTGCATTGCCGATATCAAAAGTGAGGATCATGGTGCGCTCTCCGTTCTTTTCATTTGCGATTCCAATTTACCAAATCTGCAGGAAGAAGTCAAACGCGTCTTGTAATTCAAAATTTGTTGTGATAGTATAATATTATCACATGAAAAAACACGTAAATTACATTCGAAAGGAAGATCCGTTCATGTCTTACAAAGTCACCCGTGCCAATGAGGCAACAAAGTATGAAGCTCCCGGTCATTTCGATGTTCTTACCACCCGCCTGCACAATCCCGCAGAGGTGAACGAAGGCACGATTGTTCACGGTCTGAGTCATTTCCTCCCCGGCGGCGGCGCCAATGTTGCTCCCGCAAACTTTGAGATGATCTACTATGTCATCTCCGGCGAGATGACTGTTACGCTCTATGACGATAACGACAACGAAGCGCAGTATGTCCTCAAAGCGGGCGACTCCGTGCATTTCGGCAAGGGCACCAAGCGCGGCTGCCTGAACACCGGCATTACTGCCGCTCAGATGATGACCATTATGATCAAGCCCCAGGCCTGATTTTCTCCCGCATAAGCTTTCTTTCAGCTCCCGGCGCGCCATGCGTTCCGGGAGCATTTTTTCGCGCTTTTTCATTGATTTTTCCCTTAATTCCGCTTATGATATAACCAAACGGTTTGCTATTTGCAAACAAAAGAAACCGAATGGTAACATTCCGCTGAGGTGATTTTATGTATTTTCAGCGGATTGAAGATCTGAGGACGGACTGCGATTACACGCAGAAATATGTTGCCGATTATCTGAATATGCATACGGGAGTGTATCGCCGCTATGAAAAGGGAACGCGTGAAATCCCCACTTGGGCGGTTGTGAAACTGACGGCGCTGTATTCCTGCAGCGCGGATTACTTACTCGGGCTGAGCGACAAACGGGATGCGTAAGCTGCTGTGGATCGCCTGCGGCTATGCCGGGGCGCTGCTGCTTGCGCACTATCTGCTGCCGCAAACGCTGCTGCTTTATGCCGCGGGACTGACGGGCGTGCTTTGCATGCTTGCCGCCGCGGTGAAGCGCCTGCGCGGCAGGGTGCTCCCGGTTTTGCTGGCTGCGGCGCTCGGCTTTGGCTGGTATTATGCCTATGATGCGCTGTTTGTGCGTCCGGCGGATGTGTTTGCCGGCGAGCGGAGAACTGTCAGCGTTTGTGTGAGCGCGTATCCGAACTGCTATGACGATTACTCGTCCGTTCTGGTGCGCAGCGTGGATGGGACTGTGCCGCATGTGCGCATGCTGGTGTATGACTATTCCGCCGGTATGCAGGATCTGCGTCCCGGCGACCTTGTGGAAATGCCGCTGAAGCTGACGAGCGCGGCCCAGCGTTATCGCGAAAAGAGTGATTACTATTTGTCCGACGGCATTTTGCTGCGCGGCTGGCTGACGGAAGATTATTCCGTAACCGGGCGCAGCGCGCTGCGTGCGCTCTTTTTCCCGCATGAAATCGCCCGGGTGCTGAAGCGGCAGGTGGATTTGTGCTTTCCGGAGGACACCGCGCCGCTGATGAAAGCCCTGCTGACAGGCGACCGGCGCGACTATTATGAGGACGATGCCCTTGTCTGCGCGATGAAGATGTCGGGCTTTTCGCATATTGTGGCGGTTTCGGGGATGCACACGTCGTTTCTTGTCGGTGCGCTCGGCCTGCTGATTCGGCGCCGGCGGCGCAGAGCGGCGGTCGGTATTCCGATGATTGTTGTGTTTATGGCGATGGTTGGATTTACGCCGTCGGTTGTACGCGCGGGCATTATGCAGATTATGCTGCTCACGGCACCGCTGCTGCGGCGCGAAAACGATCCGCCCACCAGCCTTGCAGCGGCGGCTTTGGTGCTGCTTGGCGTCAACCCTGCGGCGATCGGGAGCATCAGCCTGCAGCTGAGCTTTTGCGCCATGGCGGGTCTGCTCACGGTTACACCGCGGCTTTATGCACGCATGACAAAAACGCCGCGCGGAAAAGATCGCTTTGAAGGACGCGTATACGCCCGTGCAATGCATGCCGTGTGCACCAGCGTCAGCGCGTCTGTCGGCGCGATCGTGTTTACAACGCCGGTGGCGGCGTTTTGCTTCGGCATGGTTCCGGTTTATTCCGTGCTGACGAATTTGCTGTGCCTGTGGGCGATGTCCGCAGCGTTCACGCTGGGGTATCCCGTTTGTATTCTCGGGATGCTTTGGCAGCCGCTGGGGAGCGTGTGCGGCTGGGCGGTGGCGTGGCTTGCGCGCTACAGCATTGCGCTTGTGAATCTGATTGCGCGTCTGCCGTGGGCTGTGGTTTGCACGCGCGGCAATCTCGGCGCATGGTGGCTGGTGTTTGTATATGCTGTTTTTATTCTCAGCTTTCTTTTCAAAGGGCGCGAACGCTGGCGTCCTGTGGTGCCGCTTTGCCTTTCCGTTGCGGCGCTTGCGCTTGTTTCAATGCTGTCGTTTCGCACGCCGCAGGGCAGCGCGGAGCTGTCGGTGCTCGACGTGGGACAGGGACAGAGCATTGTGCTTTTGACCCACTCCGGCGCGGCGGTGATAGACTGCGGCGGAATTATGACGCCGGACAACGCAGGAGATACGGCGGCGGACTTTCTGCTTTCGTCCGGGCGGAGGAGCGTGGATTTGCTGGTGCTGACGCATTTTCACGAAGATCATGCCAACGGCGTGGAGCGTTTGCTCAACCGCATGGAGGTCAGGCGCCTTGCGTATCCGGCGGATTATGAGCAAAGCGAGCTGAGCGATACGATACTTTCCCTTTGTGCATCCCGCGGCGTTGCGCTGTTTCCGATTGCGGCGGATGCGGATGTGACGATTGATGACCTTGCGCTGCGGCTGATTGCGCCGCTTGGCAGCCGCAGCTTGAACGAGCGCGGTTTGCTTGTGTACGGCAGCGGCGGCAGCGAAGATTTTCTGGTGACGGGTGATGCGGGTGTGGGCGTTGAATCGCTGTTTTGCCGCGATTATGATCCGGAGGATACGGAAATCCTCATAGCAGGCCACCACGGCAGCCGCAGCTCCACGGGCGAGCAGCTGCTCGATACGCTGAAACCGCACACGGCGCTGATTTCCGTCGGCGCGGCAAACAGCTACGACCATCCGGCACCGGAGGTGCTCGAACGCTTGACGCAGCGCGGGATCAACATTCTGCGCACGGACACGATGGGTACGATTTCTCTTTCGGTAGGTAACTGATATGGCTAAAAAGGAAAAAACGACATTCAATTATGCGGCGGAACTGAAACGCCTGAAGGACGGGGGACTGCAGCGGCTGTATGTTCTCAGCGGTCCGGAGGACTATCTGCGCGAATGCTTTCTCGGCGAGATGCTCAAGCTGAGCGGACTGACGCAGGAGGACTTCAGCTACAAGCGCTTCAACGGGCCTGCGCTGGATATGACGGAACTGGCCGAGGCGGTTGACGCAATGCCGTTTTTCTCCGAATGCAGCTTTGTTGAAGTGCGCGACTGCGACCTCGGCAAATGCCGCGAAGAGGACAGCGAGCGTTTGAAAAAGATTGTTTCCGACATTCCGGATTACTGCACGCTTGTTTTCACTTTCTCGCCCGGCAACACGCCCGACGGACGCACGGCTCCGATGCGTGCGCTGAAAAAATATGCCTGCGCCATTGAGTTTTCCGAGCAGGAGCAGGGCGCGCTCTCGCGCTGGGTGCAAAGCCGGTTTCGCGCGCTGAACAAAATGATCTCTCCGTCGGACGCGGAGTATCTGATCTTTCTCGGCGGCACGCGCATGAATGCGCTGATTCCGGAGATTGAGAAGATTGCCGGCTTTGCGCAGGGCGACACGGTGTCCCGCGCGGAGATTGATGCAACGGCAACGAGAATTCCGGAAGCGGACGTTTTTAAGCTGACCGATCTGCTGGCACAGCGGCGTTACGATGCTGCAGCCGCGCTTTTGAGCGACCTGCTCGACAACAAGGACAATCATCCGATCTTCCTCACGGCGCTGATCGGCCAGCAGATGCGCAGACTTTACGCAGCAAAACTCGGCCGAGACAGCGGCTGCGCGAAGCGCGACGTGATGGAGCTTTGCGATGTCCGCTATGATTTTATTTATGACAAGCTCTGCGCGGCGGCAAAACCGTTTTCCGCGGCGCAGCTTGGCGAATGCGTGAAGCTTTGCGCGGAGTATGACTACAAAATGAAAAGCACGGGCGTGGATGCGTATGTGCTGATACGCGAGCTGTTTTCGCGGCTTGCCATGGTGAATTGATATGGTGCGCGTCAGAGAAGTGATCGTGGTGGAAGGGCGCTACGATATGAACACGCTCCGTCAGGTTGTGGATGCGCCGATTGTTTGCACGGAGGGCTTCGGCATCTTCAACGATGCGCAGAAGCAGGCACTGCTGCGACGGCTGGCACG
Source organism: Oscillospiraceae bacterium (assembly GCA_015067465.1). GTDB lineage: Bacteria > Bacillota > Clostridia > Oscillospirales > Oscillospiraceae > SVKR01. The sequence goes on from SVMK01000029.1 coordinate 13,643, forward strand.
CGAACGCGGGCTGATCGTTTTCACGGATTCCGACGGTGCGGGACAGGTGATCCGCGGGTTTCTTGCCGGAATTGTTCCGCCGGAATATATCAAAAATGCGTATATCCCCGATATTTTCGGCAAAGAAAAGCGAAAAAGCTCCCCTTCGAAGGAAGGGAAGCTTGGCGTTGAGGGAATGTCGCCGGAGGTGATCCGCAATGCGCTGGCGGCGGCCGGGGCAACGATGGACGGCTGCGCGGCGGCGGCACGCGGAGAGATCACCCATGCCGATCTTTACCGGCTGGGGCTGTCCGGAACGGAGGGCAGTGCCGAAAAACGGATTTGGCTGCAAAAGCGTCTTTCGCTGCCGGAGCGCATGAGCACCGCGCAGCTGCTGCAGGCGCTGAATATCATCAGCACGAAAGCGGAACTGGAAGCGATGCTCAGCATCGGTCAAGCAGAAACGCAAGACCGATGAGCCCGACAAGCAGCACGCCTGCGGGATTTTCCAGAAACAAAACGGCGAGATGGCGCAGCGCGCGGCTGTGCGCGGGCGTTGCGGCAAACATCAGCAGCGAGCCGAGGAGCATCGCTGCGGCAAGCGCCAGAACGGCGCGGAAAAATATGTAAGCAGGGCGGGGCATTGATTCGATGCTCCGCTTGATTTTTTGAAAACGCATACAATCACCGCTTTCATTTTACCCGGACGAAGCCTGCGGGCGCAAGCGGTAAGTTATGGGAAGCGCCGCGGCGGGAAACGTGCGACGTCCCGGCGGATGCGCAAAAAGCGGGGACGGATCGCTCAGAAAACGCAGGAGGCGACAAAGGCCACTTTGCCGTCGGGCTTGACGCCGCGGACAATGCACGCGCCGTTTTCCTCCCCGCGCTCAAAGCGCAGGAGCGTGCCGGGCATAACCTCGCTGCAGAAATCCACCTGCATCATGCGCATCAGGCGCGGCGTTTCGCTCTCCCAGAAGCCGGCGGCGTCGCATGCGAGGGAGAGGTAGGCCCCGCTGGTCATGTGGCCGTTGATGTCGCAGTCGGAAAGGCGCACGGTGTCGCTGCCGCAATCGGAAAACGCACATTCCGGCCGAAGAGGACGCAGCGCAGGATAGTCCGATGTGCGGGCGGGGGCCGTCCAGAGCGGGTCGAGCAGGCTGAGGCTGACAAGGTGGCGCTGCTGCTTATGGACAGGGATGTAGGCCGTGTCGAAGCGGATGACGCATTCCTCGCCGCGACAGATTTCCACATAGAGGATGTAGCGGTTTTTCCCGATCACGCGGGGAAAGGTGCGGTATACGATTTCGTCATGGGGATAGATCGGCGCATACTGGTAAAAACGCATGTTGGAGATCATCCAAATCGCGCCGCAGGTGTCGAAAATCGCGGCTTTGCCGCAGCCGTCGCGCTCTATGTCGATCAGTGTAAGGCTCAGGCAGTGTTCCAGAATCTGCTTCGGCGACAGCTGCGCGAAACGGTCGCACTCCATCACTTCCACGGTTTTACGGTATTCAGACATGGAAATCCCTCAAATCATCTGTTTCTTGATTTGAAAAGTATTATATTCTTTCGAACAATCGCTTTCAACGGCGAAATAAACAAAGATACTGTGTTTTATAAAATATTTCTTGCTATATCTGGGGGATTGTGCTAAAATTTGAACATACTGACGAATGCTTTTCAACGGAGGAAAACAACATGAAATGCCCGTTTTGCGGATATACCGACAGCAAGGTTATCGATTCCCGTCCGGCTGATGACGGCACCACCATCCGCCGCCGCCGCGAATGTCTTGAGTGCCAGAAGCGCTTTACCACCTATGAGGTGATCGAGCGTATGCCGCTTGTGGTGATCAAGCGCGACGGTTCCCGTCAGGCATTTGATAAAGTCAAGCTCATCAACGGCATGGTGCGCGCGTGCGAAAAGCGTCCCGTTCCCATGGCGCAGATTGAGTCTGCTGCCGACGATATCGAGCAGGAGCTCCGCGGCCGTCTGGAGAGCGAGGTTCGCTCGGAGATGATCGGCGAGATGGTTATGACCAAGCTCAAGGACCTCGATGAGGTTGCCTATGTTCGCTTTGCCTCCGTTTATCGCAGCTTTAAGGACATCAACACCTTCATGGAGGAACTTTCCAAGCTGCTTGGAGAAAAGCGCTGAGCGCGCAAAAAACAGGACAGACAAAGCACTGCGGCGCAGCAGGGGACAACCCTTGCAGCGCCGCTTTTGCAGTTATCATTCCTTTTCGGCAAAATAGATCGCGCCGGAGCGGAACAGCAGCATCGCGTAAACCTGCTTTACACTGCCGCAGCCGCGCTTTTTCAGCTCGCTGTTCAGCCATTTTTCATCCTTGCCCATGCGCTTGAGATTATTTCGCAGCAACGTGCCGTTCTCAATGATCACGGTGGCATAGCCATCGTCGCTGATATCGGCATTGAAAAGCCCTGCCGTTGCGGGGCGGCAGGCGGGGAAGAGGATTACGTTGAGCGTTCCGTCCGTTTCCAAAACGGCGTATTGCACGCTGGAGATGTCCGTCACGTCGTGCTTGCGCAGCTCCTCGGCGAGCTCGTCCACCGTAAGGCGGCATTTTTTCATGCTGCGCTGGCAGATTTTTCCGTTTTCTATCAGAAAGCAGGGCTTGCCGCACAGCAGCAGCCGCAACGGGATGCTTTTCATTGTCAGCCACGAGAGCAGCAGCTCGCAGAAAAAGAGCGCCGCAACCGGAACCAGACCGTGATACAGCGGCATATCCGGATTTTGCAGCGGCGTTGCGGCGATGTCCGCGGCGAGAATGGAAACGATCAGCTCGCTCAGCTCCAGTTCGCCGAGCTGACGTTTGCCGAGCAGGCGCATCAGGGCGAGGAGCGTGAAAAATATGGCAACGGTTTTGAAAATGAGTTGAAGCATAAAACCAGTATGCCCGATTTTGCAAAAATAATCATGGCTCCGCATCGCAGGAAACGGAGCCATGATTTTTTGCGGATTATGCTGCGATGATATGCTTCGCGGTGGCTACACCAGGTCGCGGTAGCACTCGCAGCAGGGGATGGTGTCGGGCGGATAGAATTCCTCCACGGGGAAGCGGACGCGGCTGAACAGGGTGCAGGGGTCATCATCGCTGTTGCCGATGCACTCTTTTTCGGGCATGAAGTTTTCGGCGTTGCAAACGGTGAACTGATAGTCCCGCTCCAGGCGGATGATGGAAAACTGGCCGAGCGTGACGTAGAGGCGTCTGACGGTTTGCGAGAAGATGAGGTCTTCGCCGAAGATGGCCAGAATCTCGGACGGAACGCTGGTGAGCGCGGGCTCGTCGGGCGTTCCGGGTGCGGGGGGATCCGCGATGCGGAGGTTGAGCGCGATGGGGTCCACCGCTTCCACAACCGCAACGGGGTCGGGCGCAGCGCCCGCGGCAGCCTCGCTGAGCTGGCTGAGGGAGGTGAAGGTTTTCACGCCGCCTTCGCTGCCGTAGAGGATTACGCGCTTGTCAAATACCGCAAGGCCGCGGACGGGTACGCCGCCGGGGAAGGTTTCGCCGGTGATGAGGTAGAAGTAGGTGACGTCCACGGTGTAGTAGCCGCGGTTGAAGTTGATTGCGTCCACATTCACATCGGCATAGATCAGCTCCGCGCTTTCCGGACGGACGCTGAATGCGGTGTCGATGACGGTTTGGGAGGATGCGGTGGGGTATACGCGCAGATCGTCGATGCAGTCTTTATCCCTGCAGGCGTCGAGTATCTTGCTGGTATGTATGTTTACGCAGCCGGGGTTGCAGTTGCTGTTGGCAACAGGGCCGGGCAAAACATTGTCTGCCATTGTTTTGAACCTCCTGTTTGAATTTGAAACAATGTTCACTACAGTGTATGCGGGGAAAATATTTGTGTGTTCGGAAAAATTTGCTATACTCTGACAAAAATGCATGTTATAATGACAGCATTGTTATTTCGTGGAGGTGATGGCCTTGGAGGAACGCCGCGGTTTTATACATGAAAAGCTGGATATCAAGCTTCTGATTCTTTTCGTGCTGCGCCGTCTTCCGGCGGAAATCGACGCCGAGCGTCTTGCGGAGCTGGTTTTGATCGACGGAGGAATCGGCTATTTTGACTACAAGGAATGCCTGGCGGAACTGGTTGAAACCGCCCAGATCGAGCAGCGCGAGGATGGTTACGTTGTTACGGCCAAGGGCAGCATCAACGGTCAGATTCTGGAAACCACGCTGCCGTATTCCGTTCGCGTAAAGGCAGAGCGGGTGACGGAGCCGGTGGCTGAGGAGATGCGCCGCAGCGCGATGATTCTGGCAAACCACGAGCCCTGCGAAGGCGGCGTTACCGTTTACCTTTCCGTAAGCGACGGCGTCGGCAGTATTTTCGACCTTAAAATTCTTGCCGCGGACGAAACCCAGGCGAAGCGGATTGAGAAAAACTTCAGAAAAAATGCGGAAGCATACTACAACCGCTTCATTGAGGCGCTTTCAGAATAAAGAAAGAGATAAACAGGAGAAAAAAGCACCATGAAAACCTTGATTCCCGAAGGATACAAAAACCTGCTCGGCGTTTACGATACTCAGATGGCGATCGGTTTGCTGCACCGTTTGTTTGAAGATAATCTTTCCGCCGCGCTGAATATTTACCGCGTTTCCGCGCCGCTGTTTGTTGAGGAAAGTTCCGGCTTGAACGACAACCTCACGGGTGTGGAGCGTCCGGTATGCTTTGACATCCGCTACACGGGAACGGAGGCACAGGTGGTGCAGTCGCTGGCAAAATGGAAGCGCATGGCGCTCCACCGCTACGGATTTTTCCCCGGTAAGGGCATCTACACCGACATGAACGCCATTCGCCGCGACGAGGACGAACTGGACAATATCCACTCTGTTTACGTGGACCAGTGGGACTGGGAGAAGGTGATCACGGAGCGCGACCGCTCGGTTGATTACCTCAAAACCACGGTGATCGACATTATCCGCGCCGTTTGCGACACGCAGGACACCATGCAGGCGATTTATCCGCGGCTGCTGGAGGTTCCCAAGATCAGCCGCACGGTGAAATTCATCACTGCGCAGGAACTGGAGGACCTTTATCCCGATAAAACGCCGAAAGAGCGCGAAAATGCCATCACGAAGGAATACGGCACCGTGTTTCTCATGGGCATCGGCGGAACGCTGCGCAGCGGAAACAAGCACGACGGACGCAGTCCCGACTATGACGACTGGAACCTCAACGGCGACATTCTGCTTTGGAACGATCTGCTCGGCCGGGCTTTTGAAATCAGCTCCATGGGCATCCGCGTGGATCCCGAAACGCTGGATGCGCAGCTGCGCGAGAGCGGCTGCGATGACCGCAGGGAACTTCTTTATCACCGCATGCTGCTCAACGGCGAACTGCCGCTGACCATCGGCGGCGGTATCGGACAGAGCCGCCTTTCCATGATTTTGCTCGGCAAATGCCACATCGGCGAGGTGCAGGCTTCGGTTTGGACGGAGGAAACCCAGCGTGAGTGCGCGGAGCACGGCGTTATGCTGCTTTGAGTCAGCGCGCTCCCAAAATACGACAAAACACCCCCTTGAATTCTCATTCGGGGGGTGCTATAATTTCCTTGCTGTGCAGGGTTGGTATATCGGTATTACAGCGGCTTCCCAAGCCGTTAAGGCGGGTTCGACTCCCGTACCCTGCTCCATATAAGACCGATCATCTTGATACGAAAAGTATCTGAATGGTCGGTCTGTTATTTTGCTATTTTACGATACTATGATATAATCAGTTAGACAAACTTGAAGTTGTTTAACAGTTAGGAAAATTTGAATTCTCACTTGAGGTATTTTTAGGGATTTAATAACTGTTATATTGTGTTATAAAAATCTCGTCAAACCCTTGAAAACACTAAAGTTTTCGTGGGTGTCCTCTCCGTCACATCTTGTATCGTGTTATATCGTTCTACCCTTGATTACGAACCCTCATAAGGGAAAAAACAAGGGAAAGAAAATCTGGTAACAACTTATAACAAATTATAAAAATGGCAGTTGGGACTGGATGGAATGCTTATAATACATTTTCAAGAAAGGACTGATAAAATGAAATTGATATATGCAGACTATAACCCTCAAACGAACAGTATTGATGTAACCACATTTGAAAATTACATATTACGGATTGACTGTAATAAGGCTGAAGATGGATTAAGAACCACTCCTTGTTCACAAAATTCGCTGAATGCTTTGGCGATAGATGAGCCGTTTGAATATACTCGTCTTGCGTTAGATGGTGAAATGCAGGCTTGGGTGGATGCTGTTGATAGTTTAGAAGTATGGTAATTTCAATAAGTGATTTTTGATGAAATGCTGATAGAATATCTAAACTTGATATGATAGAATAAAAAGAAAACTCCAGAATTTGAGGTATAGATATTTATGAGAATAATGATTTTCATCGAAGGAACAACCTTTTACACAAAATCCTTGTTATTCCTGTTTTCAAAATATGGATATAAACCAATCGGGAATGCAGTTAAAATAGTTAATACCTTGTATGATAAAGGTTATGAGATTTATCTTTGTTCCTATGTACGCAGAGCAAGATATGACTTTATAAAGTCAATTGTCGATTTTTATGGTATGAAATATACAGAAATTCTATGCAGGAATAAAGGCGAAACATACTGTAAAATAGTTGAACAGCTCAAACCCGATATATTAATTGAGGACGACTGTAAAAGTATTGGTGGTTTAAAAGCGTGTTGTATTACAGATGTGAAAGACGAGATAAAGAAAGATATACAATCTATAATTGTTCCTGAATTTGCGGGGATTGACAATATAATTATAGATTGATAAAAGTCTGTAGTGCAGAGAAATGAATTTGATATTTGGTAAGAATTTTTTAAAACGTCTCATTGCATGGATATGTTTATTGAGATATGATTGGCTTGGAGGTGATACACTATGGCAAATGAAGATAAAAAAGATTTTAATGCTATGCTTATGGATAGCAAGGATATGCCTAAAACTCAAATAATAACGGATGAAAAGAGCATAGAAAAATATGGTGGAGATAAAATGTATTTTGCCCCACCTATCGACTATGACAAAGTAATTCGACTTGT
>SVMK01000002.1 GCA_015067465.1 Oscillospiraceae bacterium
CGCAGCTGATCTCGGATGGCATTACAGTCATTTTTTCAACGCTGATTTATCGCAGCGTGAATAATAAGCTTCAAAAAGACATCGAAAAAAGTTCGGAAACCCCGTAAAAATCAACCAATAAGAGGTTATAACACATGATAAAAGTGCTTTTTATCTGCCACGGCAATATTTGCCGCAGCCCGATGGCGGAGTTTGTGATGAAAGAGATGGTGCGTCGCGCGGGGCGCGAGGCGGAATTTCAGATTGCCTCGGCCGCGACGAGCACGGAAGAGCTGGGCAACCCGGTTTATCCGCCCGTGCGGAGACTGCTGGCCGCCCACGGCATCGACTGCAGCGGCAAAACCGCGCGCCAGCTGCGGCGGAGCGACTATGACGACTATGACCTGCTCATCGGCATGGACGATGCAAATCTGCGTAATATGCAGCGCATCTGCGGCGGCGACCCGGAGCGGAAAATTCACCTTCTGCTGGACTACACGGACCATCCCGGCAGCGTTGCCGACCCGTGGTATACCCGCGACTTTGAAGCAACCTGGCGCGATGTGAACGACGGCTGCAGCGCCCTGCTGGACCGGCTGCCCCACTGAAGCGCTCCCGCGCACTCCCGGCGCATTGACAGCTGCCGACAATGTTAAAAAAGCCGCCTGCCCCACATGCGGGGCGGGCGGCTTTTGCCTTTGATTGTCGGAGAATTCTCCACGAATACAGCGACAGGCGTGACACGGTCTCGGTGGCGCGCAGATCAGGAGATCAGAGCGTCGATGATGAAAGTGCCGAGCATAACGGCGTCTTCAACGGAGAGATAATGCTCCGCCGAAGCGTCCAGCAGCATGCGCCCGGAGGCGGGAAACTCGTCGTCGGCAAACCAGAGCTTCAGCCAGAGGGGATAATTCGGCATAAAACGAAATTCGGCGCAAAAATCTGCGTTGGACGGGACAAGCTTTGCCCCCAGCGCCAGACAGCGGCGCTCCAGCTCCTGCGCGGGCATGGTGCCAAGCTGCGTCTGAATCGCTTTTTCCGCATCGCGGTCAAAGCCGCCGCCCCGAATCAAGCCGTCTTTATATTGGGCGAATGTGATTTGCCGCCCGGAAAGCGGCGTGCCGTCCGCCGAAGCGAGATAGTGGAGGATGCTCAGTGTGAACCACGGATTCTGCTCCGGTGCAATGCAAAAATCCGGATAGCTTACGCGAAGCTGCCGCCCCATGCTTTCGAAGCGGAATGCGCCGTCGCAAAAATCGACGCTGCCTTTGGCGCAGATGTCTTCGTGTGCGCGCCCGCGCAGCCGGTCAAGCGCTGCGCACTGCATGGTGTAAAACGCGCGGTCGTTCTCGTTTATCATTTCAAAAAAAACTTTTTCGGTGCCCGGTGCGCGGCTTATTCGGCGCTGTCCGGCGTGTCGGGATAGTCCCAGCGGCAGAACTTCCAGTAAGGCTCGGAAACGCGCGCGGCGTATGCTTCCATATCGGTGCTGCGCCAGTCATAGAATCCCTTGCCGGTTTTCACGCCCAGATCGCCGCGGTCCATCAGCTCGCGCATCATGGCGGGCACGGTTTTCTCGTCGCTGAGGATGGGGAAGAGGTTGGAGCAAACGGTGCTGCAAAGCTCCAGACCGCCGTTGTCGAAATGCTCGAAAATGCCGATGGAGGTGTAGCGCGGGCAAAAGCTGTATTGCAGGCAGGCGTCAACATCGCGCGGATCGGCCACGCCGCTTTCCACAAGGCTGATCGCTTCGCGCAGCAGGGCAAACTGCAGCCGGTTTCCGATGAAGCCGGGCGTGGGCTTTTTCAGCAAAACAGGCTTACGGCCGAGTGCGGACAAAACCGACATGACATACTCCACCACGCCGTCAGCCGTTGCGTCTGCGGCACACAGCTCAAAATAGGGCACCATGTGCGCGGGGTTGAACGGGTGGGTGACGATGATGCGGTCGCCGTATTTTTCCATGCCCTGTGCAAGGACGTTCGGCACGATGGACGAACTGACGGAGCAGATGGCGCGCAGCGCGGGGCAGTTTTGCTCCAGCGCGCGGTAAACTTCATGCTTTTTGTCGATGTCTTCCACGATGCACTCAAACGCGATCTCCGCATCGGCAAGGTCGGCGTAAGAAGATGTGAAACGGATATATGTTTCGCAGATTTCGGACTGCGCGCGGGTGAGGAGCGACTGCGCTTCCATTTGGCGGAAAGCGGCGCGGATGGTTTCCAGACAGCGGGCGGTGGATGCTTCGCCGCGCGAGAGCACGCACGCGCGCAGGCCGTGACCTGCGCAGAGCACTGCCATGGACGAGGCGATCATGCCGGTGCCGATGATGGCTACGGTTTTCGGTTGCTGCATATTTGAATAAACCTCCTTCGGGCGATGTGTGTTCTCTGTTTATTATAATCCGGCTGAGGAGAAAATCAAGCCGCGCGCAGCCGGACGCTTTGTATTTGACTTTGGCGGGAAGTGCGTTATACTTTTATATATTCAAAGCGAACAAATGCAAGAGAAAGCTGGACTGACATGAAACGAAACGCAAAACGCATTGCAGCTGCGCTGCTGACGCTGCTGCTTGTTCTGACCATGACCGCCTGCGGCGCTGCCGCGCCGGCTGCACCGCCCGCCACCGCACCCGCGGCGACGCAACAGCCCGCGCCCGCTGCAACGCCGGAACAGCCGGCGTCCGAGCCGGAAACGGCGGAACCGGAAGCTGCGCTGCCGGATGAAAACGGGCTGTATTACGATGTTGAAAGCGTTGTGCGGTATCTCGCGGCCTATGGCTGCCTGCCCGCGAACTACATCACAAAAAACGAGGCCCGCGAGCTGGGCTGGGAGGGCGGAACGCCGGAGGCGTATCTGGAAGGCGCTGCCATCGGCGGCGATCGCTTCGGCAACCGCGAGGGACTGCTGCCCGCGGCATCGGGGCGCAGCTATACGGAATGCGATATCGACACGCTCGGCAAATCCTCCCGCGGCGCAAAGCGGCTGGTTTTTTCCAATGACGGGCTGTATTTTTACACCGACGACCATTACGAAAGCTTTTGCGAGCTGGTTGTGACAGAGCAGGGGGATGTGGTTTGGAAATGAAAGAATATGTGATTGACTGCCGCCGATTGACGGATGCCGCGGCTGCGCACGCGTATCTGAAGGAGCTGTTTGCGTTTCCGGAATACTACGGCGCAAACCTTGACGCGCTGTATGACTGCCTGAGTTCGATGCCGCCTTGCCGCGTGCGAATGGACTATCCCTGGGCGCTTTCGCAGCTGGGTGCGTGGGCCGCGCCGCTGCTGGAGGTTTTTTGCGACGTGGCGGACGAGTGCGAAGGATTTGTGCTTGCGTAACGGTGCGCGATGACACTATATATAATATAGAGAAGTTTTCAGCAGGCATCGGCGCTTCACCAAAAAGCGCCGATGCCTGCCTGCGTTATGCGGAGCAAAGAAGCGCCCCCCGCCAAAAGGGCGGGGGCGCCGGCTCTTGCCCCGGTGCTTGCCGGAGCGGAGGGGGGGGAGAAATAAAAAACGGGCCGCGGCTGCGGCCCGAGAGATGATTGCTTATTCCTGCGGTTTGTTGTGCTGGGGATTTTCCTTCACGCGCTTTGCGCTCTGCACCATGGCAAACACGATGTCCGCGGCGTTTTGGAACACATGCATATCAATGCTGCTGAACAGTTCGCCTTTCAGGGTGGAAACATATTTCGGCGGCAGATGATTCAGCGTGTAGGTGATCACGTCGGTTTTGCATATGTCGCAGCTGCAGCAGCCGCATTCTTCCAGCACGCTGTCAATGTTTTCCAGAACGATTTCTTCCATCAGGTTGCGGTAAGATTTATCCACTGAACGGTTCCTCCAGACAAAGAATTTACTTTGTTTTGTCGTAGTTGCAGCCGGTGCGGCCGATGAGCGAGGAATGGAGATAAGCGCTGAGATTCTGCTTTTTGCGTGCGTTGATCAGCTCCTGCTGATAGCGCGCCTTGCGTTCTTCAACGATGGCTTTGCAGATGGTGTACTTTTCCGCGATGATGACAAGATTCTCCCGCGTGGACTTGCGCAGGGATTCGCACTGCGGTTCCGTTTCCGGGGAAATCTGGTCCTCGGCGTTGAGTTCGTCAACGCGGTCGGACAGCACCTTGAGCCGGGTCATTGCGGCAACGTAGCGCTCGGTAAAGAAAACCAGATCCGCATCGTCAGTGTCCGCGAGATCGGGGATATTTGTTGTCATAAAGTCACAAAGCGCCGAAGAAAGCTTGTTTGCCTGACTGAGGAGTTCAAGCTTTTGCAGCGCTTTGTCGGGAATGACAGTGTTCATATACTGCCCCCTCTTTTTACCCAAGAATGTGTGTGCCGAAAGGCCTCAAAGGGCGAAATCAGCCGGCGAACATAGAGGAAATGTAGCCTGCGGTGCTGTTGAGCTTTGCGAGCGCCGTTTCCATGGCTGCGAATTTATTGTAATACTTTTCGGCAAGCTTTGCAAGCTTATCTTCCATGGTGTCGATCTCGTCCTCAATGCCGGTAACTTCCTTGTCCAGACCTTCCACCAGATTGTTGGAAGTGCTGAGATAGGCGTTGAGAGAGTTTCTGAGCTGATACACAGCGCCCTGCTTCTCCTTGGAAACGGAGCTGTTGCCGCCGGTGAACATGTTCACAACGGCATCGGAATCCTTTTCCAGCGCAGCTTTGAGCGCGTCTTCGTCAAGCTTGAGCAGGCCGGCGTCGGTGTCGAAGTAGCCGCCGGTGGAGATGCCGATGGAGGTCAGGTTCTTTCCGGTGCCGCCGACGTTGGAGAAAAATGCGTCCTTGATGGAGGAAATCAGCTTTTCGAGATCCTGGTTGCCGGAGAGAATGCCGCCCTTTGCGCGCGCTTCCCATTTTTCAATCTCGTCTTCGGTCATTTCGTCCTTTTCCGCATCGGTCAGGGGCTTGTAGGTGCGCGTTTCGTCCTTGGCGTCGGTGTAGAGCTTCACAGAGGAGAGCAGATCGTTCACGGCGTTGACGAACGTTTTCACGGCGTCAACCGTGGAGCTGAAGTCGCGCGTGACGGAAAACTGCATTTCTTCCTCGGTGGTGGCGTTGAGTTTGTAGGAAACATCGTCGATGGTAAATTCGTTTTCCTCGCGCTCAACACGAACGCCGTTGATGTAGGCAATGGCATTTTGTGCGCCTTCGGTGAAAACGCCTTCGCCGATGCCGAACGCACCGCCTTCGCCGAATGCGTTGCCGGAGATGTTTTCGATGGTGACTTTTCCGTCCTTGCCGCCGTTGTCGGAGGTGACGGTGAAGCTGTCGGTCAGACGGCTGTATTTCATGGTGACGTTTGCGTCTGCGTCGGCGTTGATGGTGCTGATCATATTCTGCAGCGTGGTATCGCCGGAAAACTCAAACTTTTTGCCGTTGATCTTAAAGGAAATATTGCCCTTTGCGTCAAACTGCAGGGGCGTGGCAAACGCGAGCTCGCTGAGGGTGGCAGTGTTTTTTGCGGAAAGCTCGGTGCCGGTGGAGATGCCGGTTTTGCCGTTTGCTGCTGCGTTGCCCGCAAGCTGCTCAACGGACACGGTGATCTTGCCGTCGAAAGCCTCGCCGCCGGCGTCGACCGTGACGGCGCCGCTGGTGCTCGTGGTGGTGACGGAATACTTGGAATAGGTCGAGCTTTTGAGCATGCTCGAAGAACCCAGCACGGAGCAGTAGGTGTTGGAAAATTCCTTCACCTTGTCGGCAATTTCGGTCAGAGCGGTGTTTTTCCACTCGCTGCTCTGCTTTTTGCGATACTGGGTGTCAATCTTCGTCTGCTGGGCGGCGCAGAGGTTTTTAACCAGCGCGTCGGTATCCATGTCGGAAAACATGCCTGTAATCCGGTTGGAATTGTTGTATACGGAATTAACATTTGCCATAGTGCATAACCTCCAGACGTTTCACGCAAGCCCTGCCGCGGCAGGGGGAAAAGCACTTTACGCTGTCGTGATATTATTCTTCTTAATACTTTTTATCGAAGCACTTGCGAAAAACTTTATAGCAAATCGCAAAAAAGTTCCGGATTTTCCGAAAAAAACGGCTTCAAGTCACTCATCGGCGTCAAAATCGGCGTCGCACATGGCGCAGCCAACGCCGGAAAGCTCGCCGATGAGGTCGTAGTTGATCTGGTCAACCGCCTCGCGGATCTGGTCGATCAGCGCCTCAACACGCAGGCTGGGAAACACGACAAAGTCCATCGCGGCAACGATTTCCTCCGCGCCGGTGAGGTCAAAATCCTCCGCGCAGCTCTGCAGTTTGCGGAAATAGCCGAGCAGCTGCGGGTTGGTTGCCATCTGGCGGTTTTCGGTGGTGGAAAAGGCGCGCAGATGGTCGCCGATCACATCGGTGAAGCGGTCGCAGTAGTTCAGCAGGGCAACGACGGAGGTGCTGAAAAGCTGTGTGCGCTTCTGGCGGATGACCGATTCAAGCCCCTCGGCCAGACGGGCGATGATGTGGGCGCCCACGGAATTGGCCGAGCAGCGCAGCGTGTGCACAGCCCGTGCGAGCGATTCCGAATCGGGGAAGCGGCCGTTGACCAGACTGTCCTTGAATTCGGGCAAAAGCGCGCTGAAGCGGCACAGTGCCGCGTGGTAATCGTCCATGGCGTCGGCGTGGAGTTTCAGACCAAGCTGCGGGTCAAAACCGTCAAGCTCGGGCAGGCCGGCAATGATCATCTGGCAGGCGGAATAGTACATGGTCTTCTCCTTTCACCGGAATTTTTACGGTAGCGGTTGAGCGAGGTCAGGATTTCGCGCAGCGTGGCGGATTTCAGGATGCAGCCGCTCGCGCCGTTGCGGGCGCACTCCAAAACGGTGGCGGAGCTGCTCTCGCCCGCGCCGGTGAGGAAAAACACGGGGATGGCGGCATATTTGTCCTGACTTTTCAGCAGGGAGATCAGCGTTGTGCCGGTGCACACGGGCATGGAATAGTCCAGCAAAATCAGATCCGGCGTGTGGCGCTCGAGGAATTTCAGCGCGTCGATCGCGGAGCATACCACCGTGACGCGGTAATGGTCCGAAAGCAGGCTGCGCAGCCTGCGCAGCTCCACCGCGTCGTCATCAACGATGAGCATGCGCTCGGGCGGGGCCAGGGCCTCCGGCGCGGTGCGCAAACGCTCCGCCAGCGCGGTGATAACGGCGGTTTCGTGGTTTTCCGGCGCGGAAAACACGGCGATACCGGCGTCGGAAAGCTGCTTTTCGGTTTCGGGTGCGGGGGTGTCGAGCAAAATGTGAATCACCATACCGCCCTGCGCGGAGCAGGCGCAAAGCCGTTCTGTTCCGATGGCGGCGAGCGCAGCGGCGGACTCTGCGCGGATAAACATTGCAGCGGGCCACACATCGTCGATGTAGCGAACGGCGGAAACATCCAGCGGCAGCAGTTCGGCTGCGTAATGCGGCGCGCGGGACGCAAGAAGCTCTCTGCTTCCGATGCTTTTGCTGCCGATCAGCGCGATTTTTTTCATGACTGCCGCCACCTCCGTTTCGTCCCGGCGGCAGCCGCAACCGCACAGATTTTGCGGCAAACCGCGCGAATAATCGCGAATAATGTAAAAATGATGGAAAATTGATAAATATTTACTATAGACTATATAGAGTCTATATATTAAACTATATCGAGCAAAACCCCGTAAACTTTAGCACTTTGCAGAGCGAATTTTAAAATTTTTTTTCAACAGCCTGATTTTCGGCGTGTTTTTCCTGAATTTCGAAGCGCTTTTTCGCCGAAAAACCGCCCCCGGGCGAAAAAAATAAAATTTGATAATGAAAAATTTATCAAACCGTTAAGTTTTTATCCAAAACGTCCGATATATGAATTGAGCAATGAAAAGAGCAGGGATGCTTTTGTCTTGGCGCGGGCAGCACAGGGACGGTGACGCTGCCGATGCGGCACCCGGACGGAACGGATCAAAAACCCGGGTGCGATGCGCAGAAGGGACCTTTCAGAGGTAAATGGTGTCCATATGTATTTTTCCAAGGAAGTGACAGGCGCCGCCGGCGAAGATATTTTCGCGCAGGCGGATCTGCAGGTGGTTCCCGCAGGGGAAGCGCCGCAGCCGTCGGCCGAGATCGTCCGGCGTCTTAAAAATTTCACAAATAAATTCTGCAGCGTTCTCGGAACGGGCAGCATGCTGAAGTCGGCCACCTACTATGCCTACACGGTGATCGGTGAGGATGCGGGCGAAGCGGTTACGGTTTCGGCAACGAGCGCCTCCATCCCCGGCGACGTTACGGTAACGGTCAGCCAGGTGGCGGAGGAAAGCCGCGTGGAAAGCGCTTGCGGCGTTTTGGAAGCGGGCAGGGCAAACCCCGCGGTGGAAATGATGCCGCTCGGTCTGCTTCCGCTGAAAACGCGTCTGCGGTTTGACAACATGGAGCGCATCACGTTCCGGATCAACGGAAAGCTGTTTTCCTTCGGCAGCGAAACCCCGCTGTGCGAGCTGCTCGACGAGGTGAGCGGCGATGTGGACGCGATGTGCACAATGGAATACGACTGCGCGCGCGACCGTTTCATCATCACGGCGGACAGCAGCGGCAGAAACAGCTACGTGGAGATTGCCAACATGGGCGGCAACGCCTTTGGGCGCGACGGCGCGTTCGGCATCGACAACGGCTTTTACGTCAACGGGCAGAACACCATCGCGGAGATCAACGGGTTCCGTGTGGAGTATGAAAGCCGCGAATACCACCACAAGGGCCTGCTGTTTACCTTCAACGAACCCACGCCGCGTGAGGGTGTCCGTTTCACCGTGACGCGCGATTATGATGCAACGCTCCGCGCCATTGAGCAGTTTATCGGCGAGCTTTGCGACCTGACCGTTATGCTCCGCGAAGACGGCGACGGCGCGCTGGCACAACTTGCCGACGAACTCAGCGAGGCCCTGCTCACGCAGGAGGGCGGCACCGGCGGAACGGCACAGACCTTTGGAATTCTTGCGGAAAACGTCAACGACAAAACCGCGGTTCCCATTCTCGATATCAACAGACTGAAAATGAACCTCATGCTCAACACCGAGGAGATCATGGCGCTGTTTTCCAACAACGCCGACGGCGAAGAGCTGGGAATTGTACACAAGATCAAAGAATGCATCGGCAGATTTCTCGCCGGCTGCAAGCACGACACAAGCGAAGCAAACGCGGCGGTGGTTGAGATGGAAGACCGCATCGACGGCCTGATTGAAGACTACCGCAAGCGCTATTCCGAAATGCAGACCGCGGCGCTCATCATGGAGCACCAGCGCGAAGTGATCTCCACTTTGTTCGATATTTAAGCATTCGTGAAAAGCTGCGTCAATCAGTAGAAAAGGAGACTATGAGATGGAACTCAAAAACAGACTCGGACAGGAATACCTTTACAGAAGCGTGATGACTGCCAGTCCGGCAGAGCTGATCGTTATGCTCTTTGATGCATGCATAAAGGATGTTAAGCTGGCGGCAATGGCGCTGGAGGAAAAGCACGACCTGATGAAGGCGAACACCTACTTTGTCAAGGCGCAGAAGATCATCGCCGAGCTGATGTCTTCTCTGGATATGGACGTTGAGATTTCCGGTCAGCTGCTGCCGATTTATGAATTCATGCTCCACACGCTGATGCACGCCAACGTGCAGAAGGACACTTCCGCCCTGCCCGGCGTGATTGAGATTCTGACCGCCCAGCGCGATACGTGGAAGCAGATCGCCCAGCCCAACCGCGCAGCGCAGGGAATGCCCGAGGTTATGTGCGGATGAGCGCGCCGATACCGGAACTGCCCGACAGGCTTACCCAGCTTTTGACGGAAGCCGAGCGGGAAGCGGAAAGCTTTTCCCGCGTTTGCCGGCAAAATGACTGCCGCACGGCCCCGAACGGACAGCAAAGCAGCCCGCTGGCCTATGTGCGGGTGCGGGAGGAAATTCTCGGCTGTCTGGCTGAAAAGCTGCGCGAGGCGGCAGTGATAGAAACCACGCTGGAGGCGGCGGGAATTTTGCGCGCCGCCGAGCGGGAAGCGCTGTGGGCGAGAAAGCACGCGATCCGCGAACACGTTGCGGTCGGCGCTGCCACGGATGAGGCGTTTGTGAAGATGCTTCGCAGCCGTTCGGGCGCGTGTCGCAAAAAAATTTCTGAGCTTCAGCGGCGCAAAAATGAGCCGGGAGCTGCCGAAATAGCAATTTCAAGGATGTAATTTCACAAAAAACAGGCTCGCTTCACAATTAACACTTGTCAAACTTGACAAAAACTGTTATAATACAAAACATAAGAGCAAACAAAACGATAAATTATTTAAGGATCCGCCAAAACGGGGCCGTGTGCGCGAAAAAGCGCGCGTCCGACGCCGGGGGCAGGATCCGCACAGGCATATATTCAGCAGATTTTGCGCCCGCGCGCAGCGGCCGCAAAACCGGCGCAGTGCTTTCGGAAAGGGGCGGCGCGATGGCAATCGGCATCCACAACTCAACGCCGGTCAGCAACGCAAACTATGTCAAAGCCACCAACCGAAACGGCGGGCAGGGATTTGCGCAGGCCTTTCAGCAAAGTGCGGAAGAGCAGCAGAAGCAGCAGCTGAACGACAAGGTGACGGAAATCCTTGACGAAATATCGGGCTACGCCACCGGAATTGGCGAGCAGGTGGATTTTGGCCTGTTCCACGGCTACTGCAGCCGGCTCAGCGCGGTGCTGAATGAAATTCTTGAAAATGCATATTTGTTCCGATCGGAGCGTGTGATGGATCGCAGCGGCCGCCAGCGGGTGTTTGCAACGATTCAGGTGGTTGACGAGCGGTTGGACCGCCTCGGCAGCGAGATCATGGCCGGAAACAGCTCCAGAATCGAATTTATCAGCAAGGTTGACGAGATTCGCGGTTTGCTCACGGATCTGTTTTCCTGAATATATCCGCCGGCCGCGGCGATGTGTGCGGCGGTTGCGCGGAAAGAAATAACACTTTCACAAGACAGGGTAGGTGATTCGAACTTGGCTGCCTCATTGGAAGAAATGAATGCAATGCAGGTTGATATTCTGAAAGAAATCGCGAACATCGGCGCAGGGCATGCGTCTTCGGCGCTTTCCATGATGCTCGAGATGCGCGTTGAACAGCAGATACCGGAGGTGTCGCTTGTTCGTCTGGAGGATATGACAGATCTGCTTGGCGGTGCAGAAAGGCCTGTGGTGGGAGTGGGAATTGTTGTATCCGGTGATATTGCCGGGTATCTTCTCATGCTGCTGGACATCGGACAGGCGGAAAAAGTTGTGCAGGCCATCCGAGGTCAGCCTGCGGAAACCAACGAATACGGCGAACCGTTTTCCATGCTGGATCGTTCGGCCCTGCAGGAAACGCTGAACATTATGGCGGGCTCTTATCTTACGGCGCTGTCGGAAATGACGGGCCTGATGGGAATTCCCTCCACGCCGGATCTGGCGCTGGATATGCTGGGTTCCGTTCTCAGCCAGCCGATTGCGGCAGCGGGAGAGAGCAGCGACTATGTGCTCTATTTCCGCTCGGGTCTGTTCAGTTCGCTGTCAGACGATATCGGAACATTTTCGGGCGACCTGCTGCTCGTTCCCGATAAAGAATCCTATACAACACTTCTGAAATCGCTGGGGTGTGAATAGGGTGGCAACACTTTCTGTTAACATTGCGCAGATGAAAGTTTCCGCCGCTCCGGATACCTTCAGCGCGGTTGGACTCGGTTCCTGCATGGGTGTTGTTGTATACGACCCTGTGCGGAAAATCGGCGGAATGATTCATGTTCTGCTTCCCAATTCGAAGGACATGAACGCAGCAGATTCCAGGACGAAGTTTGCAGACCCCGGAATTTTCGACCTTGTAGACGCGGTTGTAAAAGCCGGAGGGATGCGGAAAAACCTGGTTGCAAAGATGGCGGGCGGAGCAGCGATGCTGAATGCAGCCACCAGCCAGGTGGGGCTTCGAAATGCCGAAGAGAGCAAGAGAGTCCTCGAAGCACTCAATGTTAAGATTCTGGCGCAGGACACCGGAGGAACGTGCGGGCGAACGGTGACCTTTGATCTGCAAACCTGCACGATGTGCGTATCCACACTGTCCAAGGGTAAGGTCAATTTTTAATTAGTAAAGTTTTTCTAGAGGAGAAGTGAAATATGGCAAGGATAATGGTTGTTGATGATGCGGCGTTCATGAGAATCACCATCAAGAACATGCTGCAGAAGAGCGAGTATGAAGTTGTCGGCGAAGCCGAAAACGGCAGAATTGCGGTTGAGCGCTATGCTGAACTGCGCCCGGACATTGTCACCATGGACATCACCATGCCTGAAATGGACGGCCTTGAAGCGCTGAAGGCAATTGTTAAGATGGATCCCAACGCAAAGGTCATCATGGTTTCCGCCATGGGCCAGGAAGCGATGGTTCGCGACGCGGTTTTGAGCGGCGCAAAGGGCTTTATCGTGAAGCCTTTCAAGGAGGACGGTATTCTGTCCGCCATTGCAAAGCTGGTATAAACAGAAAAATTTACCGGCATTGTCTTTCCCCATGGCAGCGGACATGTGTCCGATCTGTCGGCCGAAGCGGATTGGGTCATAGCGATCCGCTTTGAAATTCGTGCAAAAGGGTGGTTTGAATGAGCGCAGAAGAATCTATGGTAGAAGTATACATATATGAAACCCAGCAGTTGCTCCAGCGTTTGGATGATGTTCTGCTTGATGGCGAGAACAGAAAGATTCTGACAGAAGAACAGATCAACGAAGTTTTCCGCTCGATGCACACCATCAAGGGCGCTTCCGCCATGATGGAGTTCGGTACGATTACAACGGTTTCTCACGCGGTTGAAGACATCTTCTCCCTGATCAGAGAAAGCGGTGCGGCCGATGACGAGTGGCCCGCGGTGTTTGATCTGGCATTTCAGACGGTATCGTTTATCAACGGCGAGGTTGCAAAGCTTCAGGAAGGCATTGCCCCGAACGGCAGCGTTCCCGAGCTGACGGAGCGCGCCCATGCGCTGCTTGCCGGCATGAAGGCAAGACGCGAAGGCGGCACGGCTGCCCCCGCGCCCGCGGCTGCAGCGGAAGAAACGCCCAATGTGGCTGCTGCGCCGGCTGCCGCTCCCGCAGCGGTTGCGGAAGAGCCGGCTGTTGAAGAAACGATTGAGGAAGAGACGGACGATTCCATTCCGTTCTACAAAATCAAAATCGCTTTTGCGGAAGATTGCCAGATGGAAACGATCCGCGCGATGGGCGCATTTCGCGCACTTTCCGCGATTGAAGGCAAAGCAGCCTCCATTCCCGAAAAGCTTGACACCTCCGAAACCGACAGATACATCATTGAAAACGGTTTCCTGATTTATATCCAGACCGAAGTGAATCCCGACATCCTCAAGGGCATTCTGGACGAGGTCCTCTTTGTTGAAAAATACAGCATTTTGCCCATCGACGGTTATGACGATGAGATTCCGGCCAGCATCCGTCTGCGTGACGGATCCGAGCCTGCGGTTGTTCCCGCAGCTCCCGCGGCGGCGGCACCTGCAGCGGCATCCGTGGCAGCGCCTACAGCGGCACCCGCGGCAGCGCCCGCAGCGGCACCCGCGGCAGCGCCCGCAGCGGCACCCGCAGCAGCGCCCAAAAAGGCTGCCGATCTGCCGACGGAAAACAGTGCAAAGCAGAATTTTATCAGCGTCAACGTCAACAAACTCGACAGCCTGCTGGACATCGTCGGTGAGATCGTCACCGCGCAGTCCATGGTTGTCAGCAGTGCCACGCTGGACGATAAGCGTCAGGAGAGCTTTGACGTTGCGGCCAAGCAGCTGCGCACGCTGATCAACGAGCTGCAGGATGTTGTTATGAGCATCCGTATGCTGCCGGTTTCCAATGTGTTCCAGAAGATGAAGCGCATTGTGCGCGACATGGCCAAGAAAGAGAACAAGGACATCGAGCTTGTTCTCCTCGGCGAGGAAACCGAAGTTGACAAAAACGTGATTGATTGCCTCTCCGATCCGCTGATGCACCTGATCCGAAACTCCGTTGACCACGGAATTGAGGATAAGGATACCCGTATGCGCAAGGGCAAGCCCGCAAAGGGCCGCATCGTGCTGGAAGCGCACACCACGGGTAACGATGTTATCGTCACCATCACGGACGACGGCAAGGGTCTGCAGCGCGACGCGATCCTGAAAAAGGCCTATGAAAAGGGCCTGGTGAACAAGGCTGAGAATGAGATCAGCGATAAGGACGTTTATTCTCTGATTTTCCTGCCCGGCTTCTCCACCAAGGAAGCGGTTACGGAATATTCCGGCCGCGGCGTTGGTATGGACGTTGTCCGCAGAAATGTTGCCGAAGTGGGCGGTTCTCTGACGGTTGACAGTGAGCCCGGCAAGGGCACCACCTTCACCATCCGCATCCCGCTGACGCTCACCATCGTTGACGGCATGAAGTTCCAGGTTGGCAACATCAGCTTCATCATCCCCACCTCCTCTGTTCAGACGGCACTCAAGCCCAATCCCGGCGATGTGTTTGTGGACTCTGAGGGCCATGAGATGATGATGCTGCAGGGCAACTGCTATTCCGTGATTCGCATGAGCGATATGTTCGGCATCGAAAATGCAGTGCAAAACCCGGAGGACGGCATGATTATGCAGCTGCACTCTGAGGGCAGAGATTTCTGCATGATGTTCGACCAGCTCGACGGCGAGTATCAGGTTGTTGCAAAATCGCTTCCCAGCTATCTTGAAAAGTGTGCGGAAAGACTGGAAGGCATCAGCGGCTGCACCATTCTCGGCGACGGTTCGATCAACCTGATCCTGGATGCGAACAAGTTCCAAATCGATGTTTGACGCCAGTGTGCAGATGGGAGTGAATTATTATGAGTAATGAGCTTGTAAGAGATGCTTTGGGAAACGAAGCTGAAGTTGACAAGGCTGAAAAGAATCTCCAGAAATACCTCTTTTTCTCCCTTGATGCTGTGGAATACGGCGTTGAGATCGGTCTGGTGCAGGAAATCATCACCCTGCCGCAGATTTCGCCCATTCCCAGCACGAAGAAATTCTGCAAGGGCGTAATCAACATCCGCGGCTCGATCGTGCCTGTTATCGACATGCGCATCAAGCTTGGCAAAGAGCCGTGCGAATATACGGAGAAAACCTGCATTATTGTTTTGGAACTTGCCGGCGAGCGCATCGGCGCGATTGTGGAGCGCGTGCTGGAGGTTGTTGAAATTTCTTCCGACAAGCTGCTCGAATCTCCGTCCAAGTTTGAATCCAACGGCTATCACAGTATCTCCAGCAAGATTCTGGGCGATGCCGGCGGAAAGCGCCAAATCCTTGATCTTTATCAGGTTTTTGACCTGGAAGCAGAAGCATAAACAAAGCAATAGCGATAGCGGCACCCCGACGCAGAAAAAGGGGTGCCGCTATTGTCGGATTTTAAATTAGGGAGACTGACTGTGAATATTGGCGATAAGGAATTCGATCGGATTACCTCATTCATGCTGAATTCTTACGGCATTGATCTTGCAAAAAAGCGCGTTCTGATCGAAAGCCGTCTGAAGCACCTGGTGACTGACAGCGGCCATGACAATTTTGAAGACTATGTGACCGCGGTGTTTCAGAACCCCAAGCTCCGGCAGGAAATGGTTACCTGTCTGACAACGAACTATACCTTTTTCTACCGCGAGGACATCCACTACGAATTTATGATCAAGCAGGCAATGCCGTCCATTCTGGAGGGTACGCGTCTGCCGTATAATGCAAGAATCTGGAGTGCAGGCTGCTCCGCCGGGGACGAAGCATTCACGGCGGCGATGTTTCTGCGCACATTTCAGGAACTCAATCCCCGCTTAAGCAGCTTTTCCATCACGGCAACCGACATTTCCAGCGACATGCTTGCCCAGGCGAAAGCGGCGACTTACAGCGCCGACCGCATTACCAAGCTGCCGCCGATGATGCAGAAGCGGTTTTTCACCGAGGACGAAAACGGTCAGTTTCTGGTGAAAAAGGAGCTGACGGACAAGGTGAAATTCTCCGAATTCAACCTGATGGATCCGTTTCCCCCGACGCTCACGGGCTTTGACATTATTTTCTGCCGCAACGTGATGATATATTTCACGCCGGAAACCCGCAAAGCCATGGGTAAAAAATTCCTGAACGCCCTCAAGCCGGGCGGCTACCTTTTCATTGGCCTGAGCGAGGCGCTTCCGGCCGGCGAAATCGGCTTTAAGCCTGTCCGACCGTCCATTTTCATGAGGGAAAAATAATCCCCAAACCCTGCGACAGAAACGATAACTTTCGCCGGATACCCCACGAAGGAGGGAGTTATGAATGCTGACTGAGGGCTACTCAATCCTCGCAGTGATCGAAGACGATAAAACCTGCGCGGCGGTATACGCGCTGCTGGAAAAAGACCAGAAATACCGCCTGTGCCGCATAACTGCCGACTTCCACAAGGCCGGAAAAGAACTGCAGCATCATGCAATGGACGCCGTGATTATTTTCATGGAGCACCTGAGTCCCAGCGCAAAAGCATGGATTAAAAACACCATAGAAAAGAGCGCTGTTCCGGTGCTGGTTTCCACGGCGGACAAAATAAGCGCGCGCGAGCTCGGCGTGGAGGAAACCATGTTCCGCACCTGCTCCTTTGCCAGCGGCACGCCCATGAGCATCGTGAGCGAGATCAATATCAAAATCCGCGTTCTCGCGCAAAACAAAAAGAAAATGCCCGCCCCCCAGCAGCACAAGGTGCGCAATGTTGATATCAATATCGTCAACCGCATCCTCTCGGGCACCATCAACGGCGACAACTACGCCAAGCCGGAAAAGCTGATCGCCATCGGCGCATCCATGGGCGGCGTGGAGGCTGTGACCAAAGTTTTGTCCATGCTGCCGGCGCAGATGCCCGGCATTGTGGTAACGCAGCATATGCCCCCCGGCTTCACTTCCATGTTTGCCAAGAGCATCAAGGATGTCTGCGAACTGAAAGTGCAGGAGGCGGTGGACTGCGGCGTGATCGAGCCGGGAACGATCTATATCGCCCCCGGCGGCAAGCACCTCACCGTGAAAGCCGGCGAAAACGGCGGCTACATTACCCGCCTTCGCCTCGGCGAGCGGGTGGAAGGTCATATTCCCTCTGTAACCACGCTGTTTGAGTCTGTGGCGGCTGCTGCCGGAAAACATGCCATGGGAATCATCCTCACCGGCATGGGCGGAGACGGCGCTGCAGGCCTGCTCAAGATGCGTCAGGCCGGCGCGTTCACCGTAGGGCAGGACGAAGCATCCTCGCTGGTTTACGGCATGCCGCGCGTGGCGTTTGAGCTTGGCGCGGTGAGCAAACAGGTTCCGCTGGAGCAGATCCCGCGCAACATGATTACCTATGCCAACCGCTGAGTCGAAAAAAGCAGAACTATGCAAATAAAATCACCCCGACGCGTGTCCGGACAGGACGCACGGCAGGGTGATTTTTTGTTTGCGGCGATACTATATTAAATATAGTGTGTGCACCGCCCGCGCGCCCTGTGCGCGCAGGACGCGCAGGGTGCACACAGACGCACACAGACGCACACAGACGCGCAGGACGCACGCAGACGCGCAGGACACGCAGGGCGCACAGGGCGCGCAGGGTGCGCAGGACGCACAGGGTGCGCAGGACGCACAGGGCGCGCAGGGCGCGCAGGGCGCGCAGGACACGCAGGACACGCAGGACACGCAGGACGCACACAGACGCACACAGACGCACACAGACGCACAGGGTGCGCAGGACGCACACAGACGCACAGGCGGCATCCAGCCGCGCCGTGTGTTGAACCCGTCGCTTTCCGCGCGCAGGGAGGCGTGCGGCAAAAAAACACCGCTCTCGCCCGCGGGCGAAAACGGCTGCAAAAATCACAAAAAGTTACATATTTATTTAAAATAGTTACAATTTAAAATAAGGGAGTATGCACAACCAGCCCCGGACGCATTTCCGGAGCTTTTTTGTAACGATTTGTTAAATTTTTAAATATCCGGGGGAACTCCCGGCGCAAGCCGGGAGTTCCCGCCGTGGGGGTTAAGGTTTTGCGATTGCCTTTTGATTGTGCTGCACCGTTTCCGGGGTTACACGGGCCGTAAGCCCGGGGCTAAGCGGCTAAGCCGCGGCCGAAGCGCTGCCAATCGTACCCGTTGGTTCTATCAGCCGATGAGGGACAGAACGTTCTGGGGCAGGCTGTTTGCCTGAGCCAGCATTGCGGTTGCAGCCTGGGACAGGATGTTGGCGTTGGTGAACTTGGTCATTTCCTTTGCCATATCCACGTCGCGGATCTGGCTCTCGGCAGCGGTCAGGTTCTCGTTGGAGGTGTCGAGGTTTGCAATCTTGTGGTCCAGTCTGTTCTGGATAGCACCGAGATATGCGCGCTGAGAAGCAACCTCGTTCAGAGCCTTGTCAACTGCGGAGAGAGCATTGGAGGCATTCTCGCGGGAGAGAACGTCAGCAGATGCAACGCCGAGATACTCAGCATCCATGCGGTCCACATTGATGACCAGCTCGTCGCCCTTGTTTGCGCCGATCTGGAAGGTGAGGCCTGCGCCGTCAGCAACATTGACGCTGAAGGTGGAGGGAGCACCGCCGAACACCTGGCCGTAGGTTGCCTGTCCGTCGGGAGCGCCGGCACCGGTGATGGGAGCTTCGCCTGCGGCTTCTTCGGTAGCAGTGAGTGCTGCAGTGCCGTTAGCTGCGGTGGGATCGTAGGTGAACTTCTTCTGAGTTGTAGAAACGCTGGTAAAGGAGTTGTTGGTACCAGCAGTGAAGTCGAGAGCGGTGTGCTCAATATAGGTCTGAGTGCCAGCAGCTGCAGTAGCGTTGTCAGCGGTCAGCTGTGCCTGCAATGCGGTCTTAATGCTGGTGGCGAGGGCAGTGGCAGCGCCCTGGTTGCTGGTGCCAAGCGTGACATAGGTGTTTGCAGCCTTGCCAGCGGTATCGGCGCCGTTTGCAAGAATTTCGACGGTGTAGGTCTTGCCGTCGGCGATGGACATGGTGACCTTCTTGCCGATCAGGGCGGACAGATCTGTGGTGGCGGTAGAGTTAGTCCAGTTGAAGTCGGAAGCGGCATCACTGCTGACGGTAACGGTCTTTTTGTCGCCGCTGGACAGAGTAACACCAGTATCGAACTTACCGTACTTAACGCCCTCTACGGTGGAGGCGGGAGCAGCACCGACAGTGGCGGGCTCCTTCTGAGTCAGGGTCAGCTTATCGGTGTCAGCATCGTAAGCTGCGGTGTAGCTCTTGCCGGAGGCGTTGTTGTAGTCCTCAACGAACTTCGCCATGGTCTTGTCGGTGTTTTCGGTCCAGGTCATGTTGACGCCGTCGATGTTCTTGCCGCTGAAGTGTGTTTCAGCGGTGGACTTGGAAAGATCGAAGGAGTAAACAGCCTTGGTGCCGGTGTTGTTCTGCTCTGCGTAGTCGTCAGCGCTGACAGTGACGTCGGAAACGGTCAGCTGGTCGAAGGAAACGGTGACGCCGTTGGAGAAGGTGACGGAGTTCATGCCTGCGGAGAGCTTGACGTCCTCAGCGCCGGTCATGGTTGCATACAGAGCGTAGGTAGCGTCCTTCGCGTCAACGCCGCCGGTGGCGGAGAGGGTCAGCGCGTCGGAGAGTTCCTTGGCGACGGTCTCCATGGTGGAGTCGTTGGAGGTGGAGAACGTGGTCTTGGTGTCCAGCGTCATCTGGAAGGCCTCGGAGTTGCCGTTGCCGAACTTCAGAGTCAGCGGGGTGCTGGTGTCGGCAGCGTATGCATCCAGCTCATCCTTGGTCAGGGTTGCGGTGAAGGTCTGGCCGTTGTCGCCCTTGGCGGTCAGGCTCATTTCCTTGGTGTCCGCATTCCAGGAAGCCTCGATGTCGTAGTTGCCGTTTGCCAGAGAGGTGTTCTCCAGGGTGCCGCCGGTGGAAACGGTGATGGCGCCTGCGGTGACCTTGGAATCGAGAGAGGTGCCGGTGAACTTTGCGGTGGCGGCAGCAACAGCTGCGGACTCTGCCTTGACAACTGCCTCGAAGGAGTAGTTACCGGCGGCAACCTTACCCAGGGAGACGGACAGGCCGGAGCTTGCCAGGCTGAGGTTGGAGGTGGCTGCCTGCTTCTTGGACAGAGAGCCGTCGAGCAGGTTCTTCTTGTTGAAGGTGGTGGTCTTTGCGATGTTGTTCAGCTCTTCCTGCAGCTGAGAGAACTCGTCCTGCAGAGCTTCGCGGTCGATCGCGTTTTCGTTGGTGTCGTTCGCGGACTGAACAGCCAGCTCACGCATACGCTGCAGAATCTCGGTGGAAGCGCCGAGGGAGCCTTCAGCGGTCTGGGTGAGGGAGATGGCGTCCTGTGCGTTGGTGGAAGCCTGGCTCAGGCCGCGGATCTGGGCACGCATCTTTTCGGAGATGGCGAGACCTGCTGCGTTGTCAGCTGCGCTGTTGATGGCAAAGCCGGAAGACAGCTTAGCGACGGAGTTTGCGATCTTGTTGTTGTTCTTGGTGTACTGCGTGAAGGTGTTCATCGCAGTCAGGTTGGTGTTGATACGCATGATAATTCCCTCCTTGAAATTAAATCGGGTGGCAGCGTCCTTGCCGCCACTGTTTTTATTGTCGGCGAAACGTCCTGCCCTCTTGGCTTTGACGCTTCTTATCGCCGCACTATTATCATCGGCTGTTTTCAGGAAAACTTTAGCGTTTTTTCGAAAAAAATTCAAAAAAATTCGAAAATTTTTAAAATTTTTTTCTGTATGGTCAAACGCTGCTTTTTCGCCCCTTTACGCGCGTGTGGGAAAATAGGTTTAAAACTTGTAAATAAAGGAAAATTACATAATTATGGAAACCATATTTTCACTATCCGAAAAGGGCAAAATCACCCGAATTTTTCGCAAATCGGACACAAAAAAGTGTCAACTGTTTATTTAAATTGTGTTTTGCAGAATTTTGTCGTTGCATTTTTCACATGCTTCGTGTATCATCTATAATGGCATACGTATTATGGAAACCGTGTATTTCCCGCCCGAAACCACAAGATATGGGAAAGTTACGGTCAACCGCAGGATGCACTTTTTTCACGACGACAGAGGTGAACGCCGCCGTGGCGGAAGCAAGGTTCGAAAGCGCGAAGGATTTCAATGCCGTAATTTTTGATTGCTGCGACGATGTGCGCAGCTATTATGACGGGATTTTTACCATTGGTTTCCTGAAAAAAGAATACGGACGCGGCAAAGTTGAGCTGCACTGTCCTGCCGAAGGCGTTGCGCTGATCGTATGTTCCGGAAGCCTCAATGAGGATCTGCGTGCCGACTTGCGCACGCCGACGGACGAAATGTTTTGTCTGTGCAATCTTTCCGGCAGTCTGGAACTGACCTGCCCGGGCGTGCGGCAGATGCTGCTGAAGGAAAAAGAGGTTGTTTTTTCGCCGCCTGACCGCACCGAACCGGTGCACTGCACTTTGCGTGTTCCGGGCGGAGAGGCGTTTCAGTATGCCGCCGTTTGCATCGAGCGCGGTGCATGGAAGCGCGTTTTCAACGAAACGCTCCCCTTCCTCAACGCGGGCGCTTCGCGTGAGCACGGCGCGGTGCCGCTGTGGACGGGCGCGGTGCCGCAGATTCACAGTGTGTTTTTCGAGCTGTGTAATGCGCGGATGAACAATGCCGCGAG
Organism: Oscillospiraceae bacterium; assembly: GCA_015067465.1. GTDB lineage: Bacteria > Bacillota > Clostridia > Oscillospirales > Oscillospiraceae > SVKR01. The sequence goes on from SVMK01000002.1 coordinate 21,558, forward strand.
CGAGCGGCTGCTGCTTTGTTCCTGCGCAATGCGCATTGCCGCGTACATATTCGACCTGCGCGCGGATGCGGAAAAATATCCCGTCAAGCCGGAGGACGCGGAAAGCCTGCTCATCGCCAACATTCCGAACCGGATGCTGCGCGATACCGTCAACCCGCCCACGGTGGCGGAGCTGGCACAGGAACTGGGGATTTCCGCAACCAAGCTGAAAAACGGCTTTAAGGCAATTTACGGCGTGCCGATTTACACGATGTTCAAAAAAATGAAGCTTGAGTCGGCATATAATATGCTGCGGACCACTTCGTGCACGATCGGCGAGGTTGCGTTCCAGTGCGGCTATCAGAGCCAGAGCCAGTTCTGCGATGCATTCAAGCGGCAGTACGGCGTTACGCCGAGCCGTCTGCGTGCGCAGTATCGCCAAACGGAAAAAAAGTAAAAAAATTGCTGCTTTCGGCCGGTTTTCAACAAGTTTTCCACCGGCGTTGCCGGCCGGGTTTGCGCTGCGCCGCACCGCACAGGCGACGGAAGATGCTTTTGTTTTTGTCGCTTGGTCAAAACAACGAAATTTGCAAAACATTTTCCAAAAATTTGTAGAACGTTTATGAAAGATGTCGTTTTGGGATAAGTGTTTGTCCAAATTGGAGATACAAATATTTATTATAAATGTTATAATTTGAGACACGGAAGTGTCGGCGGTAAACGTCGGTGCTTATATTCGTCTATAGGACAAAATTTTTAATTATAAGCCGCAGCAAAACTGCTGATAGATGAGGAAGAAAAAAGGCTATGGGAAAATTCTTTTCAACAACCTGGGCCAAGCTGAAAGAAACGGTTGAGAAGATGAGCAAAAAGATGCGCATCCTTGTGATTGCGGCAATCGTGGTGATCATCGCGTCCAGCGTTCTGATCGCCGTTGCTCTGAACAGAGTCAACTACGTCCCGCTGTATACGGGCCTTTCTGCGGGCGAGGCGGGACAGATCGCCACCATGCTTGAAGAACAGGGTGTGGAATACAAGGTTGAAAATACCGACACGATTCTCGTTGCCGAAGAGCGCGTGAACGATCTGCGCATCTCCTTTGCCGCGCAGGGCTATCCCCAGACGGGACTTTCCTACGACATTTTCTCCGACGGCTCCACCTTCGGCTCCACGGACGTGGAAACCCAGGTGCGTCTGCAGTATCAGCTGCAGGAAAATCTGCGCACCACCATCAACTCCATGAACAAGATCGAGGACAGCATCGTCATCGTCAACCTCCCGACGAAATCGTCCTACGTTTCCTCCTCCAACCGCACGGAAGCGAGCGCGGCCGTGATGCTGAGTATCACCCCCGGTCAGACGCTCTCCAACGCGGAAGCCCGCGCGATTGCGGAATTTATCATGAAAAGCATTCCCACCCTCAAGATGGACAATGTCAGCATTGTGGACGCGGGAATGAACATTTACGACGTCAGCGACGAGGCGGCAAAGCTGCCGAGCACGGCCTATTCCGCAAACCAGCAGGAGCTGGCGGAAAACATGAAGGCCGTTCTTGCCGACCAGGTGCTGCGCGTGCTCGAGCCTTCGCTCGGCAGCGGCAACGTTGCGGTGTCGGTCAACCTGCATCTGGATTTTGACGAAACCACGGTTTCTTCCGTTGAGTTTGCACCTCCCGTGGCGGATATGCGCGAAGGCTTGCTTCGCAGCTCCGAAGTTCTGCACGACGCGCTTTACGCGGTGGACGAACTGGAGGGCGGCCGTGTGGGGACCGACAGCAACGGCCTTTCCGGCACCGAATACGTCTACGACGAAGACGGCGACGGACGTGTGACGAGCGACAGCCTTTCCGAGATTTACAACTACGAGCTGAACGAGGTTCAGACGCAGATCAAAAAAGCACAGGGCACGGTGACGGGGCTTTCCGTCGCGGTTGTAATCAACAGCGAAGTGAAAAACGCCGACAAGGTGCTCGAGCAGGTGGGCAACCTGGTTGCCAATGCCATCGGCGTTGACTCCGAGTACATTTCCGTTGCGGCGCTGCCGTTTGTGGAATCTGCGAATATGACCTTCGCGGGCTATCTGCAGCAGAACGAAAACCTGATGAAGGATCTGGCGAAGAACGACCTGATCAAGACGCTTTGCATCTGCGGCGCGGTTTTGCTCGGCGTGATCATTCTGGTGCTGCTGCTGCGCAAGATTATCGCACCGAAGCCCGTGGAAGAAGAGGGGCTGGATCTGGAACTGAGCCCGGAGGAAGCGGAAGCTGCCGAACTTGCGGCGCTGGCGGACGCGGAGGGCTACGACGCGATGGATCACGCCACACTGCTGGCGGGCCTGCAGAAGCAGTCCGAAATTTCCAGAAAGATCGACGAACTCATGAGCGTCGGCCCCGAAACCGCGGTGCTCATCATCCGCAACTGGCTTTCTGAAAACAACTGAGTTCTGAGAATCTGACGAAAGGGGAACCAACCCAATGCCAAGGTTATCCAACCGAGAAAAAGCGGCGATACTGCTCATCAGCATCGGCAAAACGCACGCCGCGCAGATATACAAGTCCCTTTCCGAGGAAGAAATCGCGACGCTCACGCTGGCGATTACCACCACCAAGAGCGTTACCAAGGAAGACCGCGAGGCGGTCATGAACGAATTCTACGAAACCTGCGTTGCGCAGAAATTTATCACCGAGGGCGGTATCGACTATGCCCGCGGCGTTCTGAACAAGGCGCTGGGCGACGAAAAGGCCAACGAGATCATGGAAAAACTCACCGACTCCCTCCAGGTGAGACCGTTTGAGTTTATCCGCCGTGCCGACCCGACGCAGATCGTGCACCTGATCTCCCGCGAAAACCCGCAGACGATTGCGATGATTCTCTCTTACCTGCCTGCGCAGAAGGCTTCCCAGGTGCTTGTGGAGCTGGACGATTTTCTGCAGGTTGAGGTTGTTAAGCGCATGGCGAATATGGAAAGCGTGATCCCGGAATTCATCCGCGAGGCGGAAATGGTTCTGGAGCAGCGTCTGGCGCAGATGGGCACCACCGACCAGACCGCGATCGGCGGCATCGACTCCGTCGTTCAGATGATCAGCAACGTCGACCGAGCAACGGAGCGCAACATCCTCGAAACCCTCGACATGACGGACACCGACCTGGCGGAGGAAATCCGCAAGCACATGTTCGTGTTCGAGGATATGATCAAGCTTTCCCCGCAGTCTGTGCAGCGTGTGCTTAAAGACGTTGAGCAGAGCGATCTTATCATTGCCCTCAAGGGTGCCGGCGATGACGTGAAGAAGTTTATCCTGAGCAACGTCAGTAAGCATCAGCAGGAAATGATTCTCGACGACCTCGAGGTTATGGGCCCGCTCAAGCGGCGTGACGTGGAAGACGCACAGCAGAAGATTGTCAACGTTGTCCGTTCGCTCGACGACAGCGGCGAGATTGTGATTTCCAGAGGAGACGGTTCGGATGTCGTCCTTTAAGTCCTTCAGAGTTGAGCGCGAGCGCGTAACCGTTTACGAAAAGGCGGTTGCCGTCGGCGCGCCGGAAGAGATCGCAAAAGCGGCGGAACTTGCGCACGCGCGCGCGGAAGCGGCGCAGCGGGAGCGGGAAAACCCCGCGTCCGTGAGCGATGCGCGCGTGGAAACCGCGCTGGCGAAGGCGGAAGCCCTGCGCGAGGAAGCGCGGAAGACGCTGCAAAACGCCGAAGCGGAAGCTGCCGGCATGCTGGAGCAGGCACGCGCCGAGATTGCCCGTCTGCGCACGGAGGCCGAACTGGATAACCGCCGCGCTTTCGAAGTTGAGCGCGAGCGCGGCTACACCGAGGGCATGCGTCAGGCCTATGAGGAAAACGCTGCCCGCAAAAAGCAGGAAGCAGCGGAGCTGGAAAAGATGATGACGGATATTCGCCGCGAGCGCGTTGAAGTGATCGAATCCCTCCGCGGAGAAATCATAGAGCTGGTTATCGACATCGCGGAACGTGTGATGAACCTCAAACTGGAAGAATCGGACGAGGCGTTTTTGAACGTGCTCAACACCGAGCTTTCCAAGATCAAGCAGAGCGAGTCGGTCACCATCAGTTTGAGCACGGAAGACTACATACGCTACTTTTTCGGCACCTCCGATCCGAGGGAAGTGCTGGGAGACCGCGAAGTTCGCATCATAGAGAACAAATCTTTCAGCCCGGGCGACTGCATCATTGAAAGCGAGTCGGAGATTGTCGATTGCGGCATCACGGGCCAGCTCAAGCGGATTGAGCAGATGCTTCTGGACGAAGAGGAGGCAACGGCGACGGATGGAGCCGATCAGTGATTTGCTGGCACGCTGCCGGGAAAAAGTCAGAAACGCCGAAACGGTGGAATACAGCGGCAAGGTGGTCAAGGTTGTCGGACTGACCGTGGAATCAAACGGTCCGGTCGTCAACATGGGCGACATGTGCCGCATCTACGCATCGGAAGGCGACAACTGCGTCGATGCGGAAGTTGTCGGATTCAAGGACCAGCGAGTGCAGCTCATGCCCTTTGGCGACATGACCGGTATCGGTTTCGGCAGCCGCGTGGTTTCCACCCACAAAACCCTGTCCGTTCCGGTGTCCCACGACCTGATCGGGCGCGTGCTGGACGCGCTGGGCAGACCGATGGACGGCGGCGAGCCGATTGCGGAAGCAGCGCACTATCCCGTCAACAATGTCCCTCCCAACCCGCTCGCGCGCGCGCGCATACACGATATCTTCCCGCTCGGCGTTCGCGCGATTGACGGACTGATCACCGCCGGACGCGGTCAGCGTCTCGGCATATTCGCCGGTTCGGGCGTCGGCAAAAGTACGCTGCTGGGCATGATCGCGAGAAATGCCGTGGCGGACCTGAACGTGATCGTCCTCGTCGGCGAACGTGGCCGCGAGGTGAACGACTTTATCGAGCACGACCTCGGCCCGGAGGGCCTGAAGAAATCCATCCTGGTTGTAGCAACCAGTGACCAGCCCGCGCTGCTGCGCGTGAAGGCCCCGCTTGTGGGAACGAGCATTGCGGAGTATTTCAGAGACCAGGGCTACAACGTGCTGCTGCTGATGGACTCCCTGACCCGCTTTGCGCTGGCCCAGCGCGACGTGGGCATGGCGGTCGGCGAGCCGCCGATCTCCCGCGGCTACACCCCCACGGTTTACTCCGTTTTGCCCAAGCTGCTTGAGCGCTCCGGCTCAACGGACAAGGGCACCATCACCGGACTGTACACGGTGCTTGTTGAAGGCGACGACATGAACGAACCCATTGCCGACACGGCGCGAGGCATTCTCGACGGCCACATCGTTTTGTCCCGTGCGCTTGCAAGCTCCAACCACTACCCCGCGATCGACGTTCTGCAGAGCGTCAGCCGTCTGATGAGCGGCATTGTCACTCCGGAACACCGTGCGCAGGCCGGCATGATCCGAAACGCAATGGCAACTTACAACACCTCGAAGGATCTCATCCAGATCGGCGCCTACAAGGCGGGCACCGACCCCGAGATCGACAAGGCGATCATTCTGAACCCGAAGATTAACAAATTCCTCTGCCAGATGACGGACGAGTCACCGACGTTTGAGGAGGTCGTGAACGACCTGATGGCCATTCGGGCCGATTGAGGAGGCGCTTAAATGAGCAAGTTCAAATTCTCGATGCAGTCGATGCTGAAGCTGCGCGAAGCCGAAGAAAAGCAGTCCAAAATCGAACTGGCCGCCGCCACGGCGGAGGTTACGCGGCTGGAAACCAACCTTGCCGGCGTGATTTCGAGACTGGAGAAGGAAACGGCTGCGTTTGAAGAAAAGCAGCGCCGGGGCATCAGCGCGGGAGACTACCGCAGCGCCTGCGACTATTTCGATTCCCTCCATGAGCTGATCGAGCGAATCCGGGAGGAGATTGCAAGCGCGATTGAACTGCAGCGCCAGAAACAGTATGAACTGCAGGAAATCTACAAGGACAAGAAAACGCTGGAGCGCCTTCGCGAGGAACAATACCGCGAATTCCTGAAGGAAGAGGGCGTGAAGGAAGCGAAATCACTGGAAGACATTCTCATGCCGACGATCGTCGGAACAGTGTCGGAGGACATTGCCTGACGGGAAACTGAGCGCGGCGGAAGGAGAGAGAAAGCACGATGGCGGACGATAAGTTCAACGCAGCCTTTGCCCCGAAAAAAAGCGGCGGCAGCCCTGCTGCGGCGGCCAATAAAGCTCCGGCAAAGGCGGATGCGAGATCCGATCCGAAAGCTGACGCGAAGGCCGCGCGCAAAGCGAAGAAAAAGCGCTCGCGCAAGGTTTTGATGCTGTGCCTGCTGATCATCGCCATTCTGCTCGGCGGCGCGGGTTACGCGCTTTACCGCATCGGCATGCTCGACCCCATTCTGGTGGCGGTGGGCATGATGCCGAGCCCGGAGGAACTCTCGATCGAAGAGCGGCAGAGCCGACTCGACAAGCTGGAGATCGAATACGCGGCGCGCGGCGCGGCGCTTGATGAGCGCGAGGAAGCGGTTGAGCGCAGGGAAAAATCCCTCCGGCTGCGTGAAGAAGAGATTGAGCGGCGCGAAAGCGCGCAGACGAGCTTCGTCGATGTGATGACGGAAACCTCGCCCGAACAGCTGGACGCGCTGAAAAAAGTGAGCAAAATCTGCAACCAGATGTCCGCGGAGGACGCAGTCGGAATTGTGCAGAATCTTGCCAATGCCGACGAGATTGCACTGGTTGTTTACCACATGACCGAAGAAAAAGCGGCGCAGCTGCTTACCCTGCTTCCGCAGGTTACGGCTGCAAAGGTGCTGTCGCTGATTATCGACTGACAGCGCATAAACCGACATGAAACGACAGAAAGGGTGGATGCAGTTTGCAGGGAATTATGCAGCTCGGGATCCCGGTGGTCCCGGTAATGGAAAAAACCGAAATACCGGATTCTTCCGCTTCCGGCAGCAAGTTCTCCGATGCGCTTGAAAAAGCGTCGGGAACGACGGACAAGCGCTCCGGCGCTGTGGGAAGCGAAAAGGAAAATACATCATCCGCCGTGAAAGAAAAACCCGCGGCTGCGGAGCAGAGCCAAACGGATGAAGAGCCTGCGGCCGAGGAAACCGAAAGCACCGAATGCCCCGCGGAAATGCTGACGCTGGACCTGCTGTTCGGCACCGAAATCACACAGGTGGTGACGGCGGAAACGTCTGCGGCGCAGCCGGTTGAGGGCTTGACCGTGACGGCGGAGGCGCTTCCGGAGCAGATGCAGACCGAGGCGGCGGAAACCCCGCTGCCGGTTGAACAGCCTGCGGAGGCAGAGGTGATCGCGGTCGGCACGGAAGTTACGATCACGGAGTCTGCGCCCGCGCAGGCACAAACGGCGGAGCTGCCGGATGCGACGGAATTTATGAAAACGATCCGCGAGCGGCTTGAGCAGGATCTTGCGACGGCGAAAGCCGTTGGCGAGCCTGCCGACACCGAAACGGCAACTGTCGAAACGGCAACTGTCGAAACGGTAACCGCGGAAGCGGTGACTGCGGCGCCGGATGCGGCGGAAGCGGAAACCGCCGGACAAAGCGGCACGGACGGCAGCGCAGCTGCGGCGGAAAGCTTTGCGGAACTGCTTGGCGGCGAGCGCAGCGAAAAAACGGAGTTTGTCCCCGCGCCGGAACTGCAGGTTCTGCAGACGCTGGCGCAGACGGCGGAGCCAATCGTGGCGAAGCTTGACCCCATGGAGCTTACGCAGGCGATCAGCAAGGCGATGGACAGCATGACGGCGGATCTGCAGAGCATCGATATTCAGCCGTCCGAGATCACCATCGCGCTGGATCCGGAGGAACTCGGCTCCATCACAATCACCATCTCCTCGGAAGAAAACCATCTGACCGCCAAGATCACCACCAGCAACAAAGAGGCGGCGGATCTTCTCTCCTCGCAGCTGGATCACTACATCCAGACCATGCAGGAAAAGGGCGTGAAGGTTGACAAGGCGGAAGTTGCCTACAACCAGCTCGATCAGGACGGAAGTTCCCGGAACGGACGCGACCGCGATCCGCAGCACCGGCACCGCACGGCGGAATTCCGCATAGACGGAATTGAGCGCGCAGAGCGCAGCGAGGGCACGGTTCCCGAAGCGCCGACGGCGATGCGCGACGTGTATGAGCGCGGCGCGGACGATACGATCGAGGACGTTTACGTGCCCGGTTACAGAGTTTAGGAGGCGACACAATGGGAACTGAAGCAATCGGCGGAAGCGGCGGCATTCACTATGTCGCAAACGCGTCCGACAAGAAAAAAGCCAATAATATGGACCTGAATGCCGAAACCTTTATGACGCTTCTGATCGCGCAGATGCAGTATCAGGATCCGCTCGAGCCGCAGAGCAACACCGACTTTGTTGCCCAGCTCGCCCAGCTCACCTCGCTGGAACAGATGCAGACGATGAACAGCTCGCTGACCACCAGTCAGGCGATGGGGTTTGTCGGCAAGGAGATCTACGCCGAAATCCTCAACTCCGAAACCGGCGTGACGGAAGCGTATGCCGGCATCGTGGAGAGCGTGATCATGCAAAGCGGTTCGGTTTACGTTGTAACGGACGGCAACGCTATCCCCGTGGAAAACGTTCTGATGGTGTCCGACGTTCCTGCGGTGCAGACACCGCAGATCCCCCAGACGCCGCAGCAGCCCACGCTGCCGGAGGACGCGGTGAACCCCGAGGTTCAGCCCGAACCCGGCGACACGCCCGAAACGCCCGAAGAGCCCGAACAGTCCGGAACGGACGCGGCAGAGGGCGTCTGACAGGACCCACGCAATCCCGCGTGCGGGGCGTTCCCGTCCGCGGAAAAAACAAAACTATCAGAAGCCGGCGAAAGCCCGGCGTTGCCTGCAAAGTCAGGATATATTTAACGAACAGGAGAGAATACGACTATGATGCGTTCGCTTTTTTCCGGAGTTTCCGGTCTCAAAAGTCACCAGACAGCGATGGACGTAATCGGTAACAACATCGCAAACGTGAACTCTACGGCCTTCAAGGCCAACCGCGTGGTTTTCTGCGACCTCGTGCGCCAGACCATCAGCGAGGCTTCCGCACCTACGGATAACAACGGCGGCCAGAACGCCAAGCAGGTCGGTCTCGGCGCTTCCATCTCCGCCATCGCGCAGGACATGACCGAAGGCAGCTCCCAGCACACCGACGCCCCGCTGGACTTCAAGATCTCCGGCGAAGGCTACTTCGTGGTGCAGGGCGTTGACGGCTACCTCTACACCCGCAACGGCAACTTCGCGCTGGACGCGCAGGGCTATCTGGTCACCCAAAGCGGCGAATATGTGATGGGCGTTGTCAGCAACATTGCCAACGACATTGCCGACGACACCGACACTAAAAGCCTGAATGCAGACTTAAACGACAATACTCGCCAATTGAAAAAAATCCAGATGCTCGGTACCGTTCCCGTAGCCGGCGGCGGTACGGAAACTTACCTTGACTACGCGGTTGACTCGTATGGTAAAATTACGGTTACGGACGAAGCCGGAGATATCCAGACCATCGGCCGTCTGGCCCTCGCCGTTTTCAACAACACCGCCGGCCTTGAGGCACTCGGCAACAGCAAATATTTTCAGACCGCAAACAGCGGCGATCCCGAATACCGTTTCGTGAACGACCACTGCGGCAACATCAACTCCGGACAGCTTGAAATGTCCAACGTTTCTCTGGCAACGGAGCTGACGAACATGATCATCGTGCAGCGCGGCTTCCAGGCAAACTCCCGTGTGATCACCACTTCCGACACGCTGCTGGAAGAACTGGTGAACCTGAAGCGCTGATAAGAGATAAGCCCGGACACGGTTCCCGCAAATTACCATAAGAAAGGAAACCACAATGATTCAGGTGACAAAACTCAACAAACGTGATACATTTTGGATTAACGAAAATCTGATCGAGTTTATTGAAGAAACCCCGGACACTGTTATTTCTTTGGCAACGGGACGCAAGGTGATTGTTGCGGAATCGGCGGCGACGCTGGCGCAGATGGTGCGCGAGGTTGGCTGTCCCGTACGGAACGCGGCTGCGATTTCCTCCGACATTTATGTGGAGTCGGATTGACCGCTCGGATTTTTCGGTCGGGATACGGCGAATGACCGCGGAGCATAGCTGCGGCCTGAAAAAGATCAGGGAGTTGACGAAGTGAACTTAATTATCGGAATAATCCTCGCCGCAACGAGCGTTGTGGTGACGATTCTCATGAGCGGTGACCTGAAAAGCTTTTGGAGTCTGAGCTCGGCGTTCATCGTGCTTGGCGGTACCATTTTTTCAACGGTGGCGTCGTTTTCGTTCCCGCAGCTGAAAAGCGCGGTCAAGGCGATCGGCATTGCGTTCCGCAAGGAAGACGACAATCTGCGCGAAGACATTGATGTGATCATCAACCTTGCCAATATTGCGCGACGCGACGGATTGCTGGCGCTTGAAGAGCTGATGGACGAGATGAAAGATCCGTTTATGAAAAAGGCGATCATGCTGGTGGTTGACGGTTCCGACCCCGAGATGATCGAAAGCGTTTTGGACACGGAGCTGCAGGCCACCAAGGCGCGCCATGCGGACAACCGCGCGGTGTTTGACGCGGCTGCGGCCTATGCGCCGTCCTACGGTATGGCCGGTACCATCATCGGTCTGATCTGCATGCTGCGAAACCTTTCCGATATGGCTTCGCTCGGCCCGTCCATGGCAGTTGCGCTGATCACAACCTTTTACGGCTCGATTTTGGCCAACATTGTGTTCAGCCCGATGTCCAAGCGCCTGAAAACGCTTGGCGCGCTGGAATACACAAGAAAAGAAATGGTGATTGAGGGCGTGCTTGCCATCGAAAACGGCGAAAACCCGAGAATCATCAAAGAAAAACTCGAGTCCTTCCTCTCCCGCATGGCGCTGGAAGGCAAGATTAAGGCGCCCGCAGCGGAAACCGGCGAAAAGAGCTGATCGCGCGGCGCGGCAACAAAAAACGGATCCGAAAGGTGGTGAACGATTATGGCACGCAAGAAAAAGGAAGATCCGATTGAAGAGGGCAGCGGGTACAACTGGATGGATACATACGGTGACCTTGTTACAAACCTTCTTTGCTTTTTCGTTATGCTGTATGCCTTCTCGTCGGTTGACTCCGCAAAATGGGAAAAGATCGTTCAGGCCTTTACCGGTGACAGCGGCTCCGCGCCTGTGATGGCGTTTGACATCGGCTTTGCCCGCGAGGAAGCCATCAGCCCCGTTGACCCGATGATCAACTACGAAAACCGCAGCGAGCAGAGCGACGGCTCAAACCGGGACAAGGTCAACATCGAGGAGAACGAGGAAGAAGCGCGGCTTTCCGGTATTTTCGACAAGCTGTACGAAAAGCTGCAGATTTTCATCGCGGAAAACGGTCTGGAAGGCGATATGACGCTGATCCGCGAGGACGATGTGATCACCATACGTTTCGGCGAGGTGTTTCTGTTTGAGTCCGGCAAGGCGCATCTGAAATACGAGAGTCTGGACCTGCTGGAAAAGATCGTGGCGCTGATCGGAGAAAATGTTGAAGCGATCGAGAAAGTCGGCATCCAGGGCCATACGGACAATGTTCCGATCCACAGCATGGAATTCAAGAGCAACTGGGAGCTGAGCACGGCGCGCGCCGCGAGCACGCTGCAGAAGGTGCTGGAATACGGGGCGATCGATCCCAAGTATCTGACGGCTTCCGGCTGCGGGGAATACTGGCCGGTTGACACCAACGAAACCAAAGAGGGCCGTGCGCGTAACCGGCGCGTGGACTTTGTGATAGAAAAGATCCAGTTTGACTGATTTTTGCGGTTGATTTGACCGTTTTTGACAATGGAGATTTAACTATGAAAAACAAGAAGTTGCTTATTATCCTCATCGTGGTGGTGCTGCTTGCCGCCATCGGCGCGGGCATTTATTTCTTCGTCCTCAAAGACGATAAAGAGGAAGACTCCGCTGAGGTGGTGCCCAGCTATTATCCGCTGGAAAACGCCTTCGTCACCAACGTGAAAGACAGCAACAAGCTGTTTAAAACCACGGTGATTCTGATTGCGGACTCCGCCGAGCTGACGGAGCTGATGACGGAAAAGCAGTATGTCATCCGCGACGAGATTCTCTTTATCCTCAGGAGCCTGACGGAAGAGGACATTGCCAGCCAGGACATTCAGGAACGCCTGAGAGAGCTGATCCCGGCGCGCTTGAACGCAGCGCTCGGAATCGAGAATTTCTACTCGGCAATGTTCAGCGATTTTGTTATGCAATAAGCAATAAGCAGCCTGTAAAGGCATAATCTTACAAGCGGAGGAGGTGAACGAACCTTGAATGTGCTGTCGCAGCAGGAAATTGACGAGCTGATGCGCTCTCTCACGTCCGGAGAAGATTCCAACGACTCATGGGGGAAAAAGGAAGCATACAAAAAGTATGACTTCCGCACCGCAAACCGCTTTACGAAAGACCATATCCGCACGATCGGCGGCGTATACAAGACCTTCGATCACCTGCTTTCAAACTATATGGTCGGTCTTCTGCGCACCTCCTGCGAGGTGGAGGTGCTGTCCCATGAGGAAATGTCGTTTATGGAGTATTTCAACTCCGTCCCCTCGCCGTCCGTAATTTCCGTCGTCAAGGTGGCGCCGACCGGGGGAACCCTTCTGCTCGATATTTCAAAGGACCTGGTATTTTCCATCGTGTCGCGCGTGCTGGGCGGCACGGAGAGCGTGCAAAGCGACAACCGTCAGTTTACCGACATTGAACTGATGATCATGGAGCGTATCATCTGGCAGATCCTGGCGTGTTACGACGAAGCCTGGGGCAAGATTATCACACTGAGCACCCGTTTGGAGCGTACCGAAACCGGTATGCAGTTTGCCCAGATCGTTGACAACAACGAGGCGGTTTTTGTCGTAACGCTGAATATTCAGCTTGGCGCAGAGCAGTCGGTGATCAGCTTTTGCCTGCCCCGGCAGACGATGGCGCCCATCTTCAAAAAGCTGAACATGCAGGACACGATCACCGTTGCCACGGAAAAGGGCGGCGAAGCCTACCGCGATGAGCTGCGCGAAGTGCTCGGCCATGCGGATGTTGAGGTTTCCGCACGCTTCAATCCCACGATCGCAACAACGGAGGATGTGCTCAGACTGCAGGTTGGAGATGTGATCAAGCTCGACCATGAGCTGAACAAACCGATCACCGTCATGCTGCAGAACAGGCCCAAATTCAAAGCGAGCTACGGCAGCCTGCGCAACCGCTATGCCGTAAAAATACAGGAAATAATCGGAGAGGAGACCACATAAATGGCAGCTGACCTCACACAAGCTGAAATAGATGCCCTGCTTCGTGGAGAAGAATTGCCCATCTACGATGAAAGCAAGGACACGGGAGAGCTTGACATCTCCCAGTATGAGGGTATGGAAGGAGAAGTCTCCTCCTCTCCCGCTGTGATTGACAGCTTCGACTTTGAAAACGAAGAGGTTGAGGATATTTATGCCTACCTCGATCCCGTGGCGGTGGATGCATTGGGCGAGATCGGCAACATCTGCATGGGCAACTCTGCCACCACGATGTCCAACGTGCTCGGTCATCGTGTCGTGATCACAACGCCCACGGTGAAACTGTTCAAATCCCAAAACGTTCTTTCGGCCTACCACTGCCCGTTCCTGGTTGTCAGCGTGAACTATGTGGAAGGTCTGCTCGGCAAGAATCTGCTGATTTTGCGCAACAAGGACGCAGCCATCATCACCGACCTGATGATGGGCGGCTCCGGCGTGGTGGATGAAAACAACATCGTCATCGACGAGCTGCAGCTTTCCGCCATCAGCGAGATCATGAACCAGATGATCGGCGCATCCGCAACGGCAATGTCGAATATGCTCGGTATCGTCGTCAACATTTCGCCTCCCATGGCGGAGCACATTCAGGCGGACGAAGGCGTTGTCAAGTTCCTGGACGGTTCCGAACTGGTGATCCGTATCAGCTTTGATATGGAGATCGAGGGCATCATGAAAACCAAGCTGATCCAGATGATGTCGCTGGAACTGGCCCAGAATCTGGTGAACACGCAGCTCGGCGGCGGCACGATGGACCCTGCACCGGCCCCTGCTCCTGCGCCTGCACCGAAACCCGCACCGGCCCCTGCTCCTGCACCCAAACCCGCACCGGCGCCTGCACCGGCTCCCAAGCCTGCGCCCAAACCCGCACCCAAACCTGCGCCGCCTCCCGCGCCGAAGGTGGAAGTTCAGCCGGCAACCTGCGTTTCGTTTGACGAGGTTACCTCATACGAGGACGACGCAATGGTCGGCAACCTCGATCTCATCAGCGATATTCCTCTGGAAGTTACCGTTGAGATCGGAAAAACACGGCGCAGCCTGAATGATGTTATGAACCTCACGGCGAATTCCATCATCATGCTGGACAGACTGGCGGGCGAGCCGGTTGATATCATTGTAAACGGCAAACCCGTTGCAAAAGGCGAGGTTGTCGTGATTGAAGAAAACTATGGCGTTCGCATCACGGAGATGCTCACTCCGTCGGAAATGGCGGTATTCAGAAACCTTTCGAAATAAAAAACTACAGGAGGATGACTGAACATGGCTAGCGATATTCTGCTTGAAAACGGAACAAACGAACTCGAAATCCTTGAATTTAGAGTTGGCGGCAACGATTACGGCATCAACGTTGCAAAGGTAGAAGAAATCATCAGCGAGTGCGAGATTCAGACGGTTCCCAATTCCAGACCGTTTGTTGAAGGCCTCTTCAGAAGACGCGGCAAGATCTATTCCGCCATCAATCTGGCGCAGTATCTCAGCCTGCCCGAATACAAAACCAGAGATATTTTCATCATCACCAGCTTCAACCAGACCACGGTTGCGTTCCGCGTGGACGAGATCAAGATGATCCATCACCTCTCCTGGACGGACATTCAGCAGCCCGACGGCGTTGTGGACAACGGCACCAACGGCCTTGTTACCGGCATTGCCAAGATGGAAGACCGCATGATCCTGATCCTTGACTTTGAAAAGGTTCTTTTCGACATCGATCCCCAGACCGGTCTGCAAGACAGCGACATCAACAAGGTGGAATCTGCAAGCGAGCATAAGTATATCAGCATTCTGCTCGCGGAGGACTCTGTGCTTCTGCGCAAGATGATTCTGGACTGCCTGTATAAAGCCGGCTTCGAAAACGTTACTGTTGTCGGCAACGGTCAGGCGGCGTGGGAGATGCTTGAGTGCGTGAAAAACGATCACCACCAGCTCCACGCGCTGGCGGATGTGGTTATCACCGACATTGAGATGCCGATGATGGACGGCCTGACGCTGACCAAGAGAATCAAGGAAGATCCGAAGCTGGCGGGTCTGCCCGTTATCGTATTCTCCTCTCTGATCAATGAGGCAAACAGCCAGAAGTGCACGAAAGTTGGCGCAAACGCGCAGCTTTCCAAGCCCGATATTGTCCGTCTGGTGGCAACCATCGAGGAACTGATGCGGGAGTAAAAAGCTGAGCCCGTTCGCAAAACCAAGGAGGACACAGCATGGGATGTGTCGCGTGTCAACCCATACTAAATATTAATAAGCAGGTATTCGGCTACGAGCTTTTGTATCGCAGCAACAGCTCCAGCACCATGTATGACGCAGGTGACGGCAATGACGCCACCCGCGAACTGCTGGATACGGCGTTCGGCGATGTAGGTATCAAAAAGATCACAAACGGACACAAATCTTTTGTGAACTTCACCTACGATCTTCTGGTGGAAGGCATTCCGATGCTGTTTTCCAAGGATATCCTGATCGTGGAAGTGCTGGAAACGGTGGAACCCACGCAGGAGCTGCTGGACGCATGCCGGGCTTTGAAAAAGGGCGGTTATATGATCGCTCTGGACGATTTTGTTTTCAAACCCGAATACAAAGAGCTCATGCAGCTGGCGGACATCATCAAGATCGACTTTGTGCAGATGTCCGAGCGCGAAGAACTGAAAATGATGGTCAAGCGCATCAAGCGCACCGGAAGTAAGGTTCTGCTTGCGGAAAAGGTTGAAACGCTCGACGATTTTGAGCTGGCCCGCAGCCTTGGCTTTGTTCTGTTTCAGGGCTACTTCTTCAGCCGCCCGAAGCTTCATGCAGGACAGCATCTTTCCCCGCAAAACCTCAGCAGACTGCAGCTGATTCGTCTGATCAACCAGCGCGAGCTGGATTTTCCCAAGATCGCGGACGTGATCAAGCGCGACGTGATTTTGTCGCACAAGCTGCTTCGCATCGTAAACTCCGCATATTACGGACTGAGCATATCCATCACCGGCATTCTCCACGCGCTGACAATTCTCGGCACAACCGGCACAAGAAAGTGGATTTCCTTTGCGATTTTGCAGGATTCCCGCGGCGAAAGCGAACGTGTGCTCAGCCGCATGGCGCTTGAGCGCGGCCTGTTTATGGAGGATCTGGCGCTGCGCATCCGCAGGAAAAAGGACAAGGAGATGTTTTTCCTGTTTGGCCTGTTTTCTCTGGCGGATGTGCTGATGGAGGCGCCCATGGAAGAAATCATGGCGCACACAAATCTGTCCCCCGTGCTGACCAACCAGCTCATTTCCGGCGAAGGCGAGCAGGTTGAGATGCTCGGCATCCTCACCAGCTTTGAGCGCGGCGACTGGGAAAGCGCCCGCGAATGCGCCGCGAAATACGGACTGGACGAAGAAACCGTTTCCAAAATGTACCTGAACGCACTCAACTCCGCTTATGATATGCTGTAACTGACAGCGAAAGGGAGCAAACCCATGTACGATAATCTTTTCAGCTCGGTTGATCTGATCAACAAGGGCCTGCAGATGACATGGCTGCGCAACGAAGTGATCAGCCACAATATCGCAAATGTCGACACCGTCGGCTACAAAGCCGCCGAGGTGGAATTCGAGCACATTTTTTCCGATGCGCTCGGCACGATGCCCGACGGAGAGCTTTCCGCAACGGACGAGATGCACATTACCGGCCGCAGCTCAAGGCTGGCTGTGAGCAATCCGCGCCATATCACCCGCTCGGCTTCGAATATCGACGGCGTTACCCCCGCGATCGTGGCGGACGATGTTTCCATCCGCTACGATGAAAGCAGCGTGGATATCGAGCATGAGATGGTTGAGCTGGCAAAAAACTCCGTTGAGTATTACACGCTTGTCAACAAGGTGAACTCCGAGTTTTCCAAGATGAGAACAGCGATCAACGTAGAATAAGCACTGAGGAGGAACGATAAATGTCTATATTCAGCGGAATGGACATTTGCGCTTCGGGTCTGACGGCCCAGCGCACCAGAATGGATGTTATCACGGAAAATATCGTCAATGTGGACACCACCCGCACGGCGGACGGCACACCCTATACCCGCAGATATGTTGTGATGGAAGACCGTAGCCCGAGCTTCTCGGCCGTTTTCAACAAGAGCCGCTCGGACGCAGACGTTGTCGGCGCGCGCCTTTCGCCCGTAACCAGCCACGAAAACCATTTCGAGGGCGTGGGTATGATGGGACGCCGCGGCGTTGACGGCTACGGCGGTGTGCGTATTTCCGAAATCGGCGAGGACGACACCCCGTATAAGATCGTATACGATCCCGACAACCCCGACGCGGACGAAAACGGCTATGTGCAAAAGCCGAATGTGGACACCGCGCAGGAGATGGTGGATCTGATGGGCGCTTACCGCTCCTACGAAGCAAACGTTACGGCCTTTCAGGTTTATAAGGACATGGCCGTGAAAACCTTTGAGATCGGCGTGTAAGCCGTTATATCGGTAAGGAGGGCAGTCTATGGCTGACATTTCGGGACTTTCGGGCCTCGGCTCGTTATCTTTTAACACGATCACCAGCGCAATCGACAACACCAAGACGCTGGACGATCTGGAAAACGGCAGTTTTAAAGACATTCTGACAGACGCGATCGCAAATTCCGAGGGACTTGACGATCAGGTGAATCTGGACACGCTGAACCTGCTTGCAGGGGAGGATGACAATCTTTCCGATATCCTGATTGCCTCTGAAAAATCAGAGCTCGCCCTGAATCTCACCGTTCAGATCCGCAACAAAGCGCTTGCCGCTTACAAAGAGATCATGAACATGCAGGTGTAAGCAGCCTATGTGGTGGGATTATATCAAAGCGGTGCTTCTCATCGTTGTCATCATCGCCGCGGCATATTATGTGACGCGGCTTGTTGTCATTAAGGGCACCGGCAACACAAAAAACGCAGATATCCGCCTGCTCGGTTCGCGTTCGCTCGGGCGCGACCGCCACATCGTTTTAACCGAGGTGGGCGACAAGGTTTATATTCTTGGCGTTACCGGGCAGAGCATCAATGTGATCGACTCGCTCCCGGGCGAGGCATATCATGCGCGTGAAGCCGAGCGGTCTGCCGCAGTGCCCCCGGCGCGGGAAACGGGCTTTGCAAAGGAATTTCTGGAGCGCTTCAAGGGCACCTACAAGGGACCGTGACACAGCGCTTTACGAATGGAGAGACGGAAGAAAGATGACAGACGCGGAAAAGAAAACCAGACCGGTTGAGCGCAGCCGCGGCCGCCGCATGGCCGGAAGAATTGCCTGCATTGCCGCTGTTGTGATGCTGGCGGGCATTGTGCTTGCACCGGGCGCATCAGCGGCGTTTACCGACACACTCGGCACCCTGCTCCGCGGCGATTCGCAGCCGCTGCAGATTGTTCTGGAGCTTACGCTGATCGCCCTGATCCCAACGCTGCTCATCATGCTGACGGGCTTCACCCGTATCGTGATTGTGCTTTCCATGGCGCGAAACGCCATCGGCCTGCAGAACATGCCGCCGAATATGGTGATCATCGGAATGGCGCTGTTTCTGACATATTTTGTCATGAGTCCCGCCATTGAGCAAATCAACGAAACGGCGCTGCAGCCGTACATGAACAACGAAATCGAATATGAAGAGTTTGCGGAAACGGCGATGGAGCCGCTGCGCGATTTTATGCTCAAGCAAACCTATGTTTCCGATCTGGACTTCTTCATTGACCTTTCCAACACAGGAGAACTTGAGGATGTGGAGCGGGATGTGCCCAACAGTGTGCTGATCCCGGCTTTTGTGACAAGCGAGCTGAAGCATGCGCTTGCCATCGGCTTTTTCATCTACATTCCCTTTATTGTGATAGACATGGTTGTTGCCAGCACGCTGATGGCGATGGGCATGATGATGCTCCCGCCGGCAACAATTTCGCTGCCGTTCAAAATTATGCTGTTTGTGCTGGTGGACGGATGGCAGCTTACGATAGGAACGCTGATAAACGGCTTCGCCGGATAGGAGGCGGAACATGCTTTCTCAGACAGAAATACTTACCGTGATGGAACAGGCTGTTCGCACAACGCTGGTGACTGCGCTGCCGATGCTGATCGCGGCGCTCGCCATCGGAGTGCTGATCGCCATCATTCAGGCCACAACGCAGATCAACGAACAGACGATGGCATTCGTGCCGAAAATCATCGGAATTCTGCTGGCCATGCTGCTGTTTGGCGGCATGATTCTCACCAACCTCACGGACTATACCACAACGCTGTTCGAGTCGATCAATCAGCTTCTGACGTAAAAAGCCATGAGCATTTTTGTTGGACTGACAGAGCATCTTGACTATGTTATGCTGATGTTTCTGCGCGTGAGCGGGCTGCTGATTTCCAGCCCCGTGTTCGGGCGGAAAAATGTGCCGAGCATATCCAAGGTGGGGCTTTGCCTGCTGATCTCGATGGTGTTTCTCACCGCGCTGCCGGAGCCGGAAGTGTATCCTGTGTTTTCGGGTGCCGGCGCATATATTCTCATTGCCGTGCGCGAGCTGCTGTTCGGCGTTGCGATGGGCTTTGTTGCAACGGCGATGTTCGATGTTGTGCTCACCGCGGGCAGCCTGATCGACATGCAGATCGGCTTTTCCATGGTGAATATCTACGATCCCCAGAACAATACCCAGATGCCGATTTCCGGCAGCCTTTTCAACATTGCGCTGCTGGTGCTGTTTTTCGGTATGGACGGGCATCTTCGCCTGATCGACATCATATATGCAACGTTTCGCGTTGTGCCCGCGGGCTACACGATGATGCTGGCGGACATTATGTGGGTTGCGGCGGATGTGCTGAGCAAATCGTTCACGCTGTCCGTGATGATGGCGATGCCGATGCTGGCGGCGGGCCTGCTGCTGGAAGCGGCGCTCGGTGCGATGATCCGGACGGTGCCGCAGATGAACATGTTTGTTGTCGGAATCCCGCTGAAGATTCTGATCGGACTGATTGTGCTGATGGGAACGCTGACGATATTTGCGGACTTTTCCCGAGAACTGACGGAGGAAATTTTCGCGTATATAGAATCAATGTTTGACTACTTCAGGAGTGCGATATGAGCCAGGATCACGGCGAAAAAACAGAACAACCGTCAAGTAAAAAGAAGGAGGATGCCCGGAAACGAGGTGACGTAAGTAAGAGTCAAGACCTCATAGTTGCGGGTTCCATGGCAGTTCTTTTTGCTGTGGTCAAGGCGGGAGCGGATGCGTTCACCATGAACCTCCGCGGATTTACGGGAACGCACCTTGCGTCCTCGTATATCAACCACCTTGCGGACAATGTCAGCATCGAAACCGTGAGACAGATGTTTTCGCATCTGATCCCCGAGTTTTTAAAAATAGTTTTGCCGCTCATGGGGGTTGCGATGCTTGCGGGCATCGTGCTCAACCTTGTTCAGACGGGATTTATCTTCACGGGCGACAAACTCAAGCCGAATTTCGGAAAGATCAATCCGATCAAGGGCTTCCAGCGAATTTTTTCGGTCACAACGCTGGTTGAGCTGCTGAAATCGATTATCAAGATCACGATTCTCGTGGTGATCATTTATAAAAGCCTTAACGGCAAGCTGCAGGGCTTCCGGCTTCTGGCGTATTACCGGCCTGCCGAGGCATTTTCCTATATTCTCGGCCAGTGCGGAACGCTGGGCATTCTTGCCGGCGGCTCACTTGTGGCCTTTGCCCTGGTGGATATCATCTACCAGTGGTGGAAGTATATCAAGGATCTGCGCATGACCAAGCAGGAAGTCAAGGAAGAGCACAAGCTTATGGAAGGCGACCCGCAGATCAAGGGCAGAATCCGTCAGATTCAGCGGCAGATGAGCCGCAGCCGCATGATGAAAAACATGGTCGATGCGGACGTTGTTATCACCAACCCCACGCACTACGCGGTTGCGCTGCGCTACCGCGAAAAGGAAGACCCCGCCCCGATCGTTGTTGCAAAGGGCCAGGATTTCCTCGCCCAAAAGATCAAGGACGTTGCGGCCGAACACAAAATTACGATCGTCGAGAACGTGGCGGTGGCGCGTGCGCTGTATGCCTCGTGTGAGATCGGTCAGGCCATCCCCGCCGGCATGTATCAGGCGGTGGCGGACATCCTTGTTTATGTCTACAGAATCACGAACCGGATGCCGGGAGGCACGAACAACGAAGGAAGGAGCGGTAGAAGTTGAAAATTGCGGATATATCCATCAGTGCGCTGGTTGTGGCAATCATCGTTATCATCATTCTTCCGCTGCCTACCTGGCTGATGGATACCCTGCTCATGATGAACATTGCAATTTCCATCTTCATCATGCTTGCAGCGCTCTTTATTAAGAATATCCTCGATTTTTCGATTATGCCCACGCTTTTGCTGCTGACGACGCTGTTTCGTCTGGCGCTGAACCTTTCCTCCACCAAGCTCATTCTCGGCAACGGCGGCGACGCCGGTCAGGTTATCAAAACATTCGGCAACTTTGTGATCGGCGGCAATCTTGTTGTCGGTATTGTTGTATTCATCATCATTGTTGCGATCCAGTTTATCGTCATTACCAAGGGCGCTGAGCGCGTTTCCGAAGTTGCCGCGCGATTCACGCTGGACGCAATGCCCGGCAAGCAGATGGCCATTGACGCCGACTTGAACACCGGCGCCATTGACGAGGCCACTGCCCGTGCCCGCCGCGACGACATTCAGCGCGAAGCGGATTTCTACGGCAGCATGGACGGTGCCAGTAAGTTCATCAAGGGCGACTCCATCATCGGCATTATCATCACGCTGATCAACATCATCGGCGGTTTGATTATCGGCATCGTCATGGGCGACATGGAGGCCGGAGAGGCCATTCAGGTTTACACGCTGGCAACGGTTGGCGACGGCCTTGTCGGTCAGATTCCGGCGCTGCTGATCTCCACGGCGACCGGCATTATGGTCACACGATCCACAAGCGGCAGCTCGTTCGGCTCGGATATGACAAAGCAGATTCTCACAAACCGCAGCATCCTGCTGCTTTGCGGCTATATCATGGTGCTGCTGGCGCTGGTGCCCGGATTCCCGAAGCTGCAGATTCTGCTGCTGGCAGGCGCGCTGATTGCAGCCGGCATGCTGCTGAAAAACAAGCTTGAAAAGCCGGCTCCGGAACCGACGGTTTCGCCGGAGGAACAGGCAGCTGCGGCAGAGCGTGCCGCGGCGGAAAAACGCAAGCCGGAGAATGTGCTCAGCCTTCTGCAGGTGGAGCAGTTGGAACTGGAATTCGGCTACGGCCTTGTTCCGATGGTGGATGTGTCTCTCGGCGGAGACCTGCTCGACCGCATCGTGATGATCCGCCGCCAGTGCGCGATCGACCTCGGCATTGTGATCCCTTCCGTGCGCCTGCGCGACAATGTGCGCCTCGGCGCAAACGAGTATGCCCTCAAAATCCGCGGCGACGAGGTTGCCCGCGGCGAGGTTATGCCCGGCCACTATCTTGCAATCAACTCCGAGGGCGTTGAGGAAACCATCAGCGGCATCGAAACCGTGGAGCCCACGTTTGGCCTGCCTGCGCTGTGGATCACCAAAAAGCAGCGTGAAAAGGCGGAGCTTCTGGGCTACACCACGATTGATCCGCCCTCGGTGATCACAACCCACCTCATCGAGGTGATAAAAAACCACGCAAGCGAACTGATGGACCGTCAGCAGGTTCAGATGCTGGTGGACAATCTTGCAAAGCAGCAGCCCACGCTGGTGGAAGAAGTTGTTCCCAAGATGTTTACATACGGCGATCTGCAGAAGATCTTTTCCTGCCTGCTGCGCGAGAATGTTCCCATCAAAAATCTTGCAACGATCATGGAAACGCTGGCAGACTACGGCAAAACGCTGCATACCACCGAGGATTTGACGGAAAAGGTGCGGCAGAACATGAGCCGTATCATCACCAAGCGCTTTCTCGGCGACGATATGGCGTCCATCGTGGCGCTTGATCCCGCGCTTGAGCAGCTTTTGATTGAACGCAGCCGCAAGACCGACAGCGGCACGGTTGCGATTCTTGAGCCGGACCAGCTGCGCAGCCTGCTGAGCAGCACGCGCGAAGCGGTGAAGAAAAATTCCATGCAGGGGAAAAAGACCGTTGTTCTCACTTCGCCTGCGGTACGCACAAAATTCAAACGGCTGATCAATCAGTCGCTCCCGGAGGTTGCGGTGCTGTCCTACGGCGAGATTGAGCAGAGCTTCGAAATTCATGTTGATGCCGTGATCAACATTGCCACGTGAGCAACACACCGCGCCATTTTTCTTTTGAAAGCGAGTTGAAACCGATTTGAGCGATGTCAATTTCTACAAAACGCTGCGTGAAGGCGACAGAGTTGTGCTCCATGTGGGGCAGAACGGCTATGTGACGAGAATTGATGAAATTACATCGGAAGAAACGTTCACGGTTGTTCAGCCGTGGACGCTCGGCCGCATATTTACGACCAGAGTCGGCGAAGCCTATAAAGTGTCATGCACTACTTCCACCGGCGTGCATTCATTCCGAGCGCAAACCTCGAAGGTGGACGAATCCGGAAAAGTGAAGCTCATGGAGCTGCAATATACGGGCGATTACACCCGCACGCAAAACCGCCAGGCATTCCGCTGCCAGGTGATGATTCCGATGTATATCCGCCACCGGCCGTCGATGCCGCTCACAAAAGCAAGCCGCGAAGGCGCGTGGGTGCAGAGCAAAACGCTGGATATCAGCGTTTCGGGCCTGAAAACGCGTGTGCCGGGGAAATATTGCGTGGGCGATGTTGTGATTATGCGCCTTTGCATCGACAAATTCGGCATGAACGAAACGGTGCACGACCTGACGGGTATTGTCGTGCGCGCCACAGAGGCGACGGACGGCACGAAGGACCATATCTGCGGGATTGAATTTGTCAATGTGAATCCCAAAGCGCGGGCAACGCTCTCGAAGTTTGTGATGGCCTGCCAGCGCAAACACTCCGGCAAGGAGCGGGAGAAAGAAAAAATATAAAGCTGAAAGAAAACGCGGCGGCGTGAAGAAAGGGGTGAGGCCGGTTTGGTGGAAGAAAGAGCGGAAGATATAGAAATGCTGTGGGACATTTATTTTGAAACACGCAATCAGGACATCAAAAACCAGATCCTCACACACTACCTTTACCTTGTTGTCAACATCGTAAAGCGTTTGATGCCGCAGTATAAGAGCTATTGCGACACAAACGACCTCATCAGCGACGGCGTGCTTGGCCTGATTGATGCCGTTGAGAAATACGACCGGTCGTTCGACACGAAATTTCAGACCTATGCGGCCATCCGCATCAAGGGCGCGGTGCTGGACCATCTCCGAAAGCAGGACTGGGCCTCCACAACGCTGCGCAAAAAACTGACCAGCATCCAGAAGGCCTACTCCGACCTTGAGGCGGAAAACGGTCGGATGCCGAACGAGAAGGAAGTTGCCGAAAAGCTCAACATGTCCGAGCACGATGTGACCGATGCGCTGCAGACGAGCCAGATGTTCAACATCATCAGCTTCGAATCGCTGCTGTATGAGAAAGAAAACAACGACTTTTCCGGCGGCACGAAATCCGATCCTTACGCCGATGTGGAAAAGAGCGAAACGCTGGAGATGATGCGCGGCGCGCTGGAATCGCTGGCGGAAAAGGAACGCATGGTGATCGTGCTGCACTATTACGAAGGCATGACCATGAAAAGCATTGCCCAGATCCTCGGCGTGTCCGAATCGCGCGTTTCGCAGGTGCACTCGAAAGCCCTGCTGAAAATGCGAAAAGTTATGGAAGGCTGAGCGGCGGCAGGCACTCCGGCAGGAAAAATACGAAAAAATTCAAAAAATATCGTTGAAAGACTTAAGTTTTTCCGAATTCATCCGATTAAAGAAGTGTAGGGGTATGGCCTTTTTGGCGTTTCCCCTGCCCGTCCAGGAGGTAAGATTATGATTCGCGGACTTTACACCGCGGCAACCGGAATGGCGGTTCAGCGCGAAAAAATGGATATTGTCACGAACAATATCGTCAATGCCGAAACCACCGGCTACAAGGCCGACACCATGTTTACGCAGAATTTCAATGCCGTGATGCTTGAGCGCATCAACGATCCCAACGTAAACATCATCGGCACGGATGTGGGGCGCTACAGCTTCGGCTCCCACATCACCGAAAAGCTTACAAACTTTTCGCAGGGCAGTCTGGAGGAGACCAACCGCCCGACGGACATTGCCATTGACGGCGAGGGATTCTTTGTGATCGAAACGCTCGACGGCGAGCGCTACACCAAAGCCGGCAACTTCACCGTAAACCGCGAGGGCTACCTCATCACGCAGGACGGTGACTATGTTCTGGGTGACAACGGCCGCATCATGGTCGGCGCGGGCGACTTCCGCATCGACTTTAACGGCAACGTAACAGGCGACGGCGTTCCGGTGAACTCCATTCGCATTGTCCGGGCCGAGGACCCCACTGCGCTGCGCAAGCAGGGCGACAGCCTCTATTATCTCTACGGCGGCGCCGCAATGGTGGATGACAACGCCAGCGTGGTTCGTCAGGGCTTCCAGGAAAACTCCAACGTGAATATTGCGGACGAACTGGTCGAAATGATCACCCTTTACCGCGAGTATGAAGCGAGCCAGAGAGCCGTTATCATGAATGATGAAACGCTCGGCATGGCCGTCAACAAGCTCGGCAGACTCGGCTAAGGGAGGTGTAGACCATGAACGCAATTTATACGGCGGCAAGCGGTCTGCGCTCGCAGCAGATTCGCCTTGACACGATCGGCGACAATGTTGCCAACGTCAACACGATCGGCTATAAAAGCACGCGTGTGGACTTTAAGGATACGCTTTACACCATCATGAAAAACCCCGAAGGC
The DNA here is from genome assembly GCA_015067465.1 of Oscillospiraceae bacterium. Lineage (GTDB taxonomy): Bacteria > Bacillota > Clostridia > Oscillospirales > Oscillospiraceae > SVKR01. Next base: position 47,664 of record SVMK01000002.1, read on the forward strand.
GGCACGGAAGAGGTCAACCTCCGCCGCGGCACGGGTGTGATGATCAATGCAACCAACATCGATTTCAGCGAAAGCAGCCAACTCACCACGGACGCACCGCTGGATTTTGCCATCAACGGCCCCGGATTTTTCGTTGTGGAAAGTCAGAACGGCGAACGCTTCTACACCCGCTCGGGATGCTTCAACCGCTCTGTGGAAGCTGACGGCGACTACCTTGTAACCCAGCAGGGCTACTACGTTCTGGACGAGGCGGGGCGGCGCATCACCTTGCCGGAAAGCGGCATCAGCGTGGCGGAAGGCGGCGTGCTGTCGGCCGATCACGAAGTGTTCGGCAATATGGCGATCGTCGGCTTTGCCAACGAAAACGGCCTGGCCCCCGCGGGCAGCACCTGCTTCACCGAAACGGAGGCCTCCGGCGAGCCGTTCAATCTGGAGCGGGCCAATGTGCGGCAGGGAGTTCTGGAAAATTCCAACGTGGATCTCGCGCAGGAAATGACGCTGATGATCCGAACGCAGCGTGCCTATTCGCTGGCAAGCCGTGCGCTTCGCACCGCCGACGATATGGACGGCCTTGTGAACAGCCTGCGCTAAACACTTCCGTGACTTGAAAAGAGGTTAATTGCAATGATTGCAAAATGTGAATATTGCGGGGAAGCGTACAACAGCTTCGGTTCCAAAATTTGCGGAAAATGCTCGAAAGAGCTGGACGCTGTTTTCACCAAAGTCAGAAGATACATGTACGCCACCGGTACTGCGCTGAATGTGGAGCAGATTACGAAGGAGCTGGAAGTTTCCGAAAAGGCGGTGTACTACCTGATCGAAACCGGCCGCATCGTCACGACGGCGGAACTCGGCTGGACCAACCGCTGCTCCGGCTGCAACAAGCTGATTCCCAACGGCACCACGATGTGCCCGGAATGCAGCAGAAATGTGATTTCCACGCTGAATAAAGCACGCAACGAGCGCTCCGCGACGCTTGAGAACGAACTCAAGGGCCACAAGAGCGGAATCCGCCCGATGATGTATAAGGAAAAAAATAAATAAGCATTTGTTTGGCATTGTTAACAAGCAAGAATATGTCCGCCAGGATTCCGGTCCGAACAGACCGACTACAGGGAGGAACGAAGAATATGAGAATTAATCCGTTACAGCAGAGCGACGTTGTTGCTTCTTACATGAACACGGCTGCAAAGCTTGCGCCGGAAGCAAAGAAGGCACAGTCCTTCGGCAACGACAGCGTTGAACTGTCCAGCGGCGCAAGAGAGTATGCGCAGCTGGTTCGCGCAGCGCGCGACGAAATGGATGCAGCCGAGGTGCAGGAGACGCGCCGCGCCGACGAGATCGCAAAGCAGATCAACGCCGGAACTTACAGCGTGTCCACCGACGATGTGGCGCAGGCCATCATCGGCTCGGTCAACGTTTCGATGCTGGGATAATTGCCGATGAACACACAAGCGCAGGAACTGACCTACGGGCTGATCGAAACGCTCAAAAAGCAGGAAGAAACAGCGAAATTGCTGCTGCTGAAAGCCTCTGAGAAGGAAAAGGCCCTCCTTGACGACGACCTTGACGCGCTCAAGGAGATTCTTGAGCTTGAAGAGGACACGGTGAGCGAGTTTGAACAGCTTGAGAAAAGCCGCATGAGCCAAACGACACAACTGCTTTCGCTGCTTGACAATGCGTCGAAAGGGATGTCGCTGCGCGAAATTGCGGACATCATTGATGATCCGGCTGCTTCGAAGCAGCTCAATGAAACACGCATTGAGCTGGCGGAAGTGGTGACTGCTCTGCGCGATAAAAACATTGCGCTCAACAGAGTTCTCGCCGTGAAAAACGAGTATGCGGATATGATGCTCGGGGCATTGACCGGCGAGGCATCGGCCACTACGCGCACTTACACCGAAAGCGGCGATCTGGGGCTTCCGCCGGATCCGGCCCCCGGCGTTGTTGAATTTTTTGCCTGAGCAGCCGGCTCAGGTGTGCTTTACGAAATAATCAGAAAGGGGTGCGGTCATGGGTTCCACCTTCAGAGGCCTGGAAACGGGCAAATCCGGCATCAACGTTGCCATGCTCAACATGGAAGTTGCCGGTCAGAATATTGCAAACGCGGATACCCCGGGCTATACCCGACAGCGCGTGATACAGGTGGCAAAAGCGCCTCCCGGCTCGCGCTATGTTGTCAGCCAGGTTTACAACAAAATGGCAGGTCAGGGCGCGGATATTCTGGGCATTCAGCAGCTGCGCAGCGAGTATCTCGACATGCAGTACCGCAACCTGAACTCTACCCGCAATTATTATGAGAGCAGATCGCAGGCGATGGACTATCTCACCGGCGTTCTCAACGAGCTGGATGAGGATGCGAGTATCTCCAACCGTCTGGACGCTTTTGCCAGCGCCATGTCGCGCCTGGCAGAGGAGCCCTCCAGCGAAGAATACCGCCTGAATCTGCAGCAGAGCGGCGTTTCCCTCACGGAAACGATCGGCTATGTATACGACGAGATGGTTGACCTTGCCAGAAGTCAGGCCGAAAACCTTGACACCACGGCGCAGGCCATCAACATGAACGCGGTTAAGATTGCCGCGCTGAACACCGCCATCGCGAGCTATGAGCGCACCGGTCAGTCCGCCAACGAGCTGAAAGACGAGCGCAACCTTCTGCTCGACCAGCTTGCCGGACTTGTCAACATCGAATACAAAGTCAGCGACCAGAACGAGAGTATGGTGGATGTCAGCATTGGCGGCGTTGCGCTGGTTACGGGCCGCGATGCAAACCAGATTGATATTCAACCGGCGGCTGCGCCGAACGATATAACCGGCATTACCTCCTATACCCTTACGCTGGACGGCGTTGAACTCCACAGCAAATACACCGGAGACCCCGCCGACGCCAACGTAACCGGCGGCGAACTGTTTTCGCAGATGGAGATGCTGGAAAACGCCACCGAAACGAACCCCGGCATTCCGTACTATGTTTCCCGCCTTGACGATCTGGCGCAGACCATCGCCAAAACCGTGAACAACATCCATGCCGAGGGCTACACCTATCCCGACGCGGAAAACGGTCATGTCAGCCAAACGGGTATCTTCTTCTTTGAAGTTCCGCTGGTGGACAGCACGGACGCCGCCGGCAACGTCATTCTGGATGCCAACGGCAACCCCGTCAAGGTGCCGGACTATTCTCAGGTCACGGCGGGCAACCTGTCGCTGAGCAAGGATGTTCTCTCCAGCGTGTGGAATATTGCAGCGTCCGACAAGAAAGTTGACCTGAATGCCGCGACCACCAACAGCGGCAACGCGATCAAGATTCTGGCGATTCAGCACGCGTTTGAATCCGGCGAGGTTTACGGCACGCTGAACTCTTTCGTTGTGCATCTGGGCATCGCGGCCAACGCCTGCGACGGCCTGCTCCACACAACGGAATCGCTGATCAACAGCGTTGACAATCAGCGCGACTCCATCTCCAGCGTTTCGCTGGACGAGGAAGCGACAAACATCATCATGTATAAGCAGAGCTACAACGCCTCGGCGCGCGTCATTTCCTCGATTGACGAGATGCTCGATAAGCTCATTAACGGCACTGGCCGCGTAGGCCTGTAATATCAGACGACAGGAGGTGACCGATCCATGCGAGTAACAAACTCAATGGTCGTCAACCAGTTTATGACCGGCTCCAACAAAACGCTCGGCCGCGTTCAGGATGCATGGAGTCAGGTTAACTCATCCAAAAAAATCAACAGCATTGCCGATGACCCGCTCGCAACGATCGCGGCGCTCAAAGCCAGAAACCGCCTCAGCTCGCTGAAGGGCTATCAGTCCACCATCACCACGGCGGACACCTACCTGACCGAGGCGGAAAACGCCGCGGGCGGCGTGAATAAGCTGCTGCAGTCGGCTTACGATCTGATCGTGAGCGCAAACAGCGGCACCAAGGGTGAGGACGAACTGCAGGCAATTGCCGGCGACATTGAAAATCTGCGCGACGAACTGCTTGCGATTGCAAACTCTTCCATCGGCACCACGTTCCTTTTCGGCGGCGACAACTCGATTCGTCAGCCGTTCACGGTGAACGATGCCGGAAACCTTTTATACAACGGCATCAATCTCAGTGGTCTGGCGCTCGGCGATGACTATGAACACGCCACTGCCGATATCCTCAGCGGCATCTCGGAGATCGGCACCATGATCGACGATCTGGACGTTGTTTCCGAGTATAATGCGCAAAACACGGTTTGCGTCGGTATCATCGAGCGAATGAAGGAAATCGACCAGGCCATTCAGACGGCGTACGACAGCGCCATGCGCTACAGCGGCATGGACACCAGCTACAACTTCTCCGCGCTGAACGGGCTGGAAGCGATGAAAAACAGGATCAACGACATCAAGGACCGTCTGTTCAACGAGATGTCGCAGGAGCTTTACTACGATACGACAGGCTTTGACAGCCTAGAGATCCGCAACGGCTTCCGCAAGGAGGACTGCAAGGCGATTCTCAACGATTTTGCCGCGCTGACCGGTCTGGACGGCAGCGGTACCAATCAGGTTGAAGACGCGCTGACCGCGGCGAAGATCGAGCTGCCGGCCGATATGATGCAGCAGCTCAGCGAAGAGCTGGCCGTATCCAAGCAACTGAAGATCGGCTCAACCGCTTTCATCGAGGTTTCGGCGAACGGTCTGGAATTCCTCGGCACGGGCAAGAACAACTATTACTGCATGCTGGATAAATGCGTCCGCGTTCTCAACGGCGATCTCGATCTGTCCATGCTTTCGGATATGGTGGGCGAAATTCAGACGGCGATGAGCACAAACAGCGCGATGCGCACGAAATTCGGCGCTTCGCTCGAGCGAATTGAAATGCTTACCGACCGCTATACCACCAGTGAATACACCTATACGGAGATGCTTGCCGAGGCAGAGGATGTTGACCTCGCGGAAGCAATTATGATTTGGAAAACCGCGCAGACGGTTTATGACGGCGCTCTGGCTGCCGGATCCAAGGTTATTCAAACTTCACTGCTTGATTTTCTCAGATAATCCGAACAAGTGATGAGCGGGCGAAGTTGCGGGGAAATCAAGAGAGAATGGATTCTCATCATGATTAAGAAGGGATTCTTATGAAACTTCAGCGCATACAAATCGAACAGCAGATGGTTCGCATAAAGATTGAGAGCCAGCGTGCGGCGCTGCGGATTCAGCAAGGCAAGCGGCAGATGGAGGTTCGGCGTGAACCCGGCAAACTGACGGTGGAGCGCCGCATGGGCAAGATCAACATTGACCAGTCGCCCATCAAAAACATCACCGCGCGCAAGGATCCGATGACGCTGCAGAAGGACTTTGCCGCGCAATCGTTTGCCGCGGCACGGCAGGGCACGCACGATATTGCCCGCAACGGCGATATGGTGGCGGAGGTTCCTTACGGTGACACCAGCCGCATCAGCGATCTGGCACGCATGAAGCTGATGAATCCGCCGAAGCCCGATCCGGGATTTGGCATGGTTCCGAAAACTCCGGTGCACTTCGACGGCGACCCCGGCGAGCTGAGCATAGACTGGACGCCCCAGACCGTTGAGATCATTTGGGGTCAGGTTGCCCAGCCGACGTTTACGGTTGATCCGAAGCCTTCCGTTGAGGTTGAGGTTGTGCAGCGGGCGGACGTTCAGCTTTCGCTTGTGGAAATGTCTATCCCGGCCGAAACGGGACAGACCATTGATGTAAAGGTCTGAAGAAAAACGAAAGAAGTGGGGAAAAACAATGTTATTGAAAACAGCGCATTTTGGTGTGGTTGAATACGATGAGAGCAAAAAATTCATTTTCCCTGACGGCTTGCCCGGTCTGCCGGAAGATACGGAATTTGCGCTTCTCTCCCATGAGCAGAGCGAGCCGATCGTTTGGCTGCAGTCCATGATCAATCCGGAGATTGCGCTTCCCGTTCTCAACCCGTTCCTTGTCTGCCCGACTTACTCTTTCGACATCACGGACTCCGATGTGGAGCTGCTCAAGATCGATGATATTCAGGATGTGTTTATCATCAATGTCGTGGTAATTCCGCAGGACCCCAATGCAATGACAATCAACCTTGCCGCACCCATCATTGTGAACACCAAAAACAATCATGGCAGACAGATTTTCCTGAACGACAAGGCCTACCATGTCAGAACCAGGATCAGCGATCTGCTCGACGAAATGAACAGCGGAGAATAATCTATGCTTGTTTTGACGAGAAAAGAGGGCGAAAGCCTGTATATTGACAACATTTTAGTTACCGTTGTCGGTATCGAAAACGATAAAGTGCGCATTGGTATCGATGCGCCGCGAAGCATGCACATTTTCCGTAAAGAGCTTCTCACCGAAACCTCTGCGGAAAACCGCAATGCCGCAGGATCGTTCTTCGGCGACAAAACTGCGATTGACGCGGTCAGCAGCGCGCAGATGCAGCCGATTCTCTCCGCGATCAAAAAGCAGGATAAGGGCAGAACCAAAGCGACGGATGCCGCCCCGGACAAGGCCGACTGATGCTCCGCCGTGCTGCACAATGCATAATACAAACGGACACCGCGAACCCGCGGCGTCCGTTTTTTGTTTGCAGAAGATGAACGGCGAACTGTGCTGCCGCAGGTGCGCACCCGCGCGGTTTTGCCCGGTGGGCTTGCGCCTGGGTTTGCCGGTTTGGCAGCGGGCGGGGAGCACCCGCAGCGCTTTATGCCACATTTTGCGGTTTTTTCGTCAAAATACACACTATATGATGCACGATGTGAATATTATGCACCGGTTAATGAATATAATTCAATAAAAATGCAGAAACAAAACGGAAATTGTGAATATTTATACTTGACTTTCTGCAAAAATGATATATAATGAGTCCATAATTAAAATAACGAACCCGGAGGACATAAATTATGAGCAAAGACAGCATCAAAAAAGTAGTACTCGCCTATTCCGGCGGTCTGGATACTTCCATCATCATCCCCTGGCTGAAGGAAAACTACAACAATCCCGAGATCATCGCCGTTTCCGGCAACGTTGGACAGGCTGACGAGCTGGAGGGTCTGGAAGAAAAGGCCATCAAGACTGGCGCTGCCAAGCTGTATATCGAGGACCTGACCGATGAGATGGTGGACGACGTTATCATCCCCTCCATGATGATGGGTGCATCTTACGAAGGCTACCTGCTGGGCACCGCGTTTGCCCGCCCCATCATTGCCAAGCGTCTGGTTGAGATCGCCAAGACCGAAGGCGCCGACGCCATCTGCCACGGCTGCACCGGCAAAGGTAACGACCAGGTTCGCTTTGAGCTGGCAATCAAGCGCTTCGCACCCGAGATGAAGATTATTGCACCCTGGCGCGAGTGGGATATCAAGGGCCGCGACGAAGAGATCGACTATGCCGAGGCGCACAACGTGCCTCTGAAGATTTCCCGCGAGACCAACTACTCCAAGGACAAGAACCTGTGGCATCTCAGCCATGAGGGTCTGGATCTGGAAGATCCCGCAAACGAGCCGCAGTACGACAAGCCCGGCTTCCTGGAGATGAGCGTATCTCCCTTCAAGGCACCCGATGAGGCCACCTACGTCACGCTGGACTTTGAAAAGGGCTGGCCCGTTGCCATCGACGGCGAGAAGATGAAAGCTTCCGACATTATCCGCAAGCTCAACGAGCTGGGCGGCGCCAACGGCATCGGCCTGCTGGATATCGTGGAAAACCGTCTGGTTGGTATGAAGGACCGCGGCGTTTACGAAACCCCGGGCGGCACCATCCTCTACCGTGCCCACGAAGTGCTGGAAATGATTACTCTGGACAAGGACACCAAGCACATGAAGACCAAGCTGGCGGTTGACTTCGCCGACCTGATCTACAACGGCAAGTGGTTCACCCCCCTGCGCGAGGCGCTGCAGGCCTTCGCGGTGGACACCCAGAAGTATGTCACCGGCACCGTGAAGCTGAAGCTCTACAAGGGCAATATCATCACCTCTTCCGTCACCTCTCCCTGCACGCTGTATTCCGAGAATCTGGTCACTTTCGAGGAGAGCGACTACGATCAGAAGGATTCTCAGGGCTTCATCAACCTGTGGGGCCTGCCCGACAAGGTTCAGGCACTGAGAGAGCAGGGCAAGCTCTAAGCCGAAAAAAACGGCGCGGCGCACCGCAAACAGTTACCGCCGCATTTCCGGGAACACCGCAGCGGCACAGCATAATGTGCCGCTGCCTTAAAAAAGCTTTTTTCCGCCACGCACCAGCCGCGGCGGAAAATGCTTTATTTTCGCCGGTGTGTTGCCTGACCGCGGCGGAGGATTTACAAAAGTTAAATCCCGATTTTCAAGAAAAGGGAGTTTTTTCAACATGGCAAAAATGTGGGCCGGACGCACTTCCGGCGATATCGACAATATTGCGGACGACTTCAATTCTTCCATCCGCTTTGACAGCCGCATGTACCGCGAGGACATCACGGGCAGCATGGCGCATGCAGCCATGCTCGGCGCAAAAAACATCATCACCCCCGCCGAGGCCGACACCCTGATCGACGGGCTGCAGGGGATTCTGGACGATCTCAGCAGCGGCGCGCTGCAGATCGACCCCACCAGCGAGGACATCCATATGTTCGTTGAGCAGAAGCTCACCGAGCGCCTTGGCGATGTTGGCAAAAAGCTGCACACCGCACGCTCCCGTAACGACCAGGTGGCGCTGGATCTGCGCATGTATCTGCGCGGCCAGATTGAGGAGATCTCCGGCCTGGTGCGCGAACTGCTCACGGCGCTGGCCGATAAAGCGGAGGCGCACAAGACCACCATCATGCCGGGCTACACCCACCTGCAGCGTGCCCAGCCCATCACCTTCGGTCATCACCTGATGGCTTACGCCATGATGCTGCTGCGTGATCTGGACCGTCTGGCTGACTGCAACGACCGCATGGACAGCTGCCCGATCGGCTGCTGCGCCCTTGCCGGCACAACCTACAACACCGACCGCAAGTTTGAAGCCAAGCAGCTCGGCTTTTCCAAAATTGCGCTGAACAGTCTCGACGGCGTTTCCGACCGTGATTTCTGTCTGGAACTGCTGAGCGCACTGTCCATCCTGATGATGCATCTGAGCCGTTTCTCCGAAGAGCTGATCCTCTGGAGCAGCTGGGAGTTCAAGTTTGTTGAAATTTCCGACAGCTACACCACCGGCTCTTCCATCATGCCGCAGAAGAAGAACCCCGACATGGTGGAGCTTGTCCGCGGCAAAACCGGCCGCGTTTACGGCGACCTGATGGCGATGCTGACGATGCTCAAGGGCATTCCCCTGGCCTACAACAAGGACATGCAGGAGGACAAGGAAGCCATCTTCGATGCGTGCGACACCGTGAAGATGTGTCTGAGCGTGTTTGCACCCATGATTTCCACTATGACGGTGCGCACGGGCAACATGCGCCGTGCCGCACAGGAAGGCTTTATCAACGCAACCGACCTTGCCGACTATCTTGTGCGCAAGGGTATGCCGTTCCGCACCGCTTACAAGATTTCCGGACAGATTGTCAGCAAATGCATCACCGAGGGCTATGTTCTCGAAACGCTGCCTTTGGCGGATTACAAGAGCTTCAGCGAGGAATTCGCCGCGGACGTTTACAAGGCGATCGACCTGCAAACCTGCGTGAAAAAGCGCATCAGCGCCGGCGGCCCGTCCCAGAAATCCGTTGAATCTCAGATTACTTACGTCAGAAGCAAACTGAAATAACTTTATTGAATATAAGGAGAAACAAACAATGAAAAAGCTTATGAAGATCACCTGCCTGGTTCTGGCAGTTGCAATGATGGTGCTCTGCTTCGCCGGCTGCGGCAACAAGGGCAAAACCGTGAAGGACCTGCAGAAGGCCGGCGAACTGGTGATTGCCACCAGCCCGGACTTTCCTCCCTTTGAAGAACTGCAGGCCGACGGCAGCGTTGTCGGCATTGAGATCGACATCCTCAACATGATCTGCGACAAGCTCGGCGTTAAGCTGAAGATCGAGCAGATGGACTTTGACTCCGTTGTTCCCGGCATCCAGGCCGGCAAGTTTGATATGGGCGTTTCTGGCATCTCCGTCACGCCCGAGCGCCAGAAGAACGTTCTGTTCACGGACGCTTACTGCCTGGCAGCCCAGGCCATCGTTGTCACCGCCGACAGCGACATCACCTGCAAGGCCGATCTGGCCGGCAAGAAGGTTTCCGTTCAGTCCGGCACCACTGCCGAGCAGTTTTGCATGGCAGAGGGCTATCAGGTGAACTCCTACGCGGCAAACAGCGACGCAGAGATGGCTGTTTTGACCGACAAGGTTGATGCATGGGTTATCGACGACCTGACCGCAGCAGAGATGGTGAAGGCTTACAACGCAGAGCATCCCGGCGCACTCGTGATTCTGGGCGAAGCCATGACCACCGAGCCCTACGCTTTCGCTATGCCTTTCGGCTATGAAGAAGTTGTTGCCGAGATCAACGGCATCCTCAGGGAACTGGTTGCAGACGGCACCGTTGCCGCAACCTTCGAGAAGTTTGACGCGCCCTACACTGCACCCTGAGTACAGATATTTCCCTGACAGAGAGGAGGCCTGACCGTGGGGGCCTGGCTTGCAAAATATTATGAAACCATCATCGGCTCCGGCTACTACACGATGCTGATCGACGGTTTGAAAACCACCATTGTCATCACGATCGGCGCGCTGGTGATCGGTGTTGCGATCGGTGCGCTGATTGCGGCAATCAAATATTTCGCGGAAGATACGCCTGTGCTCAAGCCGCTGGTGTGGATCTGCGACGTGTATGTCACGGTGATTCGCGGCATTCCCGTGGTTGTGCTTCTGCTGGTGTTTTATTTCATCATCCTCAAGTCCTCCGAGGGCACCGTTGTCGGCATCATCACATTCGGCATCAACTCCGGCGCCTATATGGCAGAACTGATCCGCAGCGGCATCGGCGCGGTGGACAGCGGCCAGATGGAAGCCGGACGCAGCCTTGGCATGAGCAAGCTGCAGGCGATGCGCGTTGTTGTTTTGCCGCAGGCTGTTCGCTATATTCTCCCCGCTGTCGGCAATGAATTGATCGCGCTGCTGAAGGAAACCGCCGTTGCAGGCTATGTGGCGGTTGTTGACCTCACCCGTGCGGGCAATCTGATCCGAAACAACACCTACGACGCGGTGAATCCGCTGCTGACCATTGCCCTGACATATCTTGCCATGGTGGTGATCCTCACATGGGTTCTCGGGAAGTTTGAAAGGAAGTTGGCCAAGAGTGATAAGCGTTAAACACCTGAAAAAGAGCTTCAAGGATATTGAAGTCCTCAAGGGAATCGACCTTGAGATCAATAAGGGCGACGTCATCTGCATCATCGGCCCTTCCGGCGGCGGCAAGAGCACCCTGCTGCGCTGCCTCAATCTTCTGGAAAAGCCCACCGGCGGCAGCATTATTTTTGACGGCAATGAGCTGACCGATAAAAAGACGGACCTGAATCTCCACCGTCAGAAAATGGGCATGGTGTTTCAGCAGTTTAACCTGTTTCCACACATGACGGTGCTGGATAATCTGACCTGCGCCCCCATGATGCTCAAGAAAATTCCAAAAGCCCAGGCCGAGAGCAAGGCAATGGAACTGCTGGCCCGCGTTGGCCTGGCTGACCGTGCCGCGGCGTATCCGAACCAGCTCTCCGGCGGCCAGAAGCAGCGCGTTGCCATCGTGCGCGCATTGTGCATGGAGCCGGAAGTGATGCTCTTTGACGAACCCACCAGCGCGCTTGACCCCGAAATGGTCGGCGAGGTGCTGGATGTTATGAAAGAGCTGGCGGCCGAGGGCATGACCATGGTGGTCGTGACACATGAGATGGGCTTTGCCCGCGAAGTGAGCAACCGCATCTTGTTTCTCGACGGCGGCTGCATCATGGACGAAGGCACGCCCGGCGAGATTTTTGACGCGCCGCAAAGCGAACGGCTGCAGTCTTTCCTCGCCAAAGTACTTTGAAAGGGGAACTCCGAACCAATGGAAAACCTGAAAGGAAGAAATTTTCTGAAGCTGCTGGATTTTACGCCGGCAGAGATCTGCTCCCTGCTGGAGCTTGCCGCCGATCTGAAGGCAAAGAAAAAGGCCGGCATCCCGCACAGACTCTATGAGGGAAAGAATATCGCGCTGATTTTTGAAAAAACCTCCACCCGCACGCGCTGCAGCTTTGAAGTTGCCGCAGCGGACCTGGGCATGCATCCGGTGTATCTCGATCCCAAGGGCAGCCAGATCGGCAAGAAGGAGTCCATTGCGGACACCGCGCGCGTTCTCGGCAGAATGTTCGACGGCATCGAATACCGCGGCTACGGCCAGGAAATTGTTGAAGATCTGGCAAAATACGCCGGTGTTCGCGTCTGGAACGGCCTGACCAACGAATTCCACCCCACGCAGATTCTGGCCGACTTCCTCACCATTCAGGAGCATTTCGGCAAGCTGAGCGGCATCAAGCTCGTTTACATGGGCGATGCGCGCTACAATATGGGCAACAGCCTGATGGTTGGCTGCGCGAAGATGGGAATGCACTTTGTTGCCTGCGCGCCGGAGAAATATTTCCCCGACCGCGCGCTGATTGCGCAGTGCCGTGACATTGCGAAGGAAACCGGCGCGGTGCTTGAATTCATCACCGATCCGATGGAAGCCACCAAAAATGCCCACGTGATCTACACGGATGTTTGGGTGAGCATGGGCGAGCCGGATGAGGTTTGGAAAGAGCGCATCGACGATCTGATGCCTTATCAGGTGAACAAAAAGCTGATGGACAACGCGGGCGAACAGTGCCGCTTTATGCATTGCCTGCCCGCATTCCACGATCTGAAAACCGAAACCGGCAAGCTGATTTACGACAAATTCGGCATTGACTGCATGGAGGTTACGGACGAAGTTTTTGAAAGCGCGCAGTCTATCGTTTTTGACGAGGCGGAAAACCGCATGCATACAATTAAAGCTGTGATGGCAGCAACCTTATAAAAAGACACCACAAGATTGCGGCCCTTCACCGGGCCGCATATTTTTTTGGGGAGGCAACAGTATGCCCAGAGATAAAAGCATTAAAAAAGTTCTTGTGATCGGGTCCGGTCCGATTGTGATCGGTCAGGCAGCGGAATTTGACTATGCCGGCGCGCAGGCGTGCCGCGTGCTCCGCGAGGAAGGCATCAACACCGTTTTGGTCAATTCCAACCCCGCAACCATTATGACCGACAAAGTGATGGCGGACGCGATATACCTCGAGCCGCTCAATGCGGAAACCGTCAGCCGCATTCTGGAAAAGGAACAGCCGGACGGATTGCTTGCCGGCCTTGGCGGACAGACGGGATTGACCATTGCCATGCAGCTGAGCATGGACGGCACGCTTGACCGCCTTGGCGTGAAACTGCTCGGCACGGACATTACAGCCATTGACAAGGCGGAGGACAGAGAGCTGTTTCGCGACACGATGCGCAGCATCGGCCAGCCCTGTGTTCCCTCGGAAATTGCCACCACGGTGGAATCGGCTGTAGAGATCGCTGCGGCGATCGGCTATCCGATCATTGTGCGCCCGGCCTTCACACTCGGCGGCAGCGGCGGCGGCATTGCCGAAACGGAGGAAGAACTGCGCCAGATTGCGAAAACCGGTCTGGATATGTCGCCCATCACGCAGATTCTGGTTGAAAAATGCATTTCCGGTTGGAAAGAGATCGAATTTGAAACCATGCGCGACAGCAGCGGCTGCGCCGTTTCGGTGTGCTCGATGGAGAATATCGACCCCGTCGGCGTGCACACGGGCGACAGCATCGTTGCCGCACCCGCACTGACGCTGACAGAGCGCGAGTTTGACATGCTGCGCCGCGCGGCGCTGGATATTGTCGGCGCAATCGGCATCATCGGCGGCTGCAACTGCCAGTTTGCCCTCAAGCCGGACGGCAGCGAGTATGCGGTGATTGAGGTGAATCCCCGCGTGTCGCGCTCGTCAGCGCTCGCCAGCAAGGCAACGGGTTATCCCATCGCCAAGATCACCACGAAAATGGCGCTGGGCTACACGCTCGACGAAATTCGCAATGAGCGCACAGGCGCGTCCCTTGCGGGCTTTGAGCCAGCGGTTGACTATATTGTGGTAAAATTCCCGAAATGGCCGTTTGACAAATTCGCCGGTTCCAACCGCCGTCTGGGCACGCAGATGAAAGCCACGGGCGAGGTGATGGCCATTGCGCCGAGCTTTGAGATGGCGCTGATGAAGGCCGTGCGCGGTGCAGAGATCGGGCTGGACACGCTCAATGCCGCCCCACTGAGTGATGCGGATGTGCGCGAGCGCCTTGCCGCGCAGGACGACAGACGCATCTTCACGGTGTATGAGGCGCTGAAAAGCGGCGTATCCGTTGCGGAGATTTACGACATCACGAAAATCACGCCGTGGTTTTTGGAAAAGCTGCAAAACCTTGCCGACGCGGAAGCTGCGCTGGCTGCGGGGCTCACGCCCGAACGCTATGCCGCGGCAAAGGCGCTGGGCTACACGGATGCAGCCATCCGCCGCATCAGCGGCAGCGAAACGCTGCCCGGCAAGCCGTTCAGCTTCAAAATTGTTGAAACCTGTGCCGCCGTGTTCGGCACGGACAGACCGTATTTTTATTCCGATTGCAGCGATGTTTGCCAGTCCCGCAGCTTTGTCCGCAGCGGAAAGCCGGTTATCATGGTTTTGGGCAGCGGTCCGATCCGCATCGGTCAGGGCATTGAGTTTGACTATTCCTCCGTCCACTGCGTATGGACGCTGCGCGAGCAGGGCTACGATGTTGTCATTGTGAACAACAACCCCGAAACCGTGTCCACCGACTACGACACGGCGGACCGCCTTTACTTCGAGCCGCTCACGCCCGAAGATGTGATGAATGTGATTGCCGTGGAAAAGCCCGTGGGCGTTGTGGTGGCTTTCGGCGGACAAACCGCCATCAAGCTGACGCAGTTTCTCGACAGCAACGGCGTGCGGATCCTTGGCACCAGCGCCGAGAGCATCGACATGGCGGAAGACCGCGCGCGGTTTGATGCGCTGCTTGAGCGCTTTGGGTTCTGCCGTCCGAAGGGCATGGGCGTTACCGGTGTGGATGAGGCGATTGCGGCGGCAAACACGCTGGGTTATCCTGTTTTGCTGCGTCCGAGCTACGTCATCGGCGGTCAGAATATGACCATCTCGCGCAGCGAGGAACACACCCGCCGCTATATGCAAACCATCCTCTCCGGCGGCATCGACAACCCCGTGCTGGTGGATAAATACATGCCCGGCGTGGAGCTGGAGGTGGACGTCATCTCCGACGGGCGCGATGTGCTGATCCCCGGCGTAATGGAGCATATTGAGCGCGCAGGTGTTCATTCCGGTGACTCCATCGCCGTCTATCCGCCCTACAACCTTTCCGACCATTTCCTGAAAAAGATCACCGAGGTTTCCGAAAAGCTGGCGCTCGCTCTTGGAACGCGCGGTTTGGTAAACATTCAGTATCTCATCTACGAAAACGAGCTCTATGTGATTGAGGTGAACCCCCGCGCGTCGCGCACTGTGCCGTATATCAGCAAGGTGACCGGCGTGCCGATGGTGGATCTGGCCAGCCGCGTGATGCTGGGCGAGAATCTGATCGACCTCGGCTACGGCACGGGACTGTATCGCACGCCGCCTTACTGCGCGGTGAAAGTGCCGGTGTTTTCCTTCGAAAAGCTCAACGACGCAAACGCTATCCTCGGCCCGGAAATGAAGTCCACGGGCGAGGTGCTCGGCCTTGGCAAAACCGTTGCGGAAGCGCTCTTCAAGGGCCTGACCGCCGCCGGATTCAAGGTGCCGGGCAAGGGCGAACGGGTTGGTGCACTGCTTTCCGTTGAGGAAAACGACTATCAGGAGATTCTTTCGCTGGCAAAGCGTTTTTACGATCTTGGCATCTGCCTTTACGCCACGGCGGGAACGGCGGAAACCATTGCCTCGCTGGGTATCCCCGTCAGCGCCGTTGCCAACGCAACCGAGAGCGGCGAGATTATTCGTCTGATGGAGAGCGGCGCGCTCAATTACGTGGTTTACACCGGTGCGGTCAAGGATGCCACCATGGGCGATTTCATCGCGCTCCACCGCCGCGCCATGCAGCTGGGTATTCCCTGCCTCACCAGTCTGGACACCGCAAACGCGTTGGCGGAGATCATTGCAAGCGGTTTCAACCAGCAAAACACGGAGCTTGTGGATATCAACGCGCTGCGCCCGTGGAAGCAGACGGTGCGCTTTGCGAAGATGCATTCCTGCGGCAACGACTATATCTTCATGGAAAATTTCGATGGCGCGATCACCTGTCCGGAATCGCTGTGCGTCAGCCTTTGCGACCGCCACTACGGCATCGGTGCCGACGGCATTGTGCTCATTGAGCGCTCCAATGTTGCCGATGCAAAGATGCGCTCTTTCAACCGCGACGGCAGCGAGGGCAAAATGGCAGGCAACAATATCCGTTGTGTCGGAAAATATCTGTACGACAAGGGCTATGTCCGCAGCGAATATGTTTCGGTGGAAACCGCCAGCGGCATCCATCGCCTGCAGCTGCATCTGCGCGACGGAAAGGTAAACTCCGTTTCCGTCAATATGGGCCGCGCCGCGCTGAACGACAGAATGCTGACCGTGGACGGACAGGACTACAGTGCCGTTTGCGTGGATATCGGAAACATGCATTGCGTTTTGTTCTGCGACGGCATCGACGGGCTGAACCTTACTGAAATCGGTCCGAAATTTGAGTATCACCCGAACTTTGAAAACCGCGTGAACACAGAGTTTGTGCGCGTGGTTAACCGCACCACGCTGCGCATGCGCGTTTGGGAGCGCGGCAGCGGCGAAACGCTGGCCTGCGGAACGGGCGCCTGCGCTGCGGTGGCCGCCGCGGTGGAAAAGGGACTTTGCGATCCCGGCACGGATGTCACCGTGAAAGTGCTCGGCGGTGACCTCACCGTGAACTGCACGGCGGAGCGCATCATGCTCAGCGGCAGCGCGGTGATGGTGTTTGAGGGCGAATTTGCCTATTGATCCGCACAGCGAAACACTGCTTGTGAAAAAAAGAGCCGTTCCCGGCGTTGCGGCGGGAACGGTTCTATTTTTATGGGCTTCCGTCTGGAGGGGCGGGAAAGCGGCTTGTGTTTTGGCGGGGCGGCTGTTATACTCAAAAACAAGACGGCGGTATGCCGGAACGTAAGGAGAAATGCTTATGAAAGCAGCGCGCAACAAAACCATAGACCTGACCGTGGAAGAAGGCGGGGCTTATCTTTCCCGCTGCATCACGGTGGAGCAGCCTGCCGCACTCTCGCAGGTGCTCGACCGCACCGTTTGCGGGGACTGCTTTCAGGTTTTGCCGCTGCTGCCGGAGAAGTTTGTCGATTTGCTGATCGTTGATCCGCCCTATAATCTGGACAAGGACTTCAACGGCGAGCAGTTTCGCCGCCGCACGGACGAGGCATACCGTGACTATACCGAAGCGTGGATTCGCGCGGTGCTGCCGGTTTTGAAGCCGACCGCCTCGGTTTATATCTGCTGCGACTGGCGTTCGGGCATGGTGATCGGGCCGCTGGTGGAGAAATATTTCCATCTGCAAAACCGCATCACATGGCAGCGCGAAAAGGGCCGCGGTGCGAAAAACAACTGGAAAAACGGCATGGAGGACATCTATTTTGCCACCTGCGGGAAATCTTACGACTTCCATGTGGAAAACGTGATGCAGCGCCGCCGCGTGATTGCGCCTTACCGTGTGGACGGTGCGCCGAAGGACTGGGAGGAAACGGAGGACGGGCGCTTTCGCAACAGTTATCCTTCCAATTTCTGGGACGATATCTCCATTCCCTACTGGTCTATGCCCGAAAACACCGCACACCCCACGCAAAAACCGGAAAAGCTGCTTGCAAAGCTGATTCTTGCCAGTTCCGCAGCGGGCGATGTGGTGCTCGATCCGTTCCTCGGCTCAGGGTCCACTTCTGTTGCGGCAAAGAAGCTGGGCCGGCATTTTGTGGGAATTGAGAAAAATGCGCAGTATTGCGTCTGGGCGGAAAAACGTCTGGAATCGGCAGAAACCGACCGCGGCATTCAAGGCTACACGGACGGCGTTTTCTGGGAGCGCAACACCTCTGCCGCGCAGCGCCGCGGGAGGAAGTGAGTGTTGCGCCGATGCGGTGCGAACGCGAGGGTTATGCTCTCATATCAAATCCTGCTGCTGAACCCGTAGCAGACTGAAGGCCGGACATCTTTTCAACAAAACTGTCCACCAAACTCTTTAAGTCAGTGCCCCGGAGAGTATGTTCATCCATACCCGGCACTGCCGCCGTTTGCTTGCCTCTGTTTTCCTTGACGCGCTCAATCCACTTATCAATATCCTTATCTGTGTCCGGCGTGTCCGAAACCGTGCAAGTATACATTGTTGAATACTCTTCTCCAAACTCAATGGCACAAAAAATCAATTTTGAACCTCGTGCACTTGCGGACTGCTGCGCCTCCTTTATGTAATCGGGCGCTTTGGAAAGCTCTCTTTCCAACCACTGTCCGGTTTCCTCATCGTTCATTGCTTTCCTTAACAAGCCGGATGTGACGGAAACGGCGGTGTTCTTACCAGGGGTTAAGCAACTGTACTTTCCCATTAAGTAATTGGAATATTCCCGCACGCTCTTGTGTTCACCCGTGCTGCTTGCGCTGTTCGGATAACCGCTTGTTCTTACGTTGTTTCCAATCGTCATAGACATGAACATCACCTGACCTTTCTGAATTTATATACCTACGTTTTATATCGTCATTTTACATCCGAAAGTTAATACTTATTTGATAATATCCCCATACAACAATCAGGCACAGCGGTTCGGTTTGAACTGCTGTGCCTGAAACTGTTTTTTACGGTGCTGCGGTGCGTGGGAGCTGTCAGGATTCGTCCGCGGA
The DNA here is from genome assembly GCA_015067465.1 of Oscillospiraceae bacterium. Taxonomy (GTDB): domain Bacteria; phylum Bacillota; class Clostridia; order Oscillospirales; family Oscillospiraceae; genus SVKR01. The sequence goes on from SVMK01000002.1 coordinate 66,561, forward strand.
CTGTGCGGCGGGGGTGCTTTGCGCACGCTGCGATTTCGGTGCGAGGTTCATCAGCACAATGGCACCGAGAACGAGCAAAATGCCCAGCGCGGAAAGCGGAGAAAGCGCTTCGCGGAATACGAACACGCTCATGAGCGTGGCAACAACGGGCTCCACCGTGGCCATAATGCTGGCGCGCCCGTTGGAGATGCCGGTAAGGGCGTGGGTGTAGAGCAGATAAGGGAAAAAGCAGATCAGCACGCCGAGACCGAGCGAGAGCAGCAGCGCTTCGCTGCAGGTGCTCATCAGCTGCAGGGGGGTCCGGAAACCTGCGAAGCAGAATGCGCCGAACGAGGCGATGGCACAGGCGTAAAAATTAATGGCGGTGGCGGAATAGCCGCGGTTGAGCGCGAAGCGGGAGAAGATGCTGAAAAGCGCATAGCCGAAGCCGGCCCCAAAGCCGTAGAGCAAGCCGGCGGCGGAGATGCTGTGGCCGCTCGGTCCGGAAACGAGCACCACACCGCCGATGCACAGCACCAGCGCGGCCCCGCCGCGCAGTCCGATCGGCTCGCGGAAAAATAAAAACGACATCAGCATCACGAATGCCGGCGCGGTATACAGGAGGATGCCCGCGGTGGACATGCTCATCAGTGCAATGGCGTTGAAGTAGCAGTAAGTGAAAAGCAGCAGCGACATAATGCCTGCGCCAAAAAAGCACCATGCGTCCTTCGCGCGAACGCGCAGCTGCGCGCCATTGCGCACAAGTGCCAAAACTGCGAAGCAAATAGCTGCGATGCCGCAGCGCACGGCAACGAGCGACCATGTGTCAAAGCCCAGCGCGTTGAGTCTGCGGGTAAACAAGCCGATCATGCCCCACAGTATGCCCGCGGCGGCTGCGGAAAGTGCGTAGAGATTCATGCCTCAGTACCTCCCGAAGCTGCAGTTGGGGAAGTGGCATCCGCCGGAACACTGCTGGCACAGTCCGCCTTCGGCAAGGCGCAGCAGATCGGCTTTGGTGAACTTCTCTTCCGCGAAGATCTGCGGGAGCACAACGTCGAAGATTGTGGTCGGCAGCGCAACGGCAGCACCCGGCACGCCGAGGATGGCGACGGAGCCGAGATAGGCAACGAGCGTCATGTTGCCCGGCTGGGCAGGAACGCCGTAGCTTACAATTTCCGCGCCCAGCGCGCGGATGGCGGCGGGGGTGAGGTCATCGGGATCCACGCTCATGCCGCCGGAAAAAATCAGCAAATCCGCGCCCTGCTCCAAAAATGCGCGCGCGGCTGCATCGAGCATCTCGGGCACATCGTCGCAAACGGCAACGCCGAGGATTTCGCAGGGATACGCAGCGAGCTTTTTGCGTGCCACGGCTTCAAATTTGTCGCGGATGCGACCGTGGTAAATCTCGCTGCCGGTGATGATGATGCCAACGGTTTTTTTGCGGTAAGGCAGCAGGCGGAAAAGCGCGCGGCTGCGGCAGAGCTGCTCGGCCTGCGCAATCTGCGTTTCCTGCGTGACAAGCGGCACGATGCGCATGGAAGCGAGGCGCGCGCCCGGGGTGACGGGGTAGTGGTCGGGCAGGGTGGTGATGGTGATGTCACCGATGCGGTTGATTTCGTGCAGCAGCGCGGTATCGATGCGAAACATGCCCGGCGCGTCTGCGCGCAGAATCATCTTGCCCTCGCCCGGGCCTTCATAATGCGCGAGTGCGCAGGGGGCCATTGCCGCCATGCGCAGCGCGGCATCCTCCTCGTGAATTTCGCCGGCCTCCGGCTCCCAGACAAACACGGACTGTTTGCCGATATCCAGCAGACGGGGGATATCCTCCTGCGCGATCACATGGCCGCGCTTGAAAAGCGCGCCTTTAAAGCCGTCGAACATTGCGGTGATATCGTGGCACAGCGTCATGCCAACGGCGTTTTCAAGCTTAACTTTTTTCATACCAGAAATCCTTTCAGTTTACATCCGGCCTCCAGCGGACCGCTGCCTGCGGGCACAACGGCAACCACATCGCAGCCGATGGAGCTGCTGATGACAACGTTGCCCTGGTCGGGCGGCAAAAGCATGCGCGCCGTGCCGTCGGTTAGGGTGAGTGTGCCGCGCAGAAGGCGCTCGGCACCGCTGCGCTTGGGGAAGGGGGCGCTGAGCGTAACGGAAATTTCCTTCGGCCGCGGCTCGGCATAGCCGCAAAGCGCGCGCAGCGCCGGCAGCGCCACGGCGTAGTAATTTGTGAGCGAACTGGCGGGATTGCCGGACAGACCGCAAATCAGCTTTCCGCCGCGCACGCCGTAGGCGCAGGCCATGCCCGGCTTGATGGCAACGCCGCGCAGCAGAATCTCCGCACCGACGCGCTCCATGGCGTCGGGCGTCAGGTCATAGTCCCCGACGGAAACGCCGCCCGTGGCAATCACGGCGTCGCATGAGGCGAGGGCGCGCTCCAGCAGCGCGGCAATGCCGTCAACGCTGTCCGGCGCGATGCCGAGATACACCGGCTGTGCGCCGAGCCTGCGGAGCACGGCGGAAAGGGTGTGGGCGTTTGTGTTGCGGATTTTGCCGGGGCCGGGTACGGCGTCGGCCTCAACCAGCTCGCTGCCTGTGGACAAAATCGCAATGCGCGGCTTTCGGAAAACGCAGGGATGCGTTATGCCCTGTGCTGCCAGCGTGCCGGCAGTGCCGGGGTCAACCACGGCGCCGCGGCGGACAAGCACGGTGCCTTTCCGAACATCTTCGCCGGCGCGGACGATGTTGATGCCGCGACGGACGGGTGCAAAAAAGCGAACGGATTCGTCGGTGAATTCGGTCAGTTCGAAATTGAGCACGGTGTCGGCACCTTCGGGAATGGGCGCGCCGGTGAGGATTTTTGCGGCGGTTCCGGGGGTCACCGGGTGGGCGGCAACGGCGCCGGCGGGGATTTCTTCCGTGATGCGCAGCGTAACGGGCGCATCCTGCGCTGCTGCGGCGATGTCCTCCGCGCGGAACGCATAGCCGTCGTAGGGGGAGCGGTCAAAGGCGGGAACATCCTCCTGCGCCACCAGATCCTGCGCCAGAATTCTGCCAAAGCTTTCTTCCAGCGGAATTTGTTCGGATTCAACGCTCTGCACGCGCTCAAGCAGCAGCTCGCGCGCCTCGGTATAAGTCATAAAACCCATTGAGGTTCACTCCTTTGAAAGGGTGTGTGTGAAGCGGGGGGGAGGGAACAATCCGGAGCGTATGCGCCCGGTCGGGCAGCGATGCGCAAAGTTCCGGCAGGTGGGGAAAAACAAAATAAGCGGTCTGCCGGTGGAGAAGGGCAGAACCGCTTAAACAGCAAACTTTCGCCGGCACGCGGAAAAAACCACGTCGGCGGACGGTGAAGTTCCTTTCTCAAACACGGAGTGCCGCGGCATTTCTGCCGTTTGCGGCATGGGAGCCGACAGGCGGCTCCGGCGCGGTCGGCCATGGAAAAATCTTTAGGCCGAGGCGCTGAGGAAACATCGTATGTTTTCATTCAGCATAGCAGAGCGATGTGGAAAAGTCAAGCGCGCCGCGGCAAGGAAAATCTTGACGGCGCAGCGCTGTTTGATGTATCGTATAACATAGCGGAATGATTCGCGTATTATTTGGATTGGAGGATTACATTCATGGTATACGACAACAACAACGGCGGCGAATACGGAAAATATTTTATTCAGGATCTGACCGAGCCGGCGACTTTTGCGGCCTCCTCGCCGGAGTATAAGGAGCTTTACAAGCGCTTCTCCCAGCGCATCCTTTGGATTGATGACAATGTGGTTCCCGGCGCATTCCAGATGAATACCGCATGGTACTACAATGTGCCCGAGCGCGATCCCATCTTCCTTGAGCACAGCCACGATGACACCTGCGAGCTGATCGGATTTTTCAGCAGCGATATGAACAATCCCTACGATCTCGGCGGCAAGATTGAGTTTTCGCTCAACGGCGAAGCGCATCTGCTCACCCGCAGCACCCTGATCTATGTTCCTGCCGGAATGCCCCACAATCCTATGCGCATTCTTGAAGTGAACCGCCCCATCTTCCACTTCTCTGTGGTTATGAGCGGCCAGTACGACGGCAGCGGCACGTATCGCTGACCGCGCATTCTTCCGGCTTCGGACAAGCAGCGAAAATGAACGGCAAATCCGCATCTGCGCGCAAGCGCAGATGCGGATTTTTTGCACCCGAAAGTGAAAAAATCGTGAAGATATACAGAAATGGTCGGTTTATTTTTATGACGGGCGGACGCAAAAATCTTGTGAAACGCGGCTGCGGATGCTATAATAAAAGTGTGATAAAATTTGAACAATCCGGCGCGCATTGCGCCCGGACGGGAGGTATGCGCTGTGTTGAAACCGAAAGAGAATTATCTGAAAATTCTGAACGGGGAAGTTCCGGAGTGGGTCCCGTCGTACACGCTGTTTCCGAATCCGGACGATGTGCGCAGCTGTCCCAACGTGCTCATTGAGCCAACGCCGCTGTCCGAGCACCGCATCCGCCGCGGCGGAAAGGATATCTGGGGCGTGCCGTATGTCGGCTGCGACGAAGCCGCAGGCGCGATTTTGCCGGAACCGAACAAATTCATCCTTGAAGACATCACCAAGTGGCGCGACGTGATCAAAGCGCCCGACCTCAGCGATATCGACTGGGAGCAGTTGGCGAAAAAGGACATTGAGCGCACGGGTATCGACCGGGAGTATACCGCTGTGGCCTACAATACGCACATGGGCTATTTTCAGCTGCTGATGTCCTTTATGGGCTTTACAAACGGCCTGACGGCGCTGTGCGAGGAGCCGGAGGAGTGCAAGGCGCTGCTGGAGTATATCAGCGATTTTTACTGCGACGTGATTGAGCGCAGCATTGATTTTTATCAGCCCGATATCTACACCATGATGGACGACACAGCGGCGTGGGCCAGTCCGTTCATTTCCATGGACATGTATAAGGAATTTTTCTATCCTCTGTATGACCGTCAGGCAAAATTTGCCCGCGACAGAGGCATTCCCATCACCTTCCACAACTGCGGAAAGAGCATGTCCTTTATGGAAGAAGTGCACAAAATCGGTGTTGTGGCGTGGGATCCTGCGCAATGCTGCAATGATCTGGACGCGTTTAAGAAAAAGTACGGCAGCTCCTATGTTATCTGCGGCGGGTGGATCGGCCGCGATTCGCTGCTGGGTGACGATGTGACCGACGAGCAGATTTACGAGTCCGTTCGCGAAACCATGAACCGTTTTGCCAAGGGCGGCGGCTACATCTGGTGCGGCGGCTTCCTCGGCGCTGTCGGTGACGAAAAGATCGCGCGCAAAAACGCCGTTGTACGTCGGGCTGTGCGCGAAATCGGCGCGGACTTTTACCGCCATTGATTCAAAACATATCGGCATATAGAAAAATCACTGCGGATTTTCCGATCATCCGCAGTGATTTTTTATATTGTTGGGATATATTCCGCCGCGGCTTACTGTGCGCAGACGTCTTTGATCACTTCAACTGCGCGCTGCAGCTGATCCATGGGAATGTTCAGCGCGGGCAGCAGGCGCACTTTGGTTTTTGCCGTGAGGCACAAAACGCCGCGCTCCATGCAGGCGGAAACGATTTCCGCGGCGGGCTTTTCTGTTTTGATGCCGATCATCAGGCCCATGCCGCTGACGCTCTCAACGCCTTTGGCGCCGCGCAGCGCCTCGAAAACATAGGCGCTCTTTTCGCGAACCTCGGCGAGCAGCGCATCGTCGATGCGGCTGAGCACGCTGAGCGCGGCGGCGCAGCTGACGGGGTTGCCGCCGAAGGTGGAGCCGTGGTCGCCGAAGGAGAATACCTGCTCAACCTTTTCGCCGAGCATGGTTGCGCCGAGGGGCAGTCCGCCGGCGAGTCCCTTTGCGGTGGAAACAATGTCGGGCTGGATGCCGTAGTGCATATATGCATACAGCGCGCCGGTTCTGCCGTTGCCGGTTTGCACCTCGTCGATGATGAGCAGAACGTCTTCCTGCTTGCAGAAAGCAGCGAGCGCTGCGATAAAGTCGGGATCGGTGGGGAGAACGCCGCCTTCGCCCTGCACGCACTCTATCATCACGGCGGCGAGCTTTTTCTCCTTCGCCAGTGCGCGGATGCTGTCCATATCACCGGACTCCACGCTGACGAAGCCGGGGGTGAGGGGCTGAAACAGCTCATGGTAATGGTCCTGTCCGGTTGCGGCAAGGGTGGTAAGCGTTCTGCCGTGGAAGCTGTTTTGCAGCGTGACGATGGTGGAGCAGCCGCTGCCGCGCTTTTCGGCGGCATACTTGCGCGCGGCTTTGATGGCGCACTCGTTTGCCTCCGCGCCGGAGTTGGAGAAAAATACCTTTTTCATGCCCGTGCGGGTGCACAGCATCTCTGCCAGCAGCGCGCAGGGCTGGGTGTAGTAGAGGTTGGACATGTGCTGAACCTTGGCGATCTGCGCGGTTACGGCCTGCTGCCAGAGCTCGTCTGCAATGCCGAAGGCGGTAACGCCGATGCCGGAACCCATGTCCACATATTCCTTGCCGTTTGCATCCCATACCAGCGAACCCTTGCCGGAAACGATTTCCACCGGGAAACGCTTATAGGTGGGGGCAACGTATTGCTTGTCCAGTTCAATGATGCTCATTGTCCGTTCCTCCTGTGACCATAGTGCCGGCGCCCTCGTCGGTGAGCAGTTCCATGAGAATGGAGTGGGGCACTCTGCCGTCCATGATAACAACATTTTTCACACCTTCGCGGATGGCTTCGATGCAGCATTCCACTTTGGGGATCATGCCGCCGGAGATGATGCCCTCAGCCTGCAGCGCGGTGGCCTCCGCCACGGTGAGCTCGGGGATGAGCGTGGAGGGATCGTCGCGGTCGCGCAGAAGGCCCGCAATGTCGGTCATCATGATCAGGCGCTCGGCGCCGAGTGCGCCTGCAATGTGGGCTGCGGCGGTGTCGCCGTTGATGTTGTAGGTGTTGCCCTGCCGGTCGCAGCCGAGCGTGGAGATGACGGGGATATAGCCCATCTCCAGCAAATCGGAAACCGGCTGGATGTTGATATTGGTGATACGGCCGACATAGCCGAGCTTTTCGTCTTTCATCTCGGCCTCGATGAGCCGGTCGTCCATACCGGAAAGGCCGATGGCCTTGCCGCCTTCCGTTTCAAGCAGATTTACCAGCGTTTTATTCACCTTGCCCGCCAGCACCATCTGCACGATATCCACGGTTTCCTTATCGGTTACGCGCAGACCGTCCACAAACTCGGCCTTTTTGCCGAGCTTGTCCATCAGCTCGTTGATCTCCGGGCCGCCGCCGTGCACCAGCACGATCTTCACCCCGATGAGCCACAGCAAAACGATGTCCTCCATCACCTGCTGCTTGAGCTGCTCGTTTATCATCGCGTTGCCGCCGTATTTCACAACAACGGTTTTGCCCGTGTAGCGCCGGATATACGGCAGCGCCTGTGTCAGAATTTCTGCCCGCTGGGCATTGGAAAAATCATTCAGCATAGTTGCCCCCTCGCGCGATCAGGTGCGGTAGTCGCCGTTGATCTTGACGTATTCATAGGTCAGATCGCAGCCCCATGCCGTTGCGCAGCTCTCGCCGCTGTTCAGGCCGATAAGGATTTCGATTTCCTTCTGCAGCAAAATCTCCTTTGCCTGCTCTTCGGAAAAGTCGATGCCTGCGCCGGATTTGCAAACTTCCACGGTTCCGGCGGCGCTGCGGAACGCAACGTCCACCTTGTCCACATCCACGCTTGCGCCGCTGTAGCCGATGGCGCACAGCACGCGGCCCCAGTTGGCATCCGCGCCGAACATGGCGGTCTTCAGCAGGCTTGAGCAAATCACGCTCTTGGCAACGGTTTTTGCCGTGGGGATATCCTTCGCGCCGACAACCTTGCATTCCAGCAGCTTGGTTGCGCCCTCGCCGTCGCCTGCGATGCAGCGGCACAGATGCACCGTTATGGTGTTGAGCGCCTTCATAAATTCCGCAAAATCCTCGCCGTCGTCGGTGATCTCGCTGTTGCCGGCAAGGCCGTTTGCGAGAACGGTGACCATATCGTTGGTGGAGGTGTCGCCGTCAACGGAAACCATATTGAAGGTGTCCGCAACGTCGGAAGACAGGGCTTTTTGCAGCATAGCCGGGGAGATGGCGGCATCCGTGGTGATGAAAACGAGCAGGGTTGCCATATTGGGGTGGATCATGCCGCTGCCCTTGGCGATGCCGCCCATGCGGCAGGTTTTTCCGTCGAGCGTGAATTCCACGGCGATCTGCTTTATCACGGTGTCGGTGGTCATGATGCCTTCGGCGGCCACGGCGGTGCCGTCCTTGCTCAGTCCTGCGGCCAGCGGGGGAATTCCCGCGGCGATCGGCTCGATGCTCAGCGTCTGGCCGATCACGCCCGTGGAGGCAACGACCACATCGTTTGCGGCGATGCCCAGCGCCTTTGCAGCCAGATCACAGGTCTGCTCCGCGATTTCAACGCCGTTTGCATTGCAGGTGTTTGCGTTGCCGCTGTTGCAGATAACAGCCTGTGCCTTGCCGTCGGAAATGTGCTTTTTGGTGACGAGAATGGGAGCGCCTTTCACCAGATTGGTGGTATACACCGCGGCGGCGGATGCGGGGACCTCGCTGAAAATCAGGGAGAGGTCACGCTTGGTTTTGTTTTTGCGGATACCGCAGTGCACTCCGTTGGCGGTGAATCCCTTTGCGGCGCAGATGCCGCCTTCGATCAGATGAATCATTTCAGTTCAGTCCTCCTTATAAATATTCAGGCCCGTGCGCTCGTCCAAACCGAGCACAAGGTTCATGTTCTGTATTGCGGCGCCCGATGCGCCCTTACCGAGATTGTCAAAACGGGAAACGAGTACGGCGCGGTCGGCATTTCCGAACACGCCGACAAACATGTTGTCATAGCCGGCCAGCGCGCCGGCGGAGAGAAAGCCGCTTTCGTCCGCGTCGCTGTAAGTGACAAGTCCGTCTGCATAGCAGCTGCGGTAAAGCGCGCGGACATCGTCGATGCTGCCGCGCAGATCGCCTGCAAACAGCGGAACAACAACCTCCATGCCGGCATAGTAGTCAGCCACGGTGGGGCAGAATACGGGCGCGTGCGCCAAACCGCACACCTTCGCCATTTCAGGCAGGTGCTTGTGCTGCTGCGAAAGGCCGTACATGCGCGGAGCCGCCAGCGCTGCGGCGGTTTCGTCGGATTCATACTCCGCAATCATCTTTTTTCCGCCGCCGGAATAGCCTGTGAGGGAAAAGCAGGAAAGCTGCGCCTCGGGGCGGAGCAGCCCTTGTGCCACAAGCGGCGCTACAAGGGCAATGAAGCCGCTGGCATGGCAGCCGGGGTTTGCGATTTTATGCGCCGCGGCAATTTTCTCGCGCTGCCCGCACAGTTCGGGAAAGCCGTAAGTCCAGGCATCGTTTGTGCGGTGGGCGGTGGAAGTGTCGATAATCACGGTGGAAGGATTGGACACCATGGCCGCGGACTCAATCGCTGCGGCGTCCGGCAGGCAGAGAAACGCCACGTCCGCGCTGTTGAGATACTCGCTGCGCGCAGCGGGGTCTTTGCGCAGCGCCTCGTCGATTTCAATCAGGTGCAGGTCGGTGCGTGCCGCCAAACGCTCGCGGATGCGCAGCCCTGTGGTTCCGGCGCTGCCGTCAATGTAAATTCTGGTCATGTGCGATCCCTCCCAACGGAAGTGTGCCGTGAATAAAAACAGCATGATAGTGTATAAATATACACGAAGTATAGAATAAAATTCACTCAATGTCAAGTAAAGCCGGCGCCGCTTTGGCAAAATGCACGATATTTATTCATTGTTCCAAAATTCGGACGGGAGAAAACACGGAATAGGAACAAAAGCACAAGCACCGCGGCAGGCAGAGCAAGGCCGGAATGAAAAAATCCTTGAAACCGCAGGGCTTCAAGGATTTTTTTTGGTGGACGATACAAGACTCGAACTTGTGACCTCCCGCACGTCAAGCAACGAAATCACCAGTTTTGCCACTCGCCCTACACAAAAACCAGTAAAATGGCTTTGAAACTCCATAATTCTGAACAAATTATACCATGTTAAAACCCGTAACGCAATGTGCTTGTGCGTTTTTTGTGCGGTCACCCCTCAAGCAAACTGCAAGCATGTTTGGAACAAAAAAGAAGCAAGAGGCAAACAAGTCTCTTGCTTCTTTTTAACATCTTTTTATAAACATTAAGTTAAGGATCACCCTTGACTTCGTTGTTTGCATCGATATATTCGAGCAACTTCTGTCCAAAAAAAGTCACATGAAGCCTGTCAATAAAATTTGGTGAGGTTGTTCCGGCAGTGGTAACAAAATCATATTGGAGAACTCCAAGCGAATGAAGTTTAATGATAGATCTAGCTATATAAGCCGGATCTATCGTGCGCTTCTCAGTTCCATCATCATACCGGACGATAAATTCGGTGTTCATTAAACAACTCATATCACGGATTTCTGTACCAAATACAAATTTAGAGAAATCTGTCCATTTAATCGTGTTTTGGGAGCCGTACACAATATTTCTGTCTTGCATAATATATTATCCTCCAACAATCATTTAGCACGATATTGTTTTAGGAGCTTGAGAAACAAAATATCATCTGCGTTCAATTGTCTGATTATTTCGCATGCATATTCAGCCATGGTTGGTTGCTCAGACATTACAATCTCAATAAGCGCCCTGTTTAGGGCATCTACAGTCTCTGGTAATGCAGACAAGCACAAATATTTCAGATTGTTTCTCACAACATAATATCGATGTTCATCTGATTCAAGTCTATAAAGCTTATCGGAAAAATCCTGAATCGATATGCCCATCCCTAGCACCGCATGCTCCAAGTCAGAAATTCGCTTTTCGATATGCCTACTGTCCAAATATCCAACAAGTTCAGAAATTACTCCGCCTATTACAGGAACCGCAGATATACCTCCAACGATTACCGCTTTTGTAACCTCCAAAGCAATCTTTCCAGTATCATTGCAATCCATAACTATAGCTCCCCTTAGTACATCTCACGGACTTTATCTAAATACTTCTTGAACTCTTCCACGGCATACTCCGATTCAAGCAACTTCGCTTTCTTTCCGAACCCCAGCACCCAGCCGAAGAACTGGTCACTGATCTCAACACGGGTCGTTACTGTGAAATGGCGGTCATCGCACTTGGCATAATACACGCTGTTTTTGTCATTACCGAAGCGGTCAACAACGGCATCCAGAAGTGGATTGATGAAGCGGATAGTCACGCTCTCGCGCTTGCCGCCAAACATAGAGAAAACGCGCTTGGTGTAGTCACGCAGATCAATGGCATCAAAGGCTTCTTTGCCGTCTCTTGGCTCATTGGTAAAACTGACGCCTTTCATGCGATCCACGCGGTAGGTCATCATTTTTTGCTTGGCGTCATCGAAAGCCAGAAGATAGTAGAACCCATCATTGATCAGCAGCTTGTAGGGACTGACTTTGTATGTTTCTCCCCCTCTGCGCTCGGCCTGCTGGTTTACATCATTGATGGAATATTTGAGATATTTGAAGGTAATCTTCTCCGGCGTATGTGCCTCGCCGTCAATCCTAAAACTCATGGCATCGTTAATCAGGCCAATATTACCGAGGACATGCTGATTCTGCGTCTTTACACGGTCAGTGAGAAAGGCATCGTGCCGGATGTTCTTGGCGTCATATTTGCTCACAAATTCGCAGACAACTTTAGAAAGGCGGTCAGCCTCTTTCTGCGAAAGGAACCGCGCAGAATAAATACACTCAGCCAGAAGACGGATGTCATTGGAATTATAATGCCGCTGCCGCACATAGAAGCCCTTAGTCTTGGCGTGCTTTTGATAGACAACGAACTTCTCTTCATCGTCCTCATCTTCAGCAAGCGCATCTTCTGCATCCTCGACAGTCACACCATCATCAAATTCAGAGTCATCAGTGAGTGTTTTGTTCTCAAGGAGCCACATGATTTTGTTAATTTCTTTGATGTCGCGATAAATGGATCTGCGTTCCGCGTAGATACCGCAGCGCTTCAAAAACTCAACAATATCATCGGCGCTTACCACATGGCTTTCATCGGTGTTTCTGAGAAGATACTGAAGCACCAGATATGGCTTTAGCTTCTGGTTATTTTGTTTGCCATGTCGGGCTTCAAACTCCTCAAAGCCAAACTCGTTGATTTTCTTTGCCATACTTGCCGCCTCCGTTATTCAGAAAGGGACTGTAAATAGACATTCAGTAGGCGAAGGGCGGTTTCCTTGTCTTTGGAATTGCAAGCGTTGAGCCGTGCAAGTATCTCTTCCTCTTGGACGGTCAGTTCCGTGTTGCTCTGTGTCAGAATTTCGTCAGGTGTGATGTGCAAAGCCTCGCAGATGTGCAGAATGGTTTCCACACGCATATTCACGGTTCCACGCTCAATATCTGCGTAGGTACGACTAGACAGGCCAGCAGCTTCCGCAACCTCTACTTGTGTCATTCCCATGCGCTTGCGGATAGCTAATAGCTTGTTGCCGATCTCCCGCATATCTAAAAGAAGCATTATCCTTCCTCCTGTAAGCTTTATATTGGAATTTTAGTTCCTATCCAGCTTGACAAAAAGGCGCCAAAGTATCATAATTACAGGAAGAAAACTTCTTGTTAAGTTATAGAGGTGGTGATTGAATGGAAAAGAAGTATTTTTACAACATGAAAACACACAGGCTCCACATTCGCGGTTATTGCCGGGAGTCGAAAGCCCTTCCTTTTAACACGAAGTTTTTTGACACATACGATGAAGCGTTGGCCTTTGATGGCCGTGCCGTTGGTCTGTGTAAAAATTGCCAGAAGAAAGAAAACTATATGAAAGAGGTTTCAAAATGAAAAGAACACTTGCGTTGCTCTTGGCACTTGTGATGTGCCTGTCCTTATGCGCTTGCGGAAAAAGCGAAGCTGTCAAGGCGGTTGAAAGTTTGATTGAAGGTATTGGTTCTATTTCTGTTTCCAGTTCTGAAAAAATCAAAGAAGCAGAAGATGCCTACTCCGCATTGAGTGTTGAAGAACAAAAACAGGTTAAGAATTACGAAGACCTCGAAAAAGCAAGAGAGGATTTCGACAATTTAGGCATCCATTTGACCGTCGATAATTATGATAAATATCTGAATGTATCCTTTAATCCCCAGCTTTTTGATGCAACAGATTATGCTCGCATGATGGGACTTGATAAAGATATTGGAACTTATGTATATTCTGGTATTGAAACCAGTGTTAATGTTAGCGGAAAGACAGACAACTATGACTATAACGATGTGGTTGTAACTGTAAAATACTCTGGTTTTTATGTACCTTTGTCTGCCGATATTATCAAACAGCAAAATAAGGGAGAAATAACTTACGAAGAATATTTCTATAATAACATGTCCGATATTGATGTATCCCTTACTGCAACTACCGACATTGTTGGCAATGGTTCTGCTTCCAACTTAATCAGCATTCCTGATGGTTACTGGGTTTGGAATGACACTGTTAGCCTGTCCTACGAAGTTGTCGATGTATCTGGTATTCTGACAAAATAATATGAGATGCAAAGTTTTCTTCTCAGCGCTTTGTCTTATTTTGATTCTTATGTTAGTTGCGTGTGAAAATAGAGACACAGACAGACCACTGGTAGAACAAATCGATGAACAATTAGTCGGAACATGGATCAGTAACGATTCTGATACCGTAATGTCAAAATGGACTTTCTTTGAAGGGAAATATGTTGTTGATACTTACGTTAATGGCAAAAAAATAGACAATTCAACCGTTGGGACATATTCTATCGGGACTGAATCCATACATACCGTCACATCAGACCAAAAGAACAATGTTGAAGGCAGCATAGGTTTCTCTTTTAACGATGGTAGACTTATGTTATATGGAGCAACCGGGGTTCTGGAGAAGGAAGAATAAACAGAAAAAGGGTGATTTCGCTTAGAAATCACCCTTTTTCTTCCCAAAGTTCAATGTATTTGTAGGCAGTAGTTCTGCTAACGTCGAGAACCTCGCAAATGCAAACAGATTCAAAGAAGCTGCGAGTGTCCCTCAATCGCTGCTTCAATCCTCTGCGGTTCGATGCCGATATAACGCTGCGTGACTGCGGCGGAGCTGTGTTGTAGCAACCTCTGGACAAGTGCTATATCATAGCCGTTGGCCTTGTAAATCTCCGTAGCATACCACTTGCGGAAACTGTGCGTGCTGATACCCTCAAAGCCCAGATAGTCACAGACAATGGCAAGCTGCTTCTGAACGGCGCGCTCCGTAATCGGGAAAATGCGGTCAGCGGAGCGGAGGCCATTCCGCAAACAGTAGTTTTCAATATACTGCGCAATCACAAGCGGGACAGTGAACACCCTGTGCTTGCCGGTCTTTTGCTCCACGATCTCAAGCCGGTATCGGTCTCCGTCCCGAACAATATCGCAGGGGCGCAGCTTCACAATATCGCTGATACGCAAGCCCAGATTGCCCTCCAGAACAAGAGCGGTTGCGATGCGCTCATTGGGGCGGCAGCCGCAAAAGCCCTCTTTCATCGTCTGGATGATCTCTTTGTATTGCTCCGTGGTAAGAGCCTTTGTTTTCTTATTCATTGCGCCTCCAGTAGTGAAAAGTTCGTAAAACAGGGCACTGAAGTTCGTTTGTTTGCCGCGCCAGCCTCGCCGCCCTGTAATGTCTGGCTTTTGGTGTTCGTATTTGTGGGATTATAAGAACTTTGCCCGCCGCCTCACTCTGGAGCGCGGCGGGCTTCTTAATTAGCAGGAAACAGAGAAGCGGCGGCTTGCGCTCTGCTTGGTGAACGCTTTGTAGAGATCGCCGTAGGCTTTCTTAAAGCCGGTGGTGTCAAAGCGATTGGAGAGGACGGAAGTCCAGCGTATGATATACTGTCCTGCGCTCAGCTCTTCAACCTCGCGCTCCATCATCTCATGCTTAATGCTGTCGCGGATGGCCTCGGCTTCGGCTCTGGCTTCTTCCATCAGTGCTTCCCACTCGGTCAGGGCTTCGATCTTGGCAACCAGTTCGTTCTTACTCATTTCTAATTCCTCCGTTTTTCGTTGTGGAGCGCGGCGTGAGTTCCTTTCGCGTCCCGCCTACTCGGAGAATGCGTTTCGCGCTCCCTTGATTGTCTTTATTATAGCACTAAAATCTGGTGCTGTCTATTGGCGTAATGCACTAAATTCTGGTGCTATTTTCATGTAAATTTAGCACTTGATTTTAGTGCTATTGTCTGCTACAATAAGGACAATGGGAAAGGAGGCTCTATTTATGGCAATCCGATACAAGGTCGATGTGATGGCTGCCCTCAAAGAGAAGGGCTATTCCTCCACCAAAATCCGTGAAGAAAAGCTGATCGGGCAATCCTACCTCCAACAGTTGCGGCATGGTGAGTTGGTTTCGTGGAAAACGCTTGACACAATTTGCTCCCTTTTGGAATGTCAGCCGGGAGACTTGGTTGAGTATGTGAAAGATGCAGATTGACGGGGGCTATATTTCGGGAAAGCAAAAACCGCAGACGCCCTTGCCAAAAAAAGGTGGGCAAAACTCCCACGGAGATGCATTTTCAATCCAGAAGACGGTTTTTCTGGCTGTGATCGGCAGAGTAAAAGTTTGCCGTCTGGCGGCACATAACGGAAAAAGGCGGAAGTCGTTCCTTTCAGAACGGCTTCCGCCTTGTGTCATTTCCAGTCCTTGAAGATGTCATCCAACGCCAAATTGAGAGCCGTTTTCAGGCTCTTTTGCATGAACGAAAGAATCTCTGCTTCAAGGACAGATTTTTTCTTCGTTTTTTTCTTCTTTTTCGATTCGCTCATTTCCGCTTCACCTCACTTGTGAAGTTGAAGGTGAACTCATCATCGTCCGCCTCTTGGCTGGCGTAGATACCGCGCAGCTGTTCATGCCGCGCATCCTCCAAACGCCATGCGGCATGAGTTGCCATGGACGGTTCGCCAGAGATGCTTCTGCGCAAAGTCTATGTGCGCTTTACCAGTATGTCAATAATGTCTGTTTTATCCATAGATAAACCTCCTGAGAAAATCTTCTTCAATTTATGTAAAATCTGCTCGATCTGAATTCATGTGTTTTGCTACTGCAAAATTTCAGACAGAGTGATTGTGCTAGCAATTTCATTGATTTCATAACTGCGCCAGTTGTCGGCCTTGGGGATCTAAGTATTCAGGACAGGCTTTAGCTCCCTGATAAACTCACCCTCTTTCTCGCCTAACTCTTCTTCGATCAGCAAGGGTGTCAGCTCCACGGCGTAATGCAGGACAGAAAATCCAACTGCGTGCCTGTGCCGTTTCGCCTCGGCAAGGATGCGGTATTTGCGCTCGCTCTCTGTTCTGATGCCTACCCAATGCTGCGCCAGACGGCGGAGCATATTTTTGCTTTTGCCGACATAGACGGTCTAACCGTCAATGCTGATTTCGTAAATGCCTGGGTGTTCAAACTACTCTGCCCAGCCATCGCGTTTTAGCCATTTGTAAGTGTTTTCTTCGTAAGTATTTCTTTCATAATTCTTCATAAACAGGGCTCCCAATATCTTCAAAATTTCTGGTGCTGGCCTCCAGATACCAATCATAAAATGTGTTCTATTGTCCGATGGCAATTCCCAGCAGCATCGACAAAGTATCCTTTTTTGTCATGCAATGCTCTTCGGCGTAAGCGGTAATAATGTTAAACCAGTCGAGATCGACGGTGATGGATTTACTCAAAAAAATGCACTCCTTTGTGTAGTAGTAAAGCGTCAGGAAAGTTCAGATTTCCTTAACTTTCTATAAATATTATAACAAAATTTTTTATGAAAATCAAAATAGAGCGGCTTTGGGATGGCTTTCAAAGCTTTTACGGCGACCTCGGAAATATCGAATAAGAACGACGCCAACGGACTTATTTACTTCAAGCATTCGCTACTTTTGCACGAACGCCGCTGTTGCGGCTTCGTAGCAAAATAGCGATGCTGTTTCATTCCGAAAGAGATACTTTTTCCTTAACAATAATTATCTTTCCTTATTGGCAAGGAAAAAGTATCTCTTTTAGATCTCAGTCCACCATGCCCCAGCTGTCAGCTCCTGCCCCAGATTTCTGAAAACATCGTTGCCGATCTTCTCGGAAATTTTTCTCTTCGTAATGTTCTCATACTCTCGTTCAAGAACATTCTTTGCGCTGACCACCGTGGACACGGACACATTCAGGTCTTCGGCAATCATGCCGTTTGTTACAACGCTCAGATCGTTGTGAGCGATCCAGATGAAGACTTTGAGGACAGGAGCGAAAGCAACGGCCTCGGAAGAGTAGTCGTGCTGAATGACCGATTGCACCCAGCGTCGCGGCAGTCTGATTTCTGTTGCTTTTGGAATGACTGTCAGATGGTTAGTTCTGCCGTGGCGCTCACAAGAGATGAAGCCTTGCGCAATTAGTGATTCAATGGCGTTTCTGAGTGCGGTGTTGTTGCGGTTCTGAGGGGTTACACCCAAGTATCTGCACATGTCTGCGTAGTTGCCGGTGAAGGATCCTCCTTGCTCGGCAATCATCGCCAGCACATTGAACTCTGCTTTTGGCAACGGCAGCCATTCTTTGTAAAAGATTGCTTCTTCCATGGCTCTTTCAGATATTCAGGTAGGCTTCCAGCAGTTCTTCGTCGGACATGGGTTCAAACTCTGTCTTGAGATACTCCATAGGGAACTCATTCTCATAGAACATATAGAGAATTTCCAGAAGAGCTTCTCTGTGGGTGCAGTTCCAATCTTTGGCGGCATTTGCCAGTTCGGCAATCAGGCGGGCTTTTCGGGCAGTCAGGATAGTCATTTTCTTTTCCTCCATTTCTTAATCAAGCGGCATCTTCTGCGGTCTGCTGGGGCAGATCAACAACCTTGCTGTTCTCGGCGGCGGGAGCGGTCATGCCAAACTCGGCAATCTCAGGATACTTCTCCAAGAACCACTTCTTGATAGTGGGGTAGCGATGGCACTCGCTGTGGCACTCAGAGATCAGGCGCTTCTCGGCAAATTCCTTCAGAACTGCGATTCTGGCTTCTCCCTCTTCGTGAGTGGAAATGTAGTTCTCCATGTATTCGTAGGTCAGGCCTTTCCAGCTCTCCTTGTTCGGGTTCTTCTTGATCTGACGGCGAACGACGGTGTAAGTGGGATAATCGCGGCGGACGCTCTGGAGATGGGCGTATTCTTCGCTTCTGGTGTTCTCTGCGTTCTTGGCAAAAGTGCGATCCATGGTGATGGTTCTGTCGATGTGATTGATTTTGAGAGTGTTCTTCATTTTATTTTCCTCCTAAATTCTTTTCTGTTGGATTAAGCTGCCAGAGCGGCTTCGCGCTTCTTGTGGAACTCAGCGATTTCGGGGAACTTCTTCAGGAACCAAACCTTCATCTCATAATAGGACACCGGCTCAGCGAGGGCAGCCTTGGCCTCTTCACTTGTAGCTCTCATCATCTCATACTCTGCCATGATGGACTTCTTCTCGTCGTCGTGAGCAGCGATATACTTTTCCATGTATTCGTAAGTCAGCCCCTTGTAATTCTCTTTCTTGCTGGAAGTCTTGCGAGTGATGGTAACAACCTTGAAGTTTGGATAATCTCTGCGGACTTCCTGAAGCTGCTTATACTCTTCGGTTCCGAACTTCTTAGCTGCTGCGGCGAACTTCTTGCTCATCTCGATGGTCTTGTTGTTGGTGTTGATAGTCATTTTTGTTTCCTCCAAATTTTTTGTTTTTTTCATTTTTATTTTTCAGGGCTTTGTTTCTTCCCTGTTCTTTATGTCTTAATTATAGCAGGGACGAAAACCGAGTTAGTCGTTATAATGGCACTCTTGCATTCAGCTGAAAAGAAAAAACACAGCCTTTTGACCGGCTGTGTTTTAGAGTATTCTTATCGGTGGTTCTGGAGCAGGTTACAACAGTCACAAAGTTACTAAAAAGATGTTAGAAACTAGCTTTCACCTTGCTTACAACTGGAATGAATAATGTTTTGATTGTAGTATAAACTTGGTTGCTTGTTATAAGCCAAACGCTGCCGCCATCTTATCTGTGGCGGTTTTCATTTGCTTAATATCTGCCCTGACGTAAAAGTTTAGCGTAGTGCTTGCGTTGGCGTGTCCCAAAATCTCCTGAACGCTTTTAATGTCTGCGCCGCTGCTCAGAAGCAAGGTGGCACAGCTATGCCGCAAATCATGTGGCGACATATCGGGAAGAGCGTTAGCTTTCATAAAACGCTTTACTCTCTGCGTTATGGCTGCTGGATCTCTGGGAGTAAAGATGCCCGATTCTCCGTGAAAGATAAAACCATCCTCAATGATGGCATCTGCGTGCGCCCTCTGGCACTGTGCTTTCAGCAGCCGTAGCAAACACAAAACACTGTCCATCAGAGGAACAACTCGAATGCCCGCCGCCGTCTTGGGCGTGCTGACAACTATGCCGCTTTTCGGGGTGTAAGTTATATTCCTCTCCACCCGAAGCAGCGCGCGCTGCTCGTCAATGTCCCGCCACTTCAAGCCTAAACATTCCCCACGCCGCAAGCCAGTAGTTATCAGAAGCAACAGCAAGCAGCGAAAATCAAGCGGGCAGCTCGACAAGGCTTTGAAAAACTCCTGTGCTTCTTCCTGTGAAAGCGCATCAACCTTATGTTTGGGAAGCCGAGGCTTATCTACATTATCCATCGGATTCTTCTGAACAAGATCCTGCTTCACGGCAAAGTTAAAGATCATATTCAAAGTGCGGTGATGGTGGTGAACATTTTGAGGAGAATAGTGCCTCTCTGTCCGCAGATAAATTAGAAACTTCTGAATATCTGTTGCCGTCATATTTTGGAGAGTCTTTCCCGCAAAATAAGCCACGATATTTTTCATGGTATCGGCATAGAACGCGATGGTTTTTGGCTTGTGCTCTCCGTCGTCGATGCAAAGGGCAAACCAGTCTTGTTCCGCAAAAGTGACAAAGTCCGTCTGTATCGGTGCAACCTCTTTGCTTTTTGCGAACTCTGGATCTTTTAAGTCTTTCTCATACGCCACGCGCTCTTCCCTCTCCCATTTTTCCGCCGCCTTTTGAGCGGCTATTCTTGCTTTGGTCAACGTTAGTGCTTTCGGCGGTGTCCACGTGCTATACCGGCGAATCTGCTTTCCCTTTTCATCTCGTCCCAAGCAGCAAGTAAATTGGAAAGAAATTGTTTTTTGATCCTGCTTTTTCTCTCTGATGGATGCCATAGTTGTTCCTTCCTTTCATCAGAGTTTCAAAGCATTTCCCATGTCGTTGATGCCCGTTTGTGCGTTTTTTGTGCGTTTTTGTGCGCTTTGGGTAAGCGAACTCACATCGTTTCACGCTTAAAAGTAAGAAAAAACCGCCGGAAACGTGAGTTTCCAGCGGTTTTTGTGGTGGACGATACAAGACTCGAACTTGTGACCTCCCGCACGTCAAGCGGATGCGCTACCAGCTGCGCCAATCGTCCGTATTTGATTATCAGCAAGGAATACTTTAGCAAACTCTTGCGCAAATGTCAAGGACTTTTTGAAGCTGCCCGAAAAATTTTTTCAGGCAGCTTCAAAATTGCGGTAAGTCAGCTTTCGGGAACCCAGACGTTGCAGCCGACGGCAATGCCGCCGCACTCTGCAATCACTTCCGCCCAGCCGGGACCGACGGCGGTGACGGCGCCGTTTTCGTCAACGGTGACGATCTCCTCGTTGGAGCTGCGCCAAATGAGCTTGGAAGTGGTAACGGCCTCCACGGGATAAACATCCGCCGACAGGGGGATCGGCGCGTCGCCTACGCGAATGGTGAATTCCTTGATGGGCGAGCCGAGGAACTTGATCGACACGCTGGCAACGGGAATGGTGGGTTCGGGCGACGGGGTGGGAGGCGGCGTCGTGGGAGGCGGTGTGGATACCTCCACGGTGGGGATCGGCGGCGTTTCAACCGGGTCGGCGGTGTTGAGGCTGAACGTGATCAGCACGATCACCGCGATGATGACCAGGGCAATGAGGATGCAGCCGAAGAGAAACTGCCATTTTGTGTCGGACTGCAGGGGATTCACCGCAGCACCGGCAGCGTTTGCCGCAGGAGCGGAAGGCTTTGCTGTGGCGGGGCGACCACCTTGCTTTGCGCGGGGCGCTTTGCAGGAGGGACAGCGGCTGTGAACGGCAGAATACTTCTTGCCGCAGTGACGGCAAGTGATTTCCGGTATAAAGCCCATAATGAGCCTGCCTTTCTGTATGTGTGTTTTGCG
The DNA here is from genome assembly GCA_015067465.1 of Oscillospiraceae bacterium. GTDB lineage: Bacteria > Bacillota > Clostridia > Oscillospirales > Oscillospiraceae > SVKR01. The sequence goes on from SVMK01000002.1 coordinate 87,758, forward strand.
CCGTGACGGCGCCGGATGTAGACCGGAGCGATATGCATACACTCCGAGTCAATATATTGTACCCTAAAATTACCAAAATGTCAATTACTGGCAGCACCGGGGCGTTCCATAGGCCCCGGTGCCGCGGATTGTCACAGGGTCAGCGTGCCGCTTTCGTCCTCAAGCAGAATGAGAATTTTGTGCTGCCGGCCGGTGACGGCGTTTACATATATTATATAGTGGCTGCCGTCATCGGCTTCGCACTTGAATTCGTGGCAGAGCGTTTCGTATTTTCCGTCGGAGGGTACCAGTGCGGTTTGCACGGCAAGCACGCTCAGATCCGCAGGCACGGCCGAGCGTGCCTGCTCCGCAGAAACGGCAATCTCCGGCAGCGTCCGCGCGGTGTGGGCGGTGAGGTAGCCTTTGGCCTCAAAGCCGCACACTTTGCCCGTGTCGAGCGCAACGGAAACCTTCACAAGGTCGGAATAGCACAAAACGCCGTCCTGCCGGTAGGCGTAGTTCACGGTGAGAATCCCGCCCTGCGTCATGTGATAAGTTTGCGCCATGGAATCGTAGCCTGCGCGGCGCAGAAAGTCCTCGGCGGCCTTCAGTGCGTCCTCTTTGCTGACGTTTTCGCTGCCGACGGGGCGGGAAGTGAGCATGGAGAGCACGCGGCCGCCCTGCTTGGTTACGGCAATATATACCTCGCCGCCGCCCTCGGTGTCGGCGGCAAAGCCGTAGCAGGGCAGGTCGCCGCCGCATTCGCCCAAAGGATACACTTTGCCGCGGGAGATGCCGAGAAAGCCCGCTGCGGTGTCGCGCGCGGATTCCGTGTCCGCTTCGGGCAGATTTTCAAGCGCGCGCGGCGCCATGCCGCTCAGGTGTTCGGAAAACGGGCCGTCGTAGATGAGCGAGGGCACCTCCGGAAACTCCTCCTCAATCAAGCGGAAGCGGTCGCCCATATTCGGAACGGCGTCTTCTGCCGACTCCAGCAGCGCAGCGCGCGTTTGTGCGCTGTCGGGCAGACGCAGCGCGCCGCTTTGCAGCTGGCTTTGCAGCTCGCGCAGGTTTTGCGACAAAACGCCTGCCGTGCCTGCCAGCGCGCGCAGGCTTTCCAGCTGCTCGGCGGAATAGGCGCTGCCGTCCGCCGCTGCGCGCGACAGGGAAAAGGCATAGTCGCCCACGCGGCTGATGAAGCCGGAGGTTTGCTCCAGCTTTTCGGGGGCATACGGCAAAACGCCGAGCGCCATCTGCGCGGTCATGGCTTTGCCGAAAATTTCTGTGCACATGGCGTTCACCATGGAAGGCGAAGTGGCAAGGCAGCTTTTCTGAAGGGCGGAATCCATCTCGCCAACGGCGGTTACCAGCTCGTTGAACGCATGCTGATACTGATTGTCGGACAAAATCCGGTATTTCTGCGCGCGGTCGGCGTTTACGCCGGCGAGCACGCCGAGTGCGACAACGGCGGCGGTGAGATACGATGCCGCCAGCACCAGCGTGCGTTTTTTTACGTATTTTTCGCTTTTCATATGCGCTCACAACCTTTCAATATATGGTTTTTGCAGCAAAAGCCGCTTTATTCAAGGGAATGATTTCAAAAATATGGTTGACATGAGGACAAACAATAATATATAATATCATGGCCTGCCCGAATGCCGGGTGGGAGAAGCATATTGTCAGCTGCATTTCCGCTCGCGCAGCGCGCGGGGATGTTGAGCATAAAAACGAAAGGAGAAATGTATCATGCTTCGCACTTATCAGCCCAAGAAGCGTCAGCGCAAGAAAGAGCACGGCTTCCGCAAGAGAATGGCGACTGCCAACGGCCGCAAGGTTCTGGCTCGCCGCAGAGCAAAGGGCAGAGCCAAGCTCAGCTACTGAGTTGCTTCGGCCGCCTATGCAGCGCAAAGTTTGATACCGGTTTTTTATTGGGCGGCAATTTGACCGCCCTCTTTGTGCATCATTTGTTTTATGATGACAAAGCCCGCGCCGGGGAAGGAGAATGGCCTTGAAATTCACAGACACATTGAAGAAAAACTATGAGTTTCGCCGACTTTACTCCAAAGGAAAAAGCGCTGCAACCCCCTTCCTTGTGGTGTATGCCCGCAAGAGCAAGCGCCACACAAACCGCATTGGATTTACCGTCAGCAACAAGCTGGGCAACGCGGTGAAGCGCAACCGGGTTCGCCGCCGCCTTCGCGAGATTTATCGTCTGCATGAGGCGGAGTTTCAGCCCGGAACGGAACTGGTTGCGGTGGCGCGCTACCGCGCCGTAACGGCATCCTACCGCCAGCTGGAAACCGCATTTATGTCCGCCTGCAAAAAACTGCAGCTGATTACGGAGACAACCGGATGAAAAAACTGCTGATTGCTCTTATCAGATTTTATCGGAAGTATATCTCCGCAAACACGCCGCCTTGCTGCCGGTATATCCCAACATGTTCCCAATATGCGCTTGAGGCGCTGGAAAAATACGGCGCTGCCAAGGGAACATGGCTTGCGATCAAGCGCATTTCCCGCTGTCACCCATTCCATAGAGGGGAACACGATTTTTACGATCCGGTGCCGTAAAAAAGAGGCCCCGGAGATACAGGAGAAAAACCTATGTTAAATGCAATTGCAAAGCCGTTTGGCATGCTGCTGCTGTGGCTGAACAACCTTGTTGGAAACTACGGCGTCGCGATTTTCCTGTTTGCACTGGTTGTTAAGATCATTCTTCTGCCTTTCCAGATGAAGAGCAAGAAGAGCATGATGCGCATGAGCGCGCTCAATCCTCAGATTCAGGCGCTGCAGAAACGTCATGAAGGCAACCCCAGAAAGCTGCAGGAAGAAACCAGCAAACTTTATAAGGAAGAGCACATCAACCCCATGTCGGGCTGCGTGTGGTCCCTGATCCCCTTCCCCATCCTGATCGCGCTGTATCAGGCAATCCGCTATCCGCTCACCATCATGATGCGCGTTCCCGAGGAACTGCTCGCGAGCGGCGGTGCGATCGCGGAAAAGCTCAGCCAGCTGGGCTTCTCATCGGCTATGAACGAGGCTTACATTCAGCTGAATCAGTCTCAGTTTATCTCCGAGCATTTTGACCAGTTTGCCGGACTTTCCGACAAGCTTGTGAACATCAACTACAAGTTCCTTGGCTTCAACCTTGGTGATATGCCGAAGCTGAAGTTCTGGGAAGGCGGCGTTACCTGGGCGGCGATCGGCCTGGTCCTCGTCCCCGTGATTTCTGCCGTGCTGAGCTGGCTGCAGACCAAAGTCAGCCAGAGCACCACGCCCCAGAGCGGCGACTCCAAGGCAAACGACCAGAGTGCGCAGACCATGAAAACCATGAACCTGATGATGCCGCTGATCTCTCTTTACATCGGCTTCGTCATGCCTGCCGCACTGGGTATTTACTGGATCTACACCAGCCTGCTGGCCCTGGTTCAGGAGCTGATCCTCAACAAGGTTTACGGCAAGCAGATCGCTGCCGAAACCGCTGCGCGTGAAGAGCGCATGCGCGTGCGCGAAGCGGAATTTGAGCGCAAGCGCCAGGAAACCGAGCGCCTGAGAGCCGAAGGCAAAACGCAGGAAAATGCCAACACCAGCAAGAAAAAGCAGCAGGCACGCCAGAAAGCGGAGATGGACGAGCTGAAAGCCGCCGCAATCCGTGAGGAGCGTGCTGCGCGCCGCGCTGCCATGGGCATCGAAGAGGAAGAGATTCCTGCGTCCCAGGTTGGCAACCGCCGCTACGCAAGAGGCAGAGCCTATATTGCCGACCGCTTCACCAATCCTGCCCATGCGGCAGAGGTTGCCGCAGCCGCCGCCGAAGAAGAAGCGTGCGCATGCTGCGAGGAGGCACAGGCTGAAGAACTCCTGACTGTTGAAACCGCAGCGGAAACCGTTGAAGAAACCGCCGCAGCGGAAGCAATGGAAGTTGAAACCGTTGAAACGGAATCCGTCGAGGCAGAGGAATCTGCGCAGACCGAAGCCGAAGCAGCAACGGAAGCAGAGGACGAGACTGTCGAACTCTCTGCTGAGGAAGAAGAATAAAGAGGTAATAAAGTTACTATGACGAAAACAATCGAAATCAGCGGCAGGACAGAGGAAGAAGCCATTGCTGCCGGCCTTGCGCAGCTTGGAAAAAGCCGTGAGGACGTTTCTGTCGAAGTGCTCGAGCGCTCCAAGAAGGGCGTGCTCGGCATCGGCCGCACCGACGCGCTTGTCCGTCTGAGCTACGAAGTTGCCGACACGCAGCGCGACCGCGTTGAAACTTATCTCCGCGGGCTGCTCGATTGCATGGGCATCGAGGCAGACATTGAAATCACGCAGCGCGAGGGCGGCGGACTTTGCGCCAACCTCAGCGGCAACGGCATGGGCGCGGTGATCGGCCGCCGCGGCGAAACGCTCGATGCGATTCAGCATCTGGTGAACTATTCCGTCAACCGCGGCAGCGAAAAGCAGATGCACATCAGCGTGGATGCGGAAAACTACCGCAGCAAGCGGGAGGATTCTCTGGTGCGTCTTGCCGAGAAAATGGCTGCAAAAGCCATCAAGTATAAGCGCAGCATGGCGCTCGAACCGATGAACAGCTACGAACGCCATGTGATCCACACCGCACTGCAGAATTATGAAGGCGTTTCCACCGCATCCACCGGCGTGGAGCCCAACCGCAGAGTTGTTGTCACCTATGAAAAGACCGAGACTGCCGCAAATAAGCCCCAGTCCCGCGAATGGGCATGATTCCGGTCTGAATTATCGGAGGAATGTGAAACATGGTTTATCAGGCATTGTGCAAATCTCTTGCGAGCCAGCTCGACGTATCCGAGCAGGATATCCGTCCGGACACCAATATTATTGACGATCTGGGCGCGGACTCTCTGGACATTGTGGAGCTGATCTCCGCCATGGAGGACGAATTTGACATTATCATCACCGACGAGCACATTCGTGAACTCTACACGGTGCAGGAAATCGCCGATTTCCTGGAATCCAAGATCAACAAGTAAGCACTGCTTATAAACAAAAAAACGACCGTTTTCCAATTTCGGAAAGCGGTCGTTTTTTGCTGTCGGGGATTATTTTTTTGCCAGCTTCAGCAGTTTGTCGGCAAGGGAGTTGACCTGACCGGTCAGGCGCGAGAGCTCTTTGGCGGGCGCGTTTTTGCAGCTGCGGATGGCCTGCATCAGCCGCTCGCCGGCGGCGAGCAGCGCGTTGTGCGCTGCGTTTCCGCGCTTTTCCTTCGCGCTGCGCTTTGCCGCGGGGATGGCTGCGGGCGTTTCCGTGTAGCAGTTGCCGAGCAGATCAAACACCGCGCCGGAATAGGGCGCGCTCGCGGTAAAGCCGTGCTCCTGCGCAAGGCAGTCCTTGTAACTTTCCGCCACCGCGGGGTCGCCGTGGTTGACAAACACCATCTGCGGCTTTTTTTCAAAGGCGTTGATCCAACGTAGCAGGCCGTTTTTATCGGCATGACCGCTTTTTCCGGGCAGATAGGCCACCTCAGCGTTCACATAGATTTCCTCGTTGAAGATCGAGAGCTTTTTCGCGCCGTCGCGGATGCGTCTTCCGGTGGTGCCGACTGCCTGATAGCCCACGAACAGGATCATGCATTCCCGGCGCCAGAGATTATGCTTGAGGTGGTGGCGGATGCGGCCTGCTTCGCACATGCCGCTCGATGCGATGATCACTTTGGGGTCGCGGTTTGCATTGATGGCAACGCTCTCCTGCTTGCTCACGGAAAGCTGCACGCCGGGACTCATCAGCGGGTTGATGCCGCGGCTGAGCATATCCGCCGCTGCGTCATCGAAATAGTGCCTGCCGCACTGCAGGAAGATGCCGGTGGCTTCGTTTGCAAGCGGGGAGTCCACATACACGGGGAAATCGCCGTGGCCGGTGACGAGCGCGCGGGTTTTGATCTCGCGGATGAAATACAGAATCTCCTGCGTGCGGCCAACGGCAAACGAGGGGATGATGACGTTTCCGCCGCGGTCGAGCACGCGCTGAATGCAGTCGGCCAGATACTGAATGTTGTTCACATCCGCGTTTTCGTGCAGACGGTCGCCGTAGGTGCTCTCGGTTACAACATAGTCGGCCTCGGAGATATAGTGCGGGTCGTGAATCAGCGGCTGATTAAAATTGCCGATATCGCCGGAGAAAACCACCTTTTTTGTCACATTGCCCTCGGTGAGCCACAGCTCAATGCTGGCAGATCCCATCAGATGCCCCGCATCGGTGAAGCGGACGATCACGCCCTCGGCGATGTGCACCTCCTCACCGTATTCCACGGGACGCAGATGCGCAATTGCGGTGTCCGCATCGGCTTTGGTGTAAACGGGCAAAACCTCCGGTCCGCCGGCGCGGCGGGACTTGCGGGTTTTCCATTCCGCGTCGCTTTCCTGAATATGGGCGCAGTCGCGCAGCATGATCTCGGCGAGATGGCATGTGGCCGAGGTGGCATACACCGGGCCGGTGTAGCCGGTTTTGAACAGAAGCGGGATCAGTCCGGAATGGTCAATGTGGGCGTGGGTAAGCAGTACAAAGTCCAGCTTTTCCGCCGCCACGGGCAGAGCCTGATTGACATACATATCCTCGCCCTGCTCCATACCGCAATCCACAAGGCCGTACTGTCCGCCGATTTCTATGAGCGTGCAGCTGCCGGTCACTTCATGGGCGGCGCCTAAAAATGTGAGCTTCATGGGGGTGTTTCTCCTTTCTGCGACAGTGCCGCTGTCGGATGCGTTCAAAGGTGCTGCGTGGGTTCAGCGGTAAATGCCGCATTTGACAAACAGTCTGCCCTTGCGCGATTCGCTGCCGCCCGCGTCGAGAATTTCGCCCTTGCCCTTGCCGCGCAGGGAGAGGATATCGCCGTTGCGGATGGGGGCGTCGGCTTTCTGGCAGACGCTGTAGTTGAGCGTTACAAGCCCCTGTGCGACGGCTTCGGCTGCTGCAGTGCGCGAGAGATTGAACATTCCTGCGCACACGGCGTCCAGCCGCAGGGACTTCACGCTGAACACGGTTTCTTTCATTTCGCGCTTGTGGGCGGGAACGTCGGCGAGCGAAACCTCGCGAACGCGCACGCCGCAGCGCCCGGCTTTGTCCAGATTCAGCAGCAGGTGCTGCCGGACGGAGGGCAGGCAAAAAAGCCATGCCGAGCTGCCGTCGATGAGAATGTCGCCGAGCCATTCCCGACCGATGCCGAGGCCCAGCGCCGCGCCGAGATAGTCGCGATGGCCGGGGGTGCCGAAATGTGCGGTGATCTCCAGCGCGCAGATATATTCACTCTCGTCAAAGCTGTCCGGATCCATCCAGTCGGGCAGGAAAAACGCAACGCAGCGCTCCGCGTCGGCATGCCCGCCGCGCAGCAGCATGGTGCAGTCCGTGCCCGTAAACCGGCGGCCGGCGAGGCAAAACGCCTCTGCGGGCGTTAAAAAGCCGGTTGCTGTCACGCAGGCGGTGCGGCAGCAGCGATCTGCCAGATCGGCAGCGCGTCTGATGAGTTCTTCGTCCATATTCAAAGCTTCCCTTCGCTTGCGGTAACGGTGTGGCTGCGCTCGGCGCTTTTGCGCAGAATATCGCCGATCTGGCTCATGATCCAGTCCATCTCGTTTCCGAATTCCCGTGCGCTTGTGCGGAGAATGCCGCTGCCGAGCGCGGAAAGGCGGATGAGATTGTCGCTTGTGACAACGCGGACGGAATAGTTCCTTCCGATGTCGTGCAGCAGCTTTTCAATGTAGATATCCGCGCTCTCGTTTTCTTTGGTATACACCACGCGGATGCCTGCAAAGCCGCTTTTTTCGCCGGGGTTGCCCTTGACGGCATAGCCGTCGAACACCAGCACAACGTCGCTGCCGGTGAAGCCGTGGTAGTTGACGAGAATTTCCGCAAGGCGGGTGCGCGCGGCGTCGAGATGATCCGCAGCGATTGCTTTCAGCTCGTCCCAGGCGAAGATCACATTGTATCCGTCAATGACGACCAGTTCTTTCTTCTGGCGCAGCACGGGCTTTTTCGGCGCGGCTTCCGGCGCGGTGGGGCGCGTATACATCGGGCGCTTGATGGGGCCGAACTCGCGCTCCATAATGGCCTCCAGTTCGCGCTCGTCGATGCTGAGACTGCCCATGCGCAGGCGGGGCGCTGCGCGCACCTCGCCGCGGGAAAGTCCGCTTTCGATATGGCAGTATTCGTCCACAAGATCCCACTTCACCGCCGTTCCTGCGCCGTGGGCGCAAAAAACGCTGTCAGGCGTGTTTTCCAGATCGGCCTCGGGATCGTAGCCGGCTTCGGCGATCACGGCGTCTGCGTTGTGGCAGGGCATGTAGCCGGCCATGCAGCAGGCAAGCTTGCCGCGCCCGCCGGTGTAGGATGCAACTTCGCTGAGGTAATCGCGCATGGTGCTCACGGGCGCTGTGCCGGTGAGGATGCTGGTTGTATCGGTGCTCTCGGTGGAAAATTCGCCGTGCATGGTGCGCAGATCGCTGATGGCGCGGCCCGTCTGCGCCAGAGGCACTTCCAGGCGAAAGCTGTAATACGGCTCGAGCAGCACGGACTTTGCCTTCATCAGGCCCTGCCGGACGGCGCGGTAAGTTGCCTGACGGAAATCGCCGCCTTCGGTGTGCTTCAGATGCGCTCTGCCGGCTGTGAGCGTGATGCGAACATCGGTGAGCGGTGCGCCGGTGAGCACGCCGAGATGCTGCTTTTCCGCCAGATGCGTCAGAATCAGACGCTGCCAGTTGAGGTCAAGCGCGTCGGTGGAGCAGTCGGTTTCGATCTCTATGCCGCGGCCCGGTTCCAGCGGCTCAAGCAGCAGATGCACCTCGGCGTAGTGCTTGAGCGGCTCGTAATGGCCTGCACCCTCCACAGGTGCGGCGATGGTTTCCTTATATTGTATGTGTCCGGCATCCATGCGAACATCCATGCCGAAGCGCTCGGAAATGATGCTCTGCAGCACTTCGATCTGAACCCGGCCCATGAGTTGAACATGAATCTCGCGCAGTTGCTCGATCCAGACGAAATGCAGCAGCGGGTCTTCCTCTTCCAGCGCACGGAATTTCGGCATGGCGGTTTTATCGTCCACGCCTTCGGGCAGGAGGATGCGGTAAGTCAGCGCGGGGGCAAGCATCGGCGCGGCGGCGTCCGGCTCGAAGCCGAGTCCCTGCCCCGCGAACGAGCGGGAAAGCCCGGTGACTGCGCAGACACAGCCGGCCTCCGCGCGGTCCACTGCTTCGTGCTTTGCACCGGAGCAGATGCGGATGCCGGTGATTTTCTCCTCCGTCGCCCTGCCGTCTGCGGCGGTGTAAGCCAGCGGCGTTCGAACAGCGATGCTGCCGCCGGTGATTTTGATATGGGTCAAACGCTCGCCCTTGCTGTCGCGCGTGATTTTGAAAACCCGCGCGCCGAATTCCTCGGGCATGACGGCGGTGGGGGCGTAGGCGGCAAGCCCGTCGAGCAGTTCGTCCACACCCTCCAGCTTCAGACCGGAGCCGAAATAGCAGGGAAACAGTGCACGCTCGGCAACGAGCTGCGCAATGTCGGCATTGCTTACACAGCCGCTTTCCATATATTTTTCCAGAATAACCTCGGAGCACATTGCCAGCTCCTCATCGCCGGGGCGGTTGGTGAAATCGAGAATGCGTTCGTCAAGATGGGATGTCAAATCCGCGAGCAGCGCTTCTTTGTCCGCGGCGTCCAGATCCATTTTGGTGACAAAAACGAAGCAGGGCACATCGTAGCGGCGCAGCAGACGCCAGAGCGTTTCCGTATGGGCCTGCACGCCGTCGCTGCCGCTGATCACCAGCACGGCGCAGTCGAGAATGCGCAGAGTGCGCTCCATTTCTGCGGAGAAATCAATGTGGCCGGGAGTGTCCATGAGCGTGATGCGCGCATCGCCGTGGGTGAAAACCGCCTGGGATGAGAAGATGGTGATGCCGCGGCGGCGCTCAAGGTCATGGGTGTCGAGCGCTGTGTCGCCGTGATCCACGCGGCCGGGCTGTTTCAGTTTTCCGCTGCGGTAAAGGATGGCTTCGCTCAGCGTGGTCTTTCCCGCGTCAACATGGGCAAGGATGCCCACAGTCAGCATTTTCATGGCTGGTTCTCCGTTCGTGCTGTTGATTGGTTCAAGTATAGCAGATTTTTCCGCGGTTGAGAAGTGGGGGAAACTTGATTGCAATTTGATGCAATTGTGTGGATAATTGGGGGAGAAAAGGAGAGAGAAGCATGAAAAAACAGCTTTTATGTATAATCCTGGCAGCGGTGCTGCTTGTGGGAATTTTTCCCGCAGCGGGCGCGGCGTATACGGAAATGGCGTTTTCCGATGCGCTTGTGGCCTATATCAAGGCCGGTGAAGGCTTCAGTGCCACGCTTTACGGTGATTCCACCGGCTGGTATATCGGCTACGGCTGCCTGTGCAACCCGGCGGACTACCCCAACGGCATCACCGAAGAGGGTGCGGACGCGCTGCTGCGCGAACGGATGCAGAGCTTTGCCGACGACATCAACAACCGCTTTCTGAAAAAATACAACATTGCCGTGACGCAGGGCCAGTTTGACGCAATGTGCGCGATGAGCTATGCGCTCGGTCCCGCGTGGCTGAAAGCCGGCAACCGCCTGCCGGATTATCTGATCAACGGCATTGAAAACTACACCGACCAGCAGATCGGCGCGGCCTTTGCGGCATGGTGCCATGTCGGCGGTGCGGTGAACACTGTTGCCCTCCGCCGCCGCATCATGGAAACGAAGATGTTTCTGGACAATGATTATTCCCATAATGCCGACGGCTGGAACTGGCTGATTCTGGATGTGAACGGAGGAAAAAACGAGCTGAGCGACGTGACGGTTTACCGCAGCGGCGAAGCTTACGGCGTTTTGCCCGGGGCAACCCGCAGCGGCTACTATTTTGCCGGCTGGCAGACCAAGGACGGACGGATTCTGAAGACGACGGATATTGCGTCCGAAAACCTGAACGTTACCGCCGTGTGGAGCACCACGCCCGTGGAGGAACCCACACCGGCGCCCACGCCTGAACCTACACCCGAACCCACGCCCGAACCCACGCCCGAACCTACTCCGGAGCCCACCCCGGAACCCACGCCCGAACC
>SVMK01000030.1 GCA_015067465.1 Oscillospiraceae bacterium
AACATCGATGAAGTTGTAAAAATGTTGGCCTAACGGCCCAAAAGCACAGAGGCGGACGGCTTCCGCCGCCCGCCTCTGCTTCTAATAATGGATAGGTCACAAAATGTACCTATGAACACTATCAGAACGGTTTCAGGGTTTTTTCGCACCCCGATTTGAGGTCGCGAAAAAAAGATACCTAAACGACAAGAAGGATAATTAGAGGAACTGAACTGAACATCCTGAGATTAAAATGGTTTTTTGAATGATTTGTTGGACATAGTGCAATTCTTTGATATAATGTTTATTAGAATACTGTTTTAGGGGTTTTTCTATGATACAGCACAAAAAGCCTGTTGAGGAAAGTTTTATTAGGTGGATTTCTATGCATCCCGAAAGTTTTCATCATTTAGATATGCAACGTTTCTATGTCTTTGTGCATTCAGTAATTAGATACCATGCTAAAAGTTGGCATTCTCGTAAGAAGTTTGAAGAACAGATTTTATTTCATAACCCTAATTTTCCAAAAGATGTTATTGGATATTATTTTAATCTAATGCAACATCTTGTTGCCTTTTCAAAGGAATCATTTTTATCTTCATATGAATATGATGATTACAGTGAAATAACGATAAAAACCGTAGAAAAGGGAAAGATCATTGTAAAAACAAAGGATGGGCGGTGAGATCATGCTAAACGATAATAACTTAACCAAAGAAGAACTTAACGAGTTGAATAAGCTTTTTGAACAACTAAAGCAAATAGAACGTCTTTCTGAAAAATCCAGGCAAGAAAAAAATATAAGTGAAATTGTCGCTGTGTTAATCTTTTTGTTAACAGGAAGCGTGATGTTCTATATTGACTCTGGTATCCTTGGGTACTTGATTTGGATAGTACTATATGGATTTCTTTTGTACTACATTTTTGGAGTAAGAAAAAGTGGTGTTCCTGAATATAGTGAATGCGTAAAGGCTGCAAAGTATACAGTTAGTGATTGTGTTAAGGTGATTGAACATAAACAAATTGCAGAAATTATATATAGTGATCCCGAATTTTACATAGAAAAATATAATAAACTTATCGCTTGTTATCCCCATATGGCAAGTAGGACCTTAAAAACTTTAATTCATAAAAAACCGAAAAGCTGATTTGGTTAATGCCCCAGTAAATCCCCGTATCTAAATAGGTTGGAAATGCCAGAAAAGCAGTCATCTTCGGATGGCTGCTTCTTTTTGTTCCGGGTTATGAGACCGACGAGCGTTGCTCGTTGGGAATTGCACGCCGCCGCTGCCGGGGGCAGAAAAAGGCGTGGTGCAATTTCCGCAGCGGTCGAAATTCTGCGAAGCGGACAGAGAGTGCAGTCCTCTGCGCCCTTCAAAGCAGATTGCAGAAGCTTGGCCGTGTTCCGGTTTTTTCGGGGACTTCCGTTAATCGCCAAAATATACATATCCGGTTAGCATATTCTGATTGATCTGCGATATTCATTATATCAGCCCCACTATAAAGAACAATAGAAGGTGGGTATTTTTTTCGTGCCTCGATTTTAGATTGCGGTATCAGATGAGCCAACTGCGCCCAACATGGTTTTTGTCACCGCAAAACCTCCTTTGCAATGCGGAAACAGTAGAATTTCTTGCCGGGCCATGATATACTGAAATATAATGAAAGTATGTCCCGCTGAACCGTCAGCAGGCTTTATCTCTTTTGTTAGGCTTAAATCAATCCGTTGCGGGAACAGCGCCGCGGAAAACGGAAAGAGTGAGAGGAAAAGAAATGAGAAATATGGGTAAGAAGTTGAATATCTGCGCCTTTGTGCTGGCGCTTTTGCTGCTTGTGCCGCTTGCCGGGTGCGGTGGGGCTTCCGACAATGGAACGCCTGCCGAAACGCCGGGACAGACATCCGCCGCTCCCGCGCCGATTCTGCCGGAGACCACCGCTCCGCCGGAAGAACCTGCGGCAGAGGACGAAGCGACCCATGTCAGCACGGCGGGCGAGTTCCTCGAGGCCATTGCCCCGGGTGCGGTCATTGAGCTTGCGCCGGGCACCTATAATCTGACGGAATATCTCCGTGGTGTCTCCGATACCGTTTCGGACTATGTTGTCCGCGGCTTCAATGACGGCTGGCAGGCAGAGATCCGCGAGGTTGAGAAACTGACGATTCGCGGGGCAAAGGGCGGCAAGGTCGAGGTCGTGGCGGAACCCCGCTATGCCGATGTGCTCTATTTCAGCAACTGCTCCGACATTGCCATTGAGAACATCACCTTCGGCCATACGATTGAGCAGGGAAACTGCGAGGGCGCGGTGCTGGCGTTTGATCACTGCCAAAAAATCAGTCTGGACAGTCTGGATCTTTACGGCTGCGGCACCTACGGCGTAGCGGCAAACCACACGGTGGGCATTGCGCTCAGGGACTGCATTATCCGCGAGTGCAGCTATGGCATCGTTGACCTGAGATTTTGCAGCGACGCCGTCTTTGCAGACTGCACGTTCAGGGACAACGGCGGCTACGACATGCTGAGTCTCTGCGGCGCTTTCGCCCGTTTCGAAGGCTGCGCCTTCACCGGAAACGAGGGGACTGGTTTCCTTTCCGCTTACTACAACGGCGGCAGCGAAAGCGGAGCGCGCTTTGAACGCTGCGCCTTCGGCCGCTGGGAGAGCCAGCGTCTCAATGAGGAACTGAAGGACCGCGGAAGCTTTGTGATCGGTGAAGACTGCCGCTTTGAGGTTGTGGCAGGCAAGCGGATTGTGCACGTTTCCAATATGGAGCAGATGATCGAAAACATCGCTCCGGATACGCAGATCCTGCTTGCTCCGGGAAGATACAATCTGAGCGATGCGCTCGCCGCGCTTTATGCGCGGGAGGGCGAGCGCTTTAATGAGAGCCGCGAATTTGTGCGCATCGACGAGGAGTACGACGGCCCGGAGCTCGTCATCACCGGCGTGAGCGGGCTTTCCATTGCCTCGGAGTCCGGCTCGGCGGCGGATACCGAGATTGTGACAGACCCGCGCTATGCCGACGTTTTACAATTTGAAAACTGCTCCGATATCGGCATAATGGACCTCACCATGGGTCATACCGATACCGGCGATTGCATCGGAGATGTGCTGTATTTCAGCCAATGCAGCGATATTGTACTCTCCGGGCTGGACCTCTACGGCTGCGGCGTCTACGGCATCGGCACAAGCGAGTGCGCGTACATGACTTGCTTTGATTCCACGATCCGCGACTGCGAAAACGGCGCGCTGGAGCTCTACGATGCGCAGAGCAGGCAGATGTTCCTTAACTGTGTGATGACCGGCTCCGGCAGCGGCGGCTGGTTCTACGCGGATGACGACTCCGACGGGGAGTTTTATTTCTATCGCTGCACCTTCGGCGAGGGGGAGAGCAACAGTCTTGCCTTCTACGATGGAATCACCGCCGAGGACTGCAGTTGGTCCGAGATTACCGAGTACCCCGATTATTCCGGTAAATCGCCAGAAGACAGTGTGTTCTTCGCTCTGGATACGACGCGCCTTAAGGCTGCTCCATTTGATGCAAAAGTTCTGATGGCAGACGAGTACTACATCCTGTACCAGATTGTGAACAGGCAGTCCGGTGAAGTGCATTTTGAAATGAGCGACGATGTGAGATACCTTACCTTTGAGGAGGATGGCCGCGGATGCTTCTGGACAGACGATGAAAAAGGGCGTCCTTTCAACTATGAGATGGACAGTGCGTATTCCTGCGCGATCTCCTTCGACGATGGCGGGAAGGCATCCTTCAATCTCTACGCCGACCGGGGCGGAGCACTGCCGGACAGCGAAGAGGGCACGATCTGGCTTGCGCTGTGTCTTGAGGATGAGGTGCTCTGGTGCTACTGAGCGGATAAAACTTTATGATCGCAAACGCTTCATATTGTTTTGTCTCCATTTCGTGTGCGATTGAAAAGACAAGGTCCGACTGACTTCCGCTTAGAAATCAGACGGACCTTTTCCGCATGCACCCGGACGCCGCCGGCTAACAGTTGATAATCGATTCGTTCCTTATCGCTGTTAAGCCATCGGGATTGCATGTTTTTTGCGGTTTTTTTGAAATTTGAATACATACGCGAACGCTGTTGTTAAGCGGCTTTGTCAAGTGAAAAAACAGGGAGGAACGACAATGAGAAAAAATTTTGGAGCCAAGCCCATGTGCTATCCCATGCCGGTTTACATTATCGGAACTTACGGTGCAGACGGTACGCCAAATGCGATGAACGCTGCGTGGGGCGGCATCAGCGAAGAGACGGAAATTTCCATCTGCATCAGCGCAGAACACAAGACAACGGAAAATATTCTTGCACGCAAGGCGTTTACTGTTTCCATGGCAACCGAAGCGTATGTGGCCGCGTGCGATTATGTTGGGATTGTTTCCGGCAACAAGGAGCCGGATAAGTTTACCAGAGCGGGGTTTCACGCCGCTGAGTCCGCGTTTGTGGATGCGCCTTTGATTGATGAACTTCCCATGGCTTTGGAGTGCAGACTGATTTCCTACGATCCCGAAAGCTGCCGGCTGGTAGGCGAGATTGTCAATGTCAGTGCAGACGAGTCGGTTCTGAACGAGGACGGAAAGGTGGATCCCGCAAAGCTCCGGCCCATCGTCTACGATCCCATGAACCGGCACTATCTTGCTTTGGGTGAGAAGGTGGGGAATGCCTTTCGGGACGGGCTCGCGCTGAAGTAACAGGACATGATATACCGGCAACAGGCCAAACCGGACCCGTTGCCGGTATGCTATATTTGCAGATTGCAATATTCAAATTAGTTTAATATAATTATTTTATAGTTTTGGCGTAACAGGGTGATATCGGAGGTGGGTTATGCAGGAATGCTTACACGGCGCGGGGGTTGTGTGTCTCTATTTTGCGGTGGCGGCTTCTGCTGCGCTTGCGGCCCGAAAGCTGATCCGCATACCGGACGAACTGTTTCGGAAAATTCTGCATTTTATACTCCTGCTTTCCTACATTCCCTTTGCTTTTGCTTTTGAAACATGGTGGCGCTCCGTGTTGCTGACAATCGTACTGGAGCTTGTGATCTATCCCGCTTTGGTTCTGGCGGAACGGCTGCCGATGTTTTCATCTTTCGTAACCGAGCGAAAACACGGAGAATTCAAGCAAAGCATGCTGCTGGCGTTTACCATGCTGGCGGTTTGCAACAGCATCTGCTGGGGTGCGTTGGGAGACAAGTATCTGGGTCTTGCCTGCATGTATGCCTGGGGCGTTGGCGATGCATTTGCCGCCCTCGTCGGAAAGCGGTTCGGCAAGCACAAGATCGCATGGAAATATGCCGATCCGAACAAGAGCGTGGAGGGGTCTGCTGCCATGTTCGTGACTTCGGCAGTCTCCGTTGCCTGCGTGCTGCTGGCGCATGGCCATATGACGATCACGGCATGCGTTGTGATTCCCATTTGCGGCGCCGGAGTGTCCACTTTGGTGGAACTGCTGACCGGGGACGGAAGGGATACGGTTTACTGTCCTGCGGCGGCCATGCTGGTTATGCTTCCGCTGACGGCGCTGTTTGGAGGGTTTGCATGAGTAACCGAAAATCAGGAAGCAGGACGCTGCTTATGTCCGTCCTTATGAGTTCTCCCGGGCCGCTGATCGTTGGTTTGGGGTTGCTGGCCGGCCGCAGTTCCACGCAAATTGCCGATTTTGTCCGAAGAACGGCAGAGCTGCTTGCCATTATTATGTCCTTTGCGGTTTACCGGATTACCGCCGGGAACGGAAATATCTGCGCGAAGCGCAAGACATCGCTGGAGAAGCTTTCCAATATTTTCGTGGGCGCAATGATGTGTGTCGGCGGCAGTTTTATGGTGGTGCTGGCGTTTCAGGCCGATACCGCCGACAAAGGCAATGTGATCCCCGGCCTGGCTGTCGCCGTTTTGGGTGTGATTGCAAACACCCTCTTCTGGCGCAAGTATACAAAGCTGAACAAAGCCGATCCCAATGCGATTCTTGCGGTGCAGGCAAGGCTGTACCGCGCGAAGAGTCTTGTGGATTGCTGCGTGACCGCAGCGCTGCTGTCGGTGGCGATCGCACCGGCAGCGCCGGTTTCCGCATGGCTGGATTTCGGCGGCTCTGTGATCGTTGCGATTTATCTTGTGTGGTGCGGCCTGCGTACAATCCGGGAAGCGGCGAAACCGTGCGCGGCGCTTGAAAGAATAGTATAATGAAAAAACTGCAAAGGGTGAAACGATATGAAATACAACCGAAATCTCCCTACCAGACAGGTACACCTTGATTTTCACACCTCGCCCGACATCGGCAATATAGGCGTTCATTTTTCCAAAGAGGATTTTCAGGAGCATCTGAAAATCGGCAACGTGGAAAGCGTGACGGTTTTTGCAAAATGCCATCACAGTATGTGCTATTATCCCACCGCTGTCGGCGTGATGCACCCGGGGCTGTCCTTTGACCTGACGGGTGCGATGATCGATGCTGCCCATGAAATCGGCGTGAGAGCGCCGGTTTACATAACTGCGGGTTGGTCGGACGAAGACGCCAAGGCGCATCCCGAATGGCTTATGCGCGATCAAAGCGGCTGCGTGATTACAACGGAAGCCTACGCCGACGGTGCGGAGAATGCGCCCAAGCAGCATTTTGCGTGGCAGATGCTTTGCCTCAACGACGGCGCTTACGCAAAGCACATATACGATATTACGGAGGAAGTCTGCCGTCGCTACGAACGGGTTGACGGCCTGTTTATTGACATATGCGTGAAAGGCGATGCGTGCTATTGTGACGATTGCAGAAAAGGCATGGCGGCGCTGGGGCTTGACTGCGCAAAGGAAGAAGACGCCAAACGCTATTTTGTCATCAAGCATCAGGCATTTATGAAAAAATGCGGTGATATTCTCAAACAATACCACCCGGACGCCACGATTTTTTTCAACTCCGGCGGCGCGGAAATCGACAAACCGGAGTATCACGACCTTGAAACACATTTTGAAATGGAAGATTTGCCCACTGCGTGGGACGGCTATAACAAGCTGCCGCTGCGCGCGAAATATTTCATCCGGAAGAATAAGGGCATCATAGGCATGACGGGCAAATTTCATCTGGACTGGGGCGAATTTGGCGGATTTAAGACCAAAGAGGCGCTCAAAGCCGAAGTTGCCACCATGGCTTTCTATGGCGTTGGCGCATCCATAGGCGACCATTTGCACCCCGACGGCAAGATGGAAACGCAGACGTATCGGAATATCGGCTATGCTTACGACTATTCGGAAAAGATAGCGCCTTACTGCTTCGGCGGCGAACCCACGGCGAATCTGGGTGTGTATATCTCGGGCAACCGTGCGGCCGATGAGGGACTGTCCAATATCCTGATCGAGAATCAGCTGGATTACGAAGTGGTTGCAAACCACAACTTTGCCGATTTTGATACAGTGATTTTTTCTGCGGGTGCAAAGCTTTGCGACGAAGGAATCCGTAAGCTTTCGGCGTATATTGAAAACGGCGGCAAGGTTTTGCTTATGGCGGACGCCCTTGTGCGTGACGGTGCGTTCTGCATCGACGTCGGTGCGGAGTATGTCGGCTGCAGTGAGTTTGACTGCGACTATATGGTGCTCACTCAAAAGGATGAAGCAGTCCCCGATGCCCCCATGCTGTGCAACATTGCCGGGCATACGGTAAAGGTGACGGATGCGGAAATTTTTGCCCACAGCATCACACCCTATTTCAGCCGCACCAACGGGCATTTCTGCGGGCATCAGAACACGCCGCATGATAAAAGCAGCGCGCAGCGCCCCGCGATCATAAAAAAAGGCAACGTGGTGTATCTTTCCCACAATCTGCCCGAGGACTATTTCACCTACGGCGCGGTTTTCATCAAGCGCTATTTTATGAAGGCGCTGGGGCTGATTTATCGCGGCGGCGTTCTCAAAACCCGCGGTCTGCCCTCGCAGGCAAGATGCAGCGTGAGAAAGCAGCCGGAGCATAAGCGCTATTGCATCAATCTGCTGTATTACAGCCCTGTAAAACGCGGCTGCGCCGAGATCATTGAGGATATTGTGCCTTTGTATCATATCCCGCTTGCCCTCAGCGTGCCGGAGAAGATCAGGAGAATTTATCTTCCTCTGGAGAACCGGGAACTGGATTTTGAACTCCGGGGAGAAGAAGCGGTGTTTACACTGCCTGTGCTCGAATGCCATCAGACGGTTGTGGCGGAGTATGAATAATTGCAGGTAAAAATCTGCAGGCAAATCAAAAAGAACAGCCCGCTGTGTCGGGCTGTTCTTTTTTTGGCGGTCTCTTGGGCTTGCGGCGGACGATTACAGTATTGACGGGATACAAAATTTTGTTATATACTGACGTTACTGATTTTTTTGGAAGAGGTGTTTTGTATGGCAAAATCGGTTCAGGATATCCTGGCGATCATTAAAGAAAAAGATATTAAGATGGTGGATTTCAAGATGGTTGACATCAATGGTCAGTACCGTCATGTTACCATCCCTGCCGAGAATTTTTCCGAGGATACCATGAAAAGCGGCATCGGCTTCGATGCATCCAACTACGGCTACGCCGTTGTTGAAAAAAGCGACATGGTGTTTATCCCCGACCCCGACACAGCCACGGTCGACCCGTTTTGCGAAATACCGACCCTTTCCATGACCGGTAACGCAATGATCATCGACACGCCGGAAAACCGTCCTCTTGCGCAGTATCCCCGCAATATCATCAAAGCTGCCGTTCAGTATATGAAAGACAGCGGCATTGCCGACGAGATGAAGATTCTGCCCGAATTTGAGTTTTATCTCTTCGACCATGTTGCATGGGACGTTGAGGGCAGATACATCGGCGCAACCGTGGATGCCAGCCAGTCCTACTGGAACTCCGATACCGAAGGCCGCGGCGTCGTGGTGCCCAAGCAGAAAAACTACCACATCGCAAAGCCGTTTGACACCTCCTATGAATGCCGCAGCGAGATGTGCATGCTCATGAAAGATGCCGGCATTGAGATCAACTACCACCACCCCGAAGTGGCGGCGTCCGGTCAGTTCGAAATCGAGCCGCAGCTCGGTGAGGTTGTGCACATGGCAGATGCCACGATGATGATCAAATACATCATCCACAACACCGCTCTGAAGTATGGCAAGAGCGCAACGTTCATGCCCAAGCCGATCTACGGCGAGGCGGGCAGCGGCATGCATGTGCATATGATCCTGTTTAAGGACGGACAGCCCGTGTTCTCCGACGATAACGGCTATTCCCACCTGAGCGAAACCGCGCATTATTTCATCGGCGGTATTCTCAAGCACATCGGATCTCTGTGCGCGATCACCAACCCCAGTACAAACTCCTTCAAGCGCCTGGTTCCCGGCTTTGAAGCGCCTGTGACCGTTGGCTATGCAACCTCCAACAGAAGCGCGGTCATCCGCATCCCCGCATACGCAAAAAGCCCCGATAAGCGCCGCTTTGAGCTGCGCAACCCGGACGCAACCTGCAACCCCTATTTCTGCTATGCAGCCATCCTGATGGCCGGTCTCGACGGCGTGAAGAACAAAATCGACCCCCATGCAAACGGCTGGGGCCCCTACGATGTGAACCTTTACAATCTTTCCGAAGAAGAAAAGGCGAAGCTGCAGGGCCTGCCCGTGTCGCTTGACGAGGCGCTCGACTGCCTTGAAAAGGACTATGCTTACCTCACCGAGGGCGGCGTGTTCCCCGAAGAGCTGCTTCGCAACTTTATCAAAACCAAGCGCGCCGAGTGCAGACAGCTTGCTGCCATCCCGCACCCCGCCGAGTTTGACAGATACTACAACCTGTAATATACAAAAAAGCCCTGAAATCGAGAGATTTCAGGGCTTTTTATAATCGCAGGCGGCAGAATACCGCGCGATGACTTTTTTGTTAATGATTCGGCTTTTTCCTGCGGCGCAGGGCGGCGCTCAGACTTTTGATATTGAAGAAAAGGGAAAGCAGTATGCCGGCAACGCCGATTACGCCGAGCAGAACGGGCGCGCCGTCGATCAGCAGAAAGCAGACGTAGCAAACGAGAGAAAGCGCGAGGAAGCCGATAAACAGGAAATTTTTCATTTTGCACCACCACACCTTGTTTTGCTGAACGCAGTTTATCATAACCGGCAGCGTTTGTAAAGGCGTGTGTGGCACGGAGGAGGGCGGCGTTTTTTGTGTTTACGAAACGCTGCGAAAATTGTATAATAATGTAACTGACAGAGAAACTGCCCGCGTCGGGGCGAAAGGGGAGTGAAAGGGATGAACGCTTTATACGCAGCGCCGCTCGAGGGCGTTACCGGCTATGTCTGGCGGCAGGCCCACCGCGCGGTGTTTGGCGGCGCGAACCGCTACTACACGCCCTTTCTCACGCCGGACAGCAGCCTGCGCTTTCAGACAAAGGAACTGCGCGAACTGACGCAGGGTGAGCAGGCCGATCTGGTGCCGCAGGTGCTGACCAACCGGAGCGACTGTTTCGTCTGGGCGGCGCGCGAGCTTTACGCCATGGGCTTTTCCGAAGTGAATTTGAACGTGGGCTGCCCGAGCGGAACTGTGGTCGCAAAGCATAAGGGCAGCGGTATGCTGCGCGAGCCGGCGGAGCTTTGTGCGTTTTTGGAGGATGTTTTTTCTGCGCTGCCGGATGCGCGCATCTCGGTGAAAACCCGCATCGGAATCAAATCGGCTGACGAATGGGAGGCGATTGCGGCGGTGTTTTCCCGCTTTCCCATCTGCGAGCTGATCGTGCATCCGCGGGTGCAGGCGCAGTTTTATACGGGCGCAGCGCAGCGCGAGGTGTTTTTGTCTGCTCGGGAAATGCTGCCGATGCCGCTGGTTTACAACGGCGATGTTTTCTCCCCGGAGGATGAAGCGTTTTCCTACGGCTGCGGCGTGATGGCGGGGCGCGGACTGATCCGCGATCCCGCGCTGCTGCGCCGTGTGCGTGGGGGAGAGAATGCCACGCGCGGGGAGCTGGTGCGCTTCCACGATCTGCTGCTGGAGGGCTACGGCGCATATATGCCCGGCGATGTGGCGCTTTTGCACCGCATGCGCGAGCTGTGGAGCTATATGGCGCAGGCTTTTACGCAAACCGAGCAGGCAATCAAGCGCATGCGCAAGGCGAAAACGCTGACGGATTACCGAAGCGCAGCCGAGAGCATCCTGCAAGGCTGTCCGTTGCGCGAAGCACAGTGAGCCGCTTGCACTGCATGTGCGCTTTCCGTGCAGGCAATTCCCGTGAAGCGTTGAAATCCCCGGCAGGATATGGTAGAGTGAAGCAAAGAACACAAAGCGCTTTGACGGAGCGGTGCAATGGAAAAAGATGTGATCACAAGATTGAATATGCGCGACCGCGAGGAAGTAGTAAAATTCCTGAAAAGCCTCTGGAACGAAACCCCGCAGCCCTGCCCGCTGTGCGGCGGAGCGCTGGATTTTCTGCACAAAAAGGCCAAAAAGAGCAATTCGGACTGGATCTGCACCGCTTGCGGCGAACGCTTTGACGCGATCAAGCTGTTGTGCCGGCTCAACGAGAGATAGCGCCTGGACGAAACGGAAATCGCCGTCGCAGCTGCGCGAAAAAGCGCGCAACTGCGGGTGCAAAGACGAAACGATACGGAGAGGAAACACGGAATGAAAAAACTGCTCTGGCTGCTGTTGCTGCTTGTGGTGGTGGCAATCGGCGGACTGACATTGATTATATTGCGTGGCGGCCTGCCGGAGATCAACGGCGCGTGGCGCGAGATCGGCGTGGCGGAACCTGCAACGCTTACCGTGAGCGGCGGGCGCATCGCCTACCGCAGCGCCCACGGCGAGAACGGCAACTTCACCTATGCCGTGGAGGGCGAGCGCGAAGCGGCTGTGGTTGCCCTGCGCTTCGGCGAGGGCGCGCCGTATGAGTATATGCTGTTCCACCGCATTATGCTGGGCGAAACGGAGTTGCCGCTGCTCACGCTTGTGGCGACGAACACGGAAAACGGCGTGCCGACGATCAGCGAATTTGTCCGCGCGGAGGATGCGGCAATGCTGCCGGACGGCTATATCTCCGCCGTTTTGCAGGGCGTCATCAGCTCACTGGCCGAAGCGGCACAAGCTGACCCGGAAGCAACCGAAACGCCTGATACATAAAGAGAGGATCCTGCAACATGGAAGAGCGATGCAGCGCCGCTTTTGACGGTTTGCAGCAAACTTACACCGCGGCGGAGGCCAAGCGGGAAATTGACGCCATTCTGGCCGCCTATGCTCCGGAATGTGAAATCCTGTTCGGCAAAACCGCGGCGGAGATCATCAACTCTTACAAGGTGAACTCCCGTTTCGACCGATACCGCATCTGCGAGATTATTGTGCGCACGGGACTGACCGGACGCGATTGCGAAAACTTAGCGGCGGAGTGGATGCTGCACAATGCGGCCTGGAAAGCGCATGTGGGACGCGCCGGAGCGAAGGACGTTTCGCTCGATTACAAGCGCGATCCGCGCGCACCGGTGCATCTCGCCACGGAACTTTTTGATTTTTTCGACATTGAATGACATTTCAAAATTGCATATGCTGCAGTAAGGACGCAAAAACGGCGAGAACTCCGTTTTTGCGTCCTTTGCCGTTTTTTGTGCGGACGTAACGCACCCGAACGCCCGACATAAGATGAAAAAGGGGCTTTCAAGCAAAGCTCTGAGTGAATTTGGTTTCGGAGGATGAACAGCGAATGACTATGAAGCGATTGGATGCGCTTTGCGATATCCTGCCGGGGCAGCGTGCCGTTGTGCGCAGTTTGCATGCATCTGAGGCGCTGCGCCGCAGATTGCTGGATATCGGGTTGACGCCCGGCACGGAAGTGGAATGCGTGGGGAAGAGCCCCTGCGGCGATCCTACGGCGTTTTTGATCCGCGGCGCGGTGATTGCCCTGCGTGCAGAGGACAGCCGGGGGATCCTGATAGAACCGTCGGGAGGCGCTGCCGTGTGGGACTGACAAATGCTTCGGTCGGCGCGGGTGCGATGGATGCCGGCTTTGAGATACGAAGGCAGAATCCGAATGAGCGTATTGTGGCGCTGGCAGGGAACCCGAATGTGGGGAAGAGCACGGTTTTTAATGCGCTCACGGGCATGAAACAGCACACCGGAAACTGGCCCGGGAAAACGGTTTGCAACGCACAGGGACGCTGCCAAACGCCGCAAAACAGCTATGTGTTGGTGGATATACCCGGTACATATTCACTCGCGGCGCATTCTGCGGAGGAAGAAGTGGCACGAGCGTTTTTGTGTTTTGGCGGCGCGGACGCTGCGGTGGTTGTTTGCGATGCAACCTGCCTGGAGCGGAATCTGAATCTGGTGCTGCAGATCATGGAACTGGGCCTGCGCGTGATTGTTTGCGTTAATCTGCTGGACGAAGCGCGGCGCAAGCGTATACGGATCGACCTGGAAAAGCTTTCCGAACGGCTGGGTGTGCCCGTGGTTGGCGTTGTGGCGCGGCACAGGCGCACGCTGCGCGCGCTGACCGATGTGCTGGATGCTCCGGCAGAGCCGCCGCGCGGGAACGGCTGTGTGCGCTATCCCGATGAAGTGGAACGTGCGATCGACTTGCTGCTGCCGGTACTGTCCGGGGAAAGGGCGTGCGGACTGAATCCGCGCTGGCTCGCCCTGCGGGTGCTGGAGGGCGACGAAGCGCTGCACGGCGAACTGCGCGAGCGTCTCGGGGCGGAGTTTTTCGCCGATGCGGCGATTGCATCGGCGCTGCAGGCTGCGCGGGAACTGCTGCGCTGCGCAGACATCGACGATGAGCGGCTGCGCGATATGATTGCGTCTGCCCCGGTGGCGGCGGCGGAGACGCTGTGCCGCGGCGTGGTCAGTGCAGGTAAGTCCGCCGGAAAAACGGACCGGCGGCTGGACCGAATCCTGACAGGGCGGGTGACGGCGTATCCGATCATGCTGCTCCTGCTTGCGGGGGTGTTCTGGCTGACGATTGTGGGTGCAAACTATCCGTCCGAGCTTCTGTCGCGGCTGCTGTTTGGACTGCAAACTAAACTGACGGCGCTGCTTTGCGCGCTGGGTGCGCCGGACTGGCTGCACGGTGCGCTGGTGCACGGCGTATACCGTGTTTTGGCGTGGGTGGTTTCTGTTATGCTGCCGCCTATGGCGATATTTTTCCCGCTGTTTACGCTTTTGGAGGACGCGGGCTATCTGCCGCGCGTGGCGTTCAATCTGGACTGCCCATTTCGCCGCTGCCGCGCCTGCGGCAAGCAGGCGCTCACAATGTGCATGGGCTTTGGCTGCAACGCTGCCGGCGTTGTCGGCTGCCGCATCATCGACTCCCCGCGCGAGCGGCTGCTTGCTGTTTTGACAAACAGCTTTGTGCCCTGCAACGGGCGCTTTCCAACGCTGATTGCCGTGATCACCATGTTTTTTGCGCTCGGCGGGCAGCATGCTTCTGCGGTGGCTGCGCTGGGACTCACGGTGGTGGTGCTGCTGGGCGTTGGGATGACTTTCGCGGTGACGCGGCTGCTTTCGGCAAGCGTTTTGCGCGGTGTGCCGTCATCGTTTGTGCTGGAACTGCCGCCTTACCGTCCGCCGCAGGTTGGGCGGGTGATTGTAAGATCGGTGTTTGACAGAACGCTGTTTGTTCTCGGCCGCGCTGCGGCGGTTGCCGCGCCTGCGGGACTGGTGATCTGGCTGGCGGCGAATGTTGCTGTCGGCGGGCGCAGCCTGCTGGAAATCGGCGCGTCGGCGCTGGACCCGATCGGGCGTCTGATGGGGCTGGACGGGGTGATTCTCATGGCATTTATCCTCGGCTTTCCCGCGAACGAGATCGTAGTGCCGATTATGGTGATGGCGTATTTGTCGCAGGGCACGCTTGCGGAAGTGGACAGTTTGACGCAGTTGCGCGCGATTTTGGTTGACCACGGTTGGACGTGGGTTACGGCGCTGAACACAGTGCTGTTTATGCTGATGCACTGGCCATGCTCCACAACGCTGCTGACCGTGCATCGCGAAACCGGCTCGTGGCGATGGACGGCGCTGGCCGCTGCGATCCCGACGGTGTGCGGCGTATCGGCGTGTGTGCTCGTCAGGCTTGTCGCAGCGCTGTGCGGTGTGTAAAAGAAAAGTGCATCCTGTCGGGCGGGAGATTTTTTAAGGATGGATTTATCTCCCGGCGAAATAAGCACGAGCATCCGGTGAAAATACCGGATGCTCGTTTGCATATTCGACTTAGCATACGCAATTCGCCGAAACGGTGCGTATCATTGCGCCTCACGAAACAGTGGGAGAATGCGCTTTTCGGAGCGCCGAATTGGAATTTGACGCTCCGACAAACTGAAATTTGGACGTGCCTACCTATATATAGTGGCCAGTTAAACAATAAACATTCTCACAAGAGTATTCAAAAAATCATATAATCCGTGTCCAACGGACACACCTACATATCCACAGTCTTTAATTTTGTATTTAGAAAAGCCAAATACAAGACCAATGCCAAATGTGAATAACACCTGTACGACATTTCCATTAATGATATGCCACAAACCAAACAAGAAAGATGCAATTACTACACCCAGCCACTTGTGCTTTTCAAAGAAACTCATAAAGGTATCTTGCAAATATACTCGAAATACGAATTCCTCTACCGGACCAATAATTAACATATAGAACAGCAAATCATAGATGAGGACAAACCACGAAAAATCTGTATGATTTCCTATCAATGAAAAACCACAAAGAGCAGGTATAATGGCAATCGTAACGCTTAGAATAAGCGAAATTGTAACACCAATCCCATATTGATGCTTATTTTTGAGGTTAATATCGATTTTCATCCCTGCCAATTTCATTGCAATCCATGCAATAAGTCCATTCAACAGATTGAGGACTACTTGAGCTAGAATTTTAAATACACGTATGTCTATGTATTTAATGAATCTTGCACTGAATGTGACTGCGCATATCATCGCAAGCGAACAACATAAAATAACAATATTTCTCTTTGTCAGCTTCATATTTCCTCCGTAAACTTCAAATTCATGCGCGCTTTCAATCTCGCCGGAAGACTGAAATTCTTCTCTGTGTTGTTATAGCTCTGCACTATATTCGTTTTGCAAACGATACATGCTCCTTCAATTCGCAAAAACCATTTTTTTGATAAAATTCATAAGCAGGTACAGTACTTTCTGTTTGCAAAAAGATTTGCACCAAACCAAGTTCTTTTATTGCTTTTTCGATTTCTTTTAGAAAATATGTTCCTATACCATTGCCTTGTTTATTTGTTTGGATGCATAATTCTTCAATATAGTATTCTGTACCAGAATACCAATGTTTGATGTGTCCCATAGATACACCAATTAACTTCCCGTTCTCAAACAATCCATAGGTCAACGAGTTGCTTTGACCTATCAAATCCAACAAATAAAGATTAAGTTGTTCTTGATTTGACCAGTCATCATTCCACGGTTCAATCGTAAATACACCTGCAAACAATTCTTTTATTATTTCTGTTTCATTTATTCCGATTTTTTTGAAATCGTACGTTTTCTTTTCCATAAGTAATCTCTCCGTCAAATTCAAATTTGCATAATACAATTACACCCATACAACTTTATCTACCTGTATTTTATCTGACCGCCGCCCCAAACGGCATCAGTGCCAGTTTAGCCAGTTTAAAATGCTGCATACCGAACGGAATACCGATTACGGTAACACAAAGAATGGCACCAAAGGCCAGATGTTCCAATGCCATGGGCACACCGGTTACAATAAGCCAGATGATGTTCAGTAGAAAGGAACCGGCACCACCGCCGTACTCCACATCCTTTCCAAAAGGGAAAAAAGTAAGGCCCGCAAATTTAAAACATTGTATGCCTACCGGAATTCCCACAACGGTAAGGCACCATAAAATTCCGGCAAGCATCCAGCATAAACCTCCGAGAATTCCTCCGCATAAAAACCATAAAATATTACCAAGACAACCCATCTTTTATCTCCTCTCTTGTGCCGGCAGGATGTTCGTTCCTGCCTGTATCTTATGGTTTTATTTTATGAAATACCCTTCCAAAAATCCATAAAAGCACGATGAGGATTCCATTAGAATTTGATGAGATTACATACAATAAGTTTCTCACCCTCTACCCGAAACCACACTTCCCGGGCCCCGAATTTCATCTTATAGACCCGTTCCGGGTCATTCTGATATTGCGGCCGCGGGTCCTGGGAAAGTAGTTCTATGAGCCCTTCACGCTTTTCTGCAGGCACTCTGTCAAGCCACTCCGGCGGAAACTCCACAACTAATGTACCTTCTTTCTGATTTAAGGCAAAACCATCCTTTGCCTCCGGATGACTATCCACGTATGCGAGATACGGTTTTACATCAAAAATAGGGGTGCCGTCAAGCAAGTCCGCACCGGAAACATAAAGTACCGGTCCCTGTGTCTTATCTATTTCAAACCGTTCCAGTTTCACCGAACTCATACCCACAGAATTTGGACGAAACGGGGAACGGGTAGCAAACACACCTACTCTTGTATTGCCTCCAAGCCGAGGCGGGCGTACCGTTGGCGACCATTCTTCTCCCCTATCTGCCTCAGAAAAATGCCAAAGCAGCCACAGGTGAGAGTATCCTTCGATACCCCGGAAAGCATCCGGATTGCGATACTCCGGCTCAAACACAATTCTGGAAACCAGAGATTCTACCAGACCGCTCTGCCTCGGAATGCCAAACTTTTCTTTATAA
>SVMK01000031.1 GCA_015067465.1 Oscillospiraceae bacterium
TTGCGGAAGTGATGTCGATGAAGCCGCCGGGGCCGGTCAGACGGGGGCCGAACTTGCTGACGTTGACGTTGCCGTCGCCGTCGCACTCGCCCATACCGAGGCAGGTCATGCTCAGACCGCCGCCGGTGATGATATCGAAAGAGTTACTATGTTCCACAACTGCTTCGGGGTTATAGCTGCTGCCGAAGGAGGGCAGTGCGCAGGGGACACCGCCGATCATGCCGGACTCGCAGCACATGGTGATGCGGTCGATGTAGCCTTCCTCTGCGAGGATGCTGCCAACGTCGGCACTCATGCCAACGCCGAGGTTGAGAACGTAGCCG
The DNA here is from genome assembly GCA_015067465.1 of Oscillospiraceae bacterium. Taxonomy (GTDB): domain Bacteria; phylum Bacillota; class Clostridia; order Oscillospirales; family Oscillospiraceae; genus SVKR01. The sequence goes on from SVMK01000031.1 coordinate 324, forward strand.
CTCTTAACTTCCGCAGCGCAGCGGCGGGCAATAACCTTGCGCTCGCTGAGAGGAATGCTGGGGATGGAGCCCAGGGGCTTGCGCAGCTGGCCGGAGAATGCAGGCTCGAAATACTTGCCTTCGGTCTGCCAGCAGCTCATCGGATCCTGTGCCTCAACAACATAGTCAACCAGGATGCCGGGGATGCGAACATCCTTGGGTGCGAGCGTGTCGTTCTTGGTGAGGTACTGAACCTGAACAATAACAATACCGCCGCTGTTGTGGGCTGCGGTGGCAACAGCAAGACCTTCGTTGATGATGCCTTCGTTCATGAAGGAGATGTTGCCGTTTTCATCTGCAACAGTGCCGCGCAGCAAAGCAACCTGCAGCGGGAAGGACTTGTAGTAGAGATACTCGTCACCGTCAAACTCAACCAGTTCGGCAACGTTGCCCTTGGTGCACTCGTTCATGCGGCCGCCTTCCAGACGGGGATCGACGAAAGTGCCAAGGCCGACCTTACTCAGCAGGCCGGGACGGCCGGCTGCGATTTCACGCCACATGCTGACTGCGATACCCTGGGGCAGGCACCAGCTCTCCAGCTGGTTGTTGACAGCCTGCTTCAGCAGACCGGCAGCGCTGCCGACGTGGGCGCCGTACCATTTGCTGACAAGGCCGGGGCCGGCTTCGCCCAGACGGGACAGACCGCGAACGCCAACAACCTTGCTGTCAAGGGGCTGCTCTCTCGGAGTGAGGTCCCAGCCGTCAAACGCATTGCCGACACCCCAGTCGCCCATGGCGCTGCCCTGGTGCAGTTCCAGGTTGCAGGGATGACCGGTCTCTTTGAAACGGTCGCGGATGGCGCAAACAACTTCCTCAGGGAAGCCGGAAAGGCCCATACCTGCCACGCCGACGCTGGCGCCGTCGGGGATCAGCTGTGCCGCCTCAGCGGCAGTAATGAATTTTGCCATAAAACTTTCCTCCAATTTTTGTCTGACTATATAATTGAATAATATGTTAAAAACACATGCTTTGCCTATTTTTGTATTATGACAAATCTCACAGCATTTTTCAAGTGCCAAGGCAGAACTTTTCAAAAAATTGTTATTATTCAAACAATAATGCATAACAAAAAGCTCCGCCTTCCCACCAACGGGAAAGCGGAGCATCTGTTCGGTTTTGTTGAAGCGGAAAGCAATCAGCCGATTGCGGTCAGGCCGCCGTCGGGATAGAGAATGTTGCCGGTAAGGAAGTCGGATGCGGGTGCAGCCAGAAACAGCGCCGTTCCAACGCAATCCTCGGGATCGGACATGCGGCGCATGGGCAGACCGGCGCCCTGCATCTCCAGATACTTCTCAACCGTAACACCGGCTTCAGCAGCGCGCATCTCAAACACCTTGGTCATCATGGGAGTCTTCATGATGTTGGGGCCAAAGGCGTTCACAGTGATGCCGAAGGGGCCAAACTCGGAAGCAAGCTGCTTGGTGAGCATGTCAACAGCGCCCTTGGCTGCGCAGTAAGCCGCATTGCCGGGACCCTTGGTTGCGATTTTTCCGCGAACGGAGGTGACGTTTACGATCTTGCCGTAGCCGTTTTCCTTCATGTAGCGGCCAAAATGCTTGCAGGTCATCAGGATGGAGGCAACGTCGTCATGCATGATGGTGTCGAAGATGTCCATGGGGAAGTCCAGCGCAGGGAACTTTTTATTGACGCCCTGGGAGTTGACCAGAATGTCAATGTGGCCAAAGTCGGCGTTTGCCTGCTTGGCAACGGCCTCAACCTGCGCCTCAACGCCGGCGTCCATGATGTAATACTTGAATTCCTTGCCGGTCTGGGCCTTGAGTTCCTCGCAGGCAGCCTGCAGATTGGCTTCGGTGCGGGATGCGATGGCAACCTGTGCGCCCGCCTCGGCAAATGCCTTTGCAACCAGCTTGCCCAGTCCGCCGGCGCCGCCGATGATAATCGCGTTTTTACCGGTCAGATCAAACAGTTTTTTAGCGTCCATGAATGCAGCTCCTTCAATAATTTATTTTTAACATAATAAAAATTGTCTGTTGGCTACAACCATTTTAGCCCGCCCGCGTGCGCTTGTCAAGCGCGGTCATTCACAGTTGAACGCTTTTTTCATCCGCAGCCGCATCTTCACCCTCAGCGCCGGAAATTCCTCCGGTTTCGCAAGCGGAGTCGGTCAGTGTTTCGCCCGGCATATCCATGGATTTTCCTCGCTCCTCCTCGCCGCCGAGGAGCAAAACCGCGCGCACGGGTGCGCCGTCGCAGCCGCCGTACTTCACCGGGAATGCAAACAACAGGTAGTCTCCGTCTTCCACGCCGTCAAACACAGCGTTTTCAATGATCGCCACACCACCGTTCATCAAAATTCCGTGAATGGCAGCCTCGTTGTCCGCCGGACCGACGCTGACAGAATCCGTCACCAGCGCACGAATGCCGCAGCTGACGATATATTCCGCTGCCTCTTCGCACAAAAATGCCGCGCCGCCGCTGCGCAGCGCAAGGCGCTCCGCACCGCCGAGCCTGCCGCGCAGGTCATCGAGCGTGACCAGTTCCTCCTGCGGAACGGTCAGCACCCTGCACGGTCCGCAATAATTTTCCAGCGGCATGCGGTCAATGCTCTCGCCTTCCGGCAGAAAATGGGAAAACGCATCCGCATGGGTGCCGCAATGGCTGCCCGCCGTAATTTCGGCGCTGCGCACGCCGTTTCGGTTCTCTCGCGGCGTGATGCAGGGCGCAGCTGCTCCGGGATACAGCGGCGCGTCCTGAAGCGTGCGTGTGATGTCAAAAATCTTCATCGTGTTTTCCTCCGTGATGTAAAAAAGGGCAGTGTAATCCCACTGCCCGTTCTTTCAACGTCTTCTCGCCCGGCTCTTTTTCTGCTGTTCAAACAGACGGTTGCCGGACATTTTGCTGTTGGATGCCTGCATAAACTGCTTCAGCTTATCTTCAAACTCACGATTGCCGGAATCCTCTTTCACAACCTGCGCACCGGCAGCGTCGGAACGCACCGTGGGCGCGGGAGCGGCAGCACGCGGCTGACGCGGCTGCGCTGCCGGTCGGGATTCGCCGGAGGTGTTTCGCGCGGACAGGCGGATTTTGCCGTCCTCCGCGATGCTCACAACGCGCACCTTCAGCTCCTGACCGATCCTTAAAAACTCATTTATATCATTCACATAGGTATCCGCAACCTCGGAAATATGTACCAGTCCGCTTTTTCCCTCGGGCAGTGCAACAAAAGCGCCGAATTTGGTGATTCCGGTCACTTTTCCGTCCAAAACAGTTCCTGCTTTCAGCTCCATCGTATCCTCACAGCCGTTTCCGGTCAGTTATTTACATCGTAAAGAATCTTTTCGCCGGGCATTACCAGCCCCAGCTTGCTCCTTGCAATCGACGCGATCGTTTCCGGGTCGCCCGCGTGCGCAATGTCGTATTCAAGCTCCGCGTTTTTCTGCAGTGCGGCGTCCACTTTTGCCTGCAGCACAGCCTGATCCGCTTCGGCCTCCGCGATGCGGTTTTTCGCGCTCACAAGGCTGATCGCCGCGTACACAATCAGCGCCAGAACGACAATCTTCATAAATATACTGGAACGCTTCAGCTTCATAAGCCGCCTCCTTCCGCACAGCGTGCGCTTCTGTACGCAAGCGCACTTTGGTTGCTCGTTTACTGGTTATTGTAAACCATTTTATCAGTTTTGAAAAGATGCTTTTTAAACTTTTTTCAATTTTCCTGCCTGTTTTTGCAATCGGCAGCGTCAGTTTCCGCCGCATAGCGGCAAAACAGTCAAACGCGCGGGAAAGCCGGCGCACCGTTGCCGCGCCAAACAGCGAGGTCCACGCACCGACACCGCCCAGTGCAAGCAGCGGCATATAAAGCCGCAGTCTGCCGCGCCCCGCACCCATACCGAGCAAAAAAAGTGCTGCGGCAAACAGCGTGCAAAACAGGATATCCAGCGCCGCCCCCGCCACGCGGCCGCGCCGCGCACGTACGGCAGCCAACACGCTGTAAACCACGCCGAGCGCCAGCCCTGTCAGCAGCGTTGCCGCCGCCTCCAGAACCTGCTGATCCATTGACAGCCGCATACGCTTTTAATGAAACAGCCGCGCCCACAGCCCGCGCTCTCCCGACGTTTCCTCATAACGCAGCTCCGTAACCGTACCCTCCACGGTAACATCGCCGTTGTCCACGCTCAGCTTTCCAACGCTCAGTCCCTCGCCGCGCACAATCAGACAGCCCTGCGTGGTTTGCATCACAATCTCATGTTCGTCGAAGCTCTCCACATCTTCCACGCCGCTGACGCTCAGTTTTTTTCGCTGCTCCATCGTGATATTGTGCGGCTTTTTCGCGCTTGCCGCCGCGCCGGGGCTGCTTCTGTCTTCATAAGGCATAGCATTGTCCCTCCTTTCTGCTTACAGCCTATGCCCCGCAGCCGCAGCGCATGATTTATTTGCGCCTCCCGAACACAAACACCGCCGAAAAGCAGACAGAGGAAGCGGAATTTGTCCGCTTCCTCTGTAGGAATAACCATGTGAAAATATCAGCACATTTTTGCGCCGGCGGGGATGGCATCGTCGAGCATGATGAGGTTCAGCTTTTCCTCACCGTCCACACGGTGCACGGCAGAGATCAGCATGCCGCAGGACTCCTGGCCCATCATCTTGCGCGGCGGCAGGTTTACGATGGCCAGCAACGTCTTGCCGACCAGGGTTTCCGGCTCATAATATTTGTGGATGCCGGAGAGAATCTGCCGGTCGGTTCCGGTGCCGTCATCGAGCGTGAAGCGCAGGAGCTTGTCGCTCTTTTTCACCGCTTCGCACGCCTTGACCTTCACAGCACGGAAATCACTCTTGCAGAACGTATCGAAATCAACTTCTTCGCTTGCAAAAGGCTCCAGCTCCACCTGCGGGCCGGCAGCGGCCTTTTTGGCTGCAGCTGCAAGGTTTTCCAGCTCTTCCAGCTCTTTTTTCACATCAATGCGGGGGAAGAGTGCATCGCCCTTGGCAACCTTGGTGCCCACCGGCATCTTGCCCCATACATCCACGCTCTCCCAAACCTGAACCGCTTCGGGTGCGCCGATCTGGGCAAACAGCTTCTCGCAGGAGCCGGGGATGAAAGGCTTGAGCAGAACGCCGGCCACGCGGCAAACCTCAATGAGGTTATACAGCACGCGGGCAAGGCGGGCGCCGTTGGCCTCCATGTCCTTTGCAAGCGCCCAGGGCGCGGTTTCGTCGATATACTTGTTGGCGCGCTGAATCACCTTAAACAGCTCGTCAAGCGCCTTGTGGGGCGCGAAATGCTCCATCGCGTCCTCATAGCGGTCACGCAAGCCTTCCGCTGCGGAGAGCAGGCCGGCGTCTTCCGGACCTTCCACCTGTGCTTCGGGCAAAACGCCGCCGAAATACTTCTCCACCATCGCCGTAGAACGGCTCAGAAGGTTGCCGAGGTCATTGGCAAGGTCGTTGTTGATGGTGTTCACCAGCAGTTCGTTGGTGAAGTTGCCGTCGGAGCCGAACGGGAAGGTGCGCAGCAGGAAAAAGCGCAGCGCATCCACGCTGTAGCGCTCTGCGAGCATGTAGGGATCCACCACGTTGCCCTTGCTCTTGCTCATCTTGCCGCCGTCGATCACCAGCCAGCCGTGGCCGTAAACATGCTTGGGCAGCGGCTCTCCCAGACTCATGAGCATGGCAGGCCAGATGATGGAGTGGAAACGGACGATTTCCTTGCCGACAATATGCACGGCAGGCCAATACTTGTTGTAATCGTCGTATTTGTCGTTTTCATAGCCCAGCGCGGTGATATAGTTGCTCAGCGCGTCAACCCAGACGTAAACAACATGCTTTTCGTCAAAGTCCACCGGAATGCCCCAGGTGAAGCTGGTGCGGGATACGCACAGATCCTCCAGACCGGGATCGATAAAGTTGCTGACCATCTCGTTCACACGGGACTTCGGCTGCAAAAAGTCTGTTTCCGTGAGGAGCTTGCGAATGGGCTCGGCATACTTGGAAAGACGGAAGAAGTATGCTTCCTCCTCTGCGTCCACAACATCGCGGCCGCAGTCCGGGCACTTGCCGTCCACCAGCTGGCTCTCCGTCCAGAAACTCTCGCAGGGCGTGCAGTATTTTCCGACATACTTGCCCTTGTAGATGTCGCCCTTATCATACATCTTGCGGAAAATGCGCTGAATGCTCTTGACATGGTAATCGTCCGTGGTGCGGATGAAACGGTCGTTGGAGATGTTCATCAGCTTCCAAAGATCCAGCACACCCTTCTCGCCGCAGACGATGCGGTCGACAAATTCCTGAGGTGCAACGCCGGCTTCCTGCGCTTTGGCTTCAATCTTCTGACCGTGCTCATCCGTTCCGGTGAGGAACATGACGTCATAGCCGGTCAGGCGCTTGTAGCGGGCAAAGGCATCCGTTGCAACCGTGCAGTAAGAATGACCGATGTGCAGTTTGTCGGAGGGGTAGTAAATCGGGGTGGTAATGTAGAATGTTTTCTTTTCCATAATTCTTTCCTCTGTATCCTCTGCAGCTTATCTGCATTTATATTTCTTCTCCGCCCGGTGCGGGTGTCTGCTCGGGAACCGGCTCGGTGGGCTGCGGTGTTTCCTCCGGGTCGGACGTTTCTCCCGGTGCGAGTGTCTGCTCGGGAGCAGGGGTGGTTTCAGGCGCAACCGGCACCGTAGATTCCACCGGGTCCGTGGGCTCCGAAGGGTCTTCAGGCACTACCGGATCTGTAGGCTGGGTGGGATCTTCGGAGGGTTCCGGACTCTCCTCCGGCCACTCAATATCCTCTTCGTGATAGTGGTAGTAGCTCGCCGCCTCGCCCTTCCGGCTGAGAAGCGTGCCGTCAGCGGCATACACGCTGCGGTAAGACTGCGCCTTGTAGCCGATCTCCACTTCTTCATATTCCTCGTCATACACCAGCCACGTGGAACAGCCCATCTGCACATAGCTGCCGTCCACATCCGTGCCCCAGATGTCCACCGTTACGCTGTTGGCCTCGCGGTCAACGGCGGCTTTGATCACAATGGGGTACTCACGGTTGTTGACAAACTTAAATTCCGGGCCGCCCCAGCTCACCGTGGCATCCAGTCCCGCAGGGATATAGCCCACGGGGAAATAATGGCACGTGCGCGAGGTGATTTCAAGATTTGCATACAGGCTGCAGTAATACAGCGTGGAGCTAACCTGACAGATACCGCCGCCGTATTCCTGAACGGTTTGTCCTCCGGAATATGCGCCGGCCAGCAGATAGCCGTTTTCCGGCGTGCGCTTGCCGAGCGCTGTGTTATAGCAAAATTCCTCGCCGGGCATCAAAATCACATCATTGATGCTCGCTGCGGCTTTTTCAACATTGTTGATGCGGTTGAGCGTGCTGCCCCACAGCGACGTGGTCAGCGTGCTCAGCTGATCGCGAAACAGCGTTTCCTCCAGCTGCGCCTGCGTAACTTCGGGATAATCGAAGATGAGCGGAATGCACACTTCTTCGCCGTAAGCCGCCGCATCCCAAAGGCGCTGTGCCTCATCCGTGTCGAAGCTCACGCCGACGGTTTCCGGCTCGATCCCATGCTCCTCGGTGAAAACAGCGTCGGCCTTTTCGGCAAACACCTGCTCATAAAGCGACTGTACATCAAGCTCGGTATCCTCGTGAATCTCCGCTTCATAGCGGAACGTTTCGTAATTGTGGTCACGGAAAGCCTGAACGATTCTGGCAGTGAGCGCCTCGGTGTCAATGGTAATGTCGCCCGCGCCCTTGAGCACGGTGATGCTGTCCTCGCCGATGCGCAGGTCGGAGCCGATCAGCGCCATCCGAAGTTCCTTCGCCGCGGATTCCACCCGCGCGCGAACGGCTGTTTCGTCCACAACCAGTACCGACTCACTATCCAGATCCAGGCCCATCAGCAGACATTTCACATACGCTACCGTATCGCCGACAGCCGAACTGCCCTTGCAGGCGTCGTAAGCCATCAGCGCAATGTCGGAAACCGGCGTTTCCGTGCAAACTTCGTCGGCCCGCACGCTGAGCACAACCTCCTCCGGAAGCTGCGCGGTCACCGTGGCGTCACCCAGCGCGTCGTAGCCCTGCTCATGCAGAAACTGCGCCGTTTCCTCCAGCGTCATGCCGCTGATATCCAGCCCGTCCACACGGACATTCGGAAAGATGGTGTTTATTCGGTTTACATAATTCATCAATGCGACTGCGCCGACCAGCAGCAGCGCAATCACGGCAAAGCAGACAATCAGGATGATTCTGCCGCGGGCCGTGCCGCCGTCGTCACGTTTTCTCTTTGTGCCGCTTAATTTCATGTGTTTGTTTCTCCAAAACAGAATATGGGATGCGCCGCGCTTTCGCGGCGCCGAATCAGCAACGAATCAGGAATGGTAAAATACCTCGTCGCCCGCGGGCAGTTCGGTTTGTTCGATAAACATGTCCATGCTGTCCACCCAGGGGTTGCCGCTGAGCTTGTATTCGCCCTGCTTGTCGAGCATCAGACCGATGAGCAGGTTGCTCAGAAGAAAACCGGACGGGGTGAAATGCCAGCGACCGCTTTCGTTCACCGCCCAGCCCTTGCGGCTGTATTCCTGCAAAAGCTCCTCCAGCGGAGCAAAATCGCTGCGGTAAATGCTGTGGTACTCTTTCGGGGAGATTCCGCGCACGGTGCGCATGCCAAGCATCAGATACTCCGCCGCACGGTCCAGCAAGCCGATTTTTTCGTATTCGTCCACAATAGTATCATCGTTTTGCACGCCGCTTATGTATTCACGCAGATCACGAACATAGGAATAGCGCACGCCGCCGACACAGCTTGCCGCGCCGGGACCAAATCCCATATAATCGCGCAAATGCCAGTATTTCAGATTGTGCTTGGAAGCATAGCCCGTGCGTGCAAAATTGCTGATTTCGTACTGGTGGTAGCCGAAACGCTCGAGGGTTTCGCAGGTGTAGAGATACATATCTGCCTGCGCATCATCATCGGGCAGTATCGCAGAATCGCGGTATTCGCAGATGGGCGTTCCGTCTTCAATCTTCAACCCGTAGCAGGAAAGATGCTCCGGCTGCAGTTCCAGCGCTTTGTGCAGCGTTGCCGCCCAGTCCTCACGCGTTTGGCTCGGCAAACCGTAGATGAGGTCAAGGCTGATATTTTCAAAGCCGGCGTCGCGCGCGTTTTTCACCGCAAGCTCCACCTGCTTCCAGTTGTGTCTGCGTCCAATGAGCTTCAGCAGATCGTCCGCCGCGCTCTGCGCGCCGATGGAAATGCGGTTTACGCCCGCATCGCGCAGCACGGCAAAATCGTGGCGCTTGATGCTGTCGGGGTTCACCTCAACGGTCACTTCGGAGCTTTTCAGCACCAAACCGTTGCGTTTGAGCGTGTTGAAAATGTCGCAAATGCGCCGCGCGCCGTAATAGCTCGGCGTACCGCCGCCGAAATAAACCGTGTCGGTATAATACTGGCGCAGCTGCGGCCCCGCTTCACGGATGTGCTGCAAAAGCGCATTGTGATACTTCGGCATCAGCTTGTCGCAGCCGGCCAGCGAATAAAAATCGCAATAGCTGCACTTGCTTGCGCAAAACGGTATGTGGATGTAGATGCCAAGCGTCTTGTTCATTGCAATATCTCCGTGAACGGGAATCTTCCCGGGTTTTCGGGCAAGCGGAACCGGCTGCGGCGCTGCACGTCGCGCGCGGCACCGCGGAGTGCCTGCCGGAATATTGTACGCATAATCACTTTGCCCTGTCAACGATAAATGTTTCCCTCTCGCCGCTGCAGCCGTGCACGGCTGCAGCGGTTGGGGGAATAACGCTTTGTTCCTTAAAACAGTCCGCAAACCAGCTCCGCATAGGCGGAGGGATCGTCCAGGGGAATGTCCGCGATCAGTTTGGCCTGGGCCAAAAGGATTTTCGCCATGGCAGCCGCCCGGTCCTTATTCTCGGCATAGGCCTTTTGCAGCGCCGCAAAGGCGGCATGCTCGCCGTTGAGTTCCAGCGCTTTCTGCGCTTTGAGATTTTCGGTGTTGGCACCGGGCAGGGAGCGGAAATACTTCTCCACCTCCAGCGTAATCTCGCCTTCGGTGGTAAGGCATACCGGATGGCTCTTGAGCTTGTGGGACAGGCGCACGGCAACAACCTCGCCGTCCAGCGCTTCTTTCATAAAGTCCAGAAGTTCTTTGTTCTCCTCGGCCTTGCGCTCGGTGTCAGCTTTCTGCAGGTCGGTTTCCAGGCCAAGATCATCCGCGCTGATGTTGCAGAATTTCTTTTCCTGATACTCACCCAACAGCTGCACCACGAATTCGTCAACATCATCGGTCATATAAAGAAGGCCGAAGCCTGCGTCGAGCACCTGTTCTGCCTGCGGCAGTGAAGCTGCGCGCTTTGCGCTGTCCGCCGCGGCGTAATAGATCACTTTCTGGCTTTCGGGCATTTTTGCCACATATTCGTCCAGACTCATCAGGCCGTCGTCAAAGCTGCAGGCATACACAAGCAGGTCCTTCAGCTGCTCTTTTTTCATGCCGTAGTCGCCGACGACGCCGTATTTGATCTGCAGGCCGAACGCCTTCCAGAATTTTGCGTAGGCCTCCTTGTCTTCCATCAGCTTTTTCAGCTCTGCCTTGATCTTCTTTTCCAGATTGTTGGCAATCACTTTCAGCTGGCGGTCATGCTGCAGAATTTCGCGCGAAATATTCAAACTCAGGTCGGGAGAGTCCACCACACCGCGCACAAAGCGGAAACAATCCGGAAGCAGGTCGGCGCACTTGTCCATAATCATCACGCCGCTGGAATACAGCTGCAGGCCGGGACGGAAATCGCGCGTGTAGTAGTCATAGGGGGCTGTGGCAGGCACAAACAGCAGCGCCTTGTAGGAAACGGCACCCTCCGCGTTGACGCGGATCACTGCAAGCGGCTCCTCGGCATCGTGGAATTTTTCCTTGTAAAACGCGCGGCATTCCTCGTCGGAAACGTCGGCCTTGCTGCGCTGCCAGATGGGGATCATGGAGTTGATCGTTTTTTCCTCGGTGACGGAAACATACTCTTTCTTGGGCGCGCCGTTTTCGTCCAGTTCGCCGGTTTCCTGCTCCTCATAGCGCTCCGCGTCCATCACGATGGGCCAGCGGACATAGTCGCTGTATTTTTTCACAAGCTCCTGCAGCTTCCAGAACTGGAGATAATCCTCATAGTGCTCATCGTCCGTGTCCGGCTTGAGGTGCATAATCACGTCCGTGCCGGCCGTGTCCTTTTCGCACTCGGTCACGGTGTAGCCGTCCGTGCCGGCGCTCTCCCATTTATTTGCGGTGTCCGCGCCGTATTTGCGGGAAACCACGGTAACTTTGTCTGCGACCATAAACGCACTGTAGAAGCCAACGCCGAACTGACCGATGATGTCGATATCCGCCTTGCTCTGCGCCTCGCCGCCGACATCGCTCTTAAACTGGAACGAGCCGCTGCGCGCGATCACGCCGAGGTTGTTTTCCATTTCGTCTTTATCCATGCCGATGCCGTTGTCGCTCACGGTGATGGTGCGGGCGTCCTTGTCCACACGCACGCGGATGCGGAAATCGCCGCGATTGAGGCCAACGCCGTCGTCCGTCAGCGAAATGTAGCACAGCTTGTCGATCGCATCGGATGCGTTGGAAATAATTTCACGCAGGAAAATCTCCTTATGCGTGTAGATGGAGTTGATCATCAGGTCCAGCAGACGCTTGCTTTCAGCTTTGAATTGTTTCTTTGCCATGGTTTGTTTTGCCTCCGGAATGCAATTAGTAATTCTAACCTTGTAATTATACCACGGATTGCAATTATTTCAAGCACACCGCATGGTTTTTTAATTAAATTATAGAGTTTTACAGCGCAAAAGGCGGAGAAGTTACGATTATTCTTGGAAAGCATGAAAAACCGTGGTACAATATGCAGGTATAACGTCTGTCTCACGGAGGTAAAAATATGGCTCTGGATGCGTTGAAAAAAGAATGTCTGGAATGCCGCCGCTGCGGCCTTTGCGAAACGCGCACCAACGTTGTGTTCGGTGTCGGCAACCCCAATGCGGAAGTCATGTTTATCGGCGAAGGTCCCGGCGAGCAGGAAGATCTCAAAGGCGAGCCGTTCGTCGGCCGCGCGGGCAAGCTGCTCGACGATATGCTCGAACTCATTGATCTGGACCGCAGCCGCATCTATATTGCAAACATGGTCAAGTGCCGCCCGCCGAAAAACCGTGACCCGCTGAATATTGAGCAGGAGGCCTGCTCCGTCTGGCTCCGCCGTCAAATCGAAATCATCCGCCCGAAGATCATCGTATGCCTCGGCAGAATTGCCGCCGCAACCTATATCCGGCCGGACTTCAAAATCACAAAAGAGCACGGCCAGTGGACCGTGAAAGACGGCATCATGACAATGGCACTGTTCCACCCCGCCGCCCTGCTGCGCGATCCGCGCCGCAGACCGGAAACCTTTGAAGATCTGAAAACGCTGCAGCAGGCCATCCGCGACTACTGCACCGCCACTTACGACGCCTGATCGCTCCGTCCCGCCGCTTTTTCGGAGAATATTATTTTGCTGACCGCAAGATCTTGTGTTTTGTCGTTATGTAAACACGCGCAACTGATGGCATGCGGCTGCATTTTTCCACATTTTCAACAGATTTTCCAACTTTGCATTTCTCTGCGCATTTGCAGCCGCCTGCACGAAAAAATATTATGTAAAATCACAACTTAACATTTTCTTAATATTTTTGCGCTTTTTTTCGTAACATATTGCGATTATTATAATACTTGCAAGAGTCAATTTATCTTTTTCATTTTGTCCTCATCCCATAAAAGAACAGCCTCAACAGTTTGTCGCATCTGTTGAGGCTGTATTCTTTTTTGCGGCTGCAAAGTACAAAAGTTGCAGATAATCCCACTATCCTTTGTTATTTTGTCGAAAGTCTGCTATAATATGTTTCACACCCCGCCCGCAGCCGCAAAAGGATGCAAAATAATGATCTTGTCCGGCTGAATATAATGATTCATCACGCAAACGATAGATAAGCAGATCTTGAGAACAAATCCGGAGGATGCCATGAACAAAAAGCTGCAGAACATCATCGACCTGAGCCGCACACCCATGCTTGTGCTGCGTGACGGCAAGCTGCTCACAACAAACAGCGCCGCGCGTGACTTTCTGCCCGAGCTTGTTTGCGGCTGCAGCGCCGCGGAAATCATTCCGGAGCATATCCTTTCCGAGCCCGCGGATTCTTTCGTCTCCTCCGCCGTCATCTGCGGAAAGAGCTGCGCTGTTTCCATTCTGCGCAGCGACGATGCGCTGCTGCTCTCGCTCTCGGAAGCCCAAAGTTCCGCCGGTCTGCGCGGCTGCCTGTCCGACAGCCTGCTCAACGAAATGCTCTCTTCCCTTTTCAGCATCCGCCTCTCGGCGGCGCGGCTGGAAAATTATCTGGATCTGAGCAACCCCGATGCAAAAAAATACTATGCCATCCTTAACCATAACTACTATTCGCTCAACCGCCGCCTTTCCAACCTGAATCTGCTCCGCGCGCTGCAGGACCGTGACGCGCTGATGGTGCCGCGCTACACCGATCTGGTTTCGCTCTGTTCGGAAACCGTTTCCACCGTTTCGCTGCTTATGGGCCCTGCACGGGCGCGCGTGGAATTCATCTGCGCACTCGATACACTCCCCGCCTGCGTTGACGCGCCGAAAGTGGAACTGCTGATGCTCAATCTGCTCTCCAACAGTCTGCTCCATACACCGCAGGACGGCCTCGTTCGGCTGAAACTCTCCACACAGGGCGGCAGCGCCGTTCTCTCCGTGGATGACAACGGCTGCGGCATCCATCCGGAAAAGCTCGGCAGCGTTTTCACCGCCTACGAAAACCGTCTGAACGAGCACACGCTCTCCAGCGCGGAAGGCGGAGGCCTCGGTCTTGCCCTGTGCCGCGCCATCGCCGAGCTCCACGGCGGCGCACTCATCCTTGAAAGCCGCCCCGGCGAAGGAACTTCCGTGCGGGCGCTTTTGCCGGTGGATCCCCCCGCCGGTGCGGAACTGCGCAGTGATTCCATGGATTATGTAAACGGAGGCATGGACCTCATCCTCACGGAGCTTTGCGACGTGCTGGACTATTCCGCTTATACGCCCGCCTATCTCGACTGAGCCTTCCGCCGCATATAGCCGCATATAAAAAATGATCACTCCGTCTGCACCCGGGCCGTTTTCCCGTGCAGACGGAGTGATATTTATTTTGCTGTAATCCGCCCTCAGCAGCAGAACGGAAAGAAAACCACACCGCGGCCGCAGCACATATTTGCAACCGCGCCCGCCATGCAAAGCGACCAGCAAAGCCGACCGTTGTCCATGTGAACGGTTTGGAATCCGTAGCGCCGTCCGGCCTCGTCGTAAGCACGGGCGCCGTTTTCAATCTGGTTGAGCAGCTGGCGATACTGCATATTGCCCGGCGACATGCTGCAGGCACGGCGCGCGGAATCCAGCGCTGCGATGCGGTTGCCGAGATTGTAGTTTGCAATCGCGTGGAGATAAAACCACTCTCCGTCGCGCTGGGACGCAGGCACGCCGGACAATGCATTGATCGCCTGCTCAAATTCGCCTGCGCGGATATAACTGCGCGCGGCGCGCAGTTCGTTGCGTTCATCCTGCTGCTGTTCCTGCCATGCTCCCGCTCCGCCGTAAGCGCCGCCCCATGCTCCGCCGAACGGATTGCCATAGGCGCCGCCGTAGCTTTCCTGCTGGGGCTGGGGATTCTTGATCTGGTCATACGCGGCGTTGATCTCGTTCATGCGCTTCGCCGCCGCTTCGTTGCCGGGATTCAGATCGGGATGATATTTCTTTGCGAGCTTGCGATACGCGGCCTTAACCTCCTCGTCGCTCGCACCGGGAGTCAGGCCCAAAACCTTATAAGGGTCGCCCGCCATTTGCTGCGCCTCCCTTTTTCTTCTCAAGTTTTGCGGCATATTGTGTCCAAACGCCGCTGTATAAAACGCTGCGCAGAATGTCCGCATCCTGCACCAGCGGAAGTTTTTCAAATTCTTCGGCGCATTCTCCGATCATCATTTTCAGAAGGGAAAATTTCGCCTCTTCGTCCGCGCCGTCCGGCCACAGCCGCACCAGCGGATTAAAAGCACCTTTTTTTCGGTCGCGCTCAAAGTCCACGCAGGCATCCATCATATAAATGAATCGCCCCAACGCAGCGCCGAACGCACGAAACCGCGGCGCCCACACGCTGTCCTCCTCCGGGGAAAACAGCTCGCCCATCAGCGTGCCGAAGCAGTTTGCCGCCGCATCCGGTGCAGAAAACGCATCAGACTCCGCCGCATGCAGCGCCGCAAGACTCTCTTCCATGGCAGTGCACTGCCGCGGCCACTGCGCCGCAACGCGCGCATAATGCTTTTCAAACAGCTTCGCCCCGCCGAGCGCCGGAAGATTGCGGTCGTCCGACCAGTCGTCCAGCAGGTTGAAATAAGCAAGCGCAACGTTCATATCCGCAGCATAGTCCGTAAAGCGACTTTGCCACCAATCGCGCCTGTGCAGCGGATGGGGAATGCATCTGCCGCTGCCGGAGCGTTCTTCCGGCTCATACATGCTGCCGAGGAGCAGAATCAGAAAGGTCATGTCATAGTTCAGCGTCAGACGGCTGAGCTCACCGTGGCGCTCCTGCAGCGCACGGCACAGCCCGCAGTAAGCGCCGCGGTAACGGCGCAGCTGCTGCTCCGTCAGTGCGCCGAAGTCGGCAACAACAAAGCCAAACATCAGGTGCGCTTCTCAAACGCATTGCCGCACTTGCGACACGTTACGCGGATTTTACCCTTTCCGCGCGGCACGCGCAGCATGGCACGGCAGCTGGGGCAGCGGAAAAAGCAAAAATCCTTGCGCTGACGCTGACGGTCGCGCCAGTTTTGAAAATCGTTCGTGATCTTGCTTCGCAGCTGAAGATACCGGGCGTTTTCCGCACGGCGTTTGGGCAGGTTTCGCGAGAGCATGCGATAGTCGCAGTAAATAATCAGCACAAGCGCAACCGTCCAGAGAATGCTGCTTCTGAAAATAATATTCGCAATAAAAGCAGCCAGCGCCGCATAGGAAAGAAAACGGCAGAAATGATCCACGCCGTTGCGGCCCGCCATAAAACGATAAAATTTTTCTCTCATGAAATCACCTGACACGCGAATAGTCTTGTTGCATTGCAATGCATACAGTATCGCAATTTTTCCCATGAAAGTCAATGAATAAACCGTTAATTTTGCATGCGTAATTTTTTTGTTGAATTGGGGAGAATTTATTGTATTGATGAAAAACGTGTGATATACTTCGTAATTGCAAAATTTGAATTCAAGTAAGGAATCACGCATATGCAGCTCCATTACGACATGTTTGGCATCAACCCGAAACTGGCCGCTTACTGCGAGCAGATTCTCTCCGAACTGAAAAACCGCTTTGAAGCCATCGACCGCACAGCCGAATACAATCAGGCGAAAGTGCTCAAAGCCATGCAGGATAACCGCGTCGACGCCGCCTGCTTCGCCGGCACAACCGGCTACGGCTACGACGACATCGGCCGCGACACGCTCGAGCGTGTTTACGCCTCTGCATTCCACACCGAGTCGGCACTGGTGCGTCCGCAGCTTGTTTGCGGCACCCATGCGCTCGCCGTGGCGCTCTCGGCCAATCTGCTCCCCGGCGACGAACTGCTCTCCCCCGTGGGCAAACCCTACGACACGCTTGAAGAGGTCATCGGCATCCGTCCGAGCGCCTGCTCCCTCGCAGA
>SVMK01000032.1 GCA_015067465.1 Oscillospiraceae bacterium
TGTACTACTTTATAGGAGGAGTTTCCAATGAGAACTCTGAAGAAGACCCTTTGCCTGGTTCTCGTCGTCGTCATGATGGCTGGTCTGTGCTCCATCGGCACTTCCGCAGCTTTCGTCGATGCTGACAAGATCACCTACGCCCAGGCAGCAGACGTCCTGAACGCTCTCGGCGTTCTGAAGGGCGACGAAAACGGATTCCGTCCCCAGGACGGCATCACCCGTGCAGAAGCTTGCGTCATCATCGCACGCCTGCTTGATGCCGAAGGCATCAAGGGCACCGCAACCTTCACCGACCTCGCCGGCTACGGCTGGGCCAAGGACGCGATCGCTTTCTGCGAAGCTGAAGGCATTGTTGCCGGTAACGGCGACGGCACCTTCAATCCCGGCGGCAAGCTGACCGGCTATGCATTCGCCAAGATGCTCTTCTGCGCCTGCGGTTACAACGCAGACCGTGAAGGCATGACCGGTGCAAACTGGGAAATCGGCGTTGCCAAGATGGTCAAGAACGAGAAGATCGCCAAGCACATCGCTGGCTTCGACGGCACCGCAGCCTGCACTCGCGAAGAGGCAGCTGAGCTGGCTTACGAAGCAGCTAAGAACGTCGACCTGGTCGAGTACGTTGAAGGCACCACCGTTAGCGGCGCTGGCTTCGTCGTCAGCACCCAGGGCGGCTATGACAACGATGTTCTCAACGACTGCCTGCTCGTGACCAACTTCGGTCTCACCCCCACCTACAACCCCACCGACTCCGTGGTCAACGATCTGGGCCAGCCTGTGGTTAAGTATGACAACGCTGCCAAGAAGATCCACATCTCTGTCGTCAAGGAAGCTGTTGCTACCTTCACCGCTGCTACCAAGGCTAAGGACATCGCCACCGCTCTGGAAGGCTACGTTCTGACCAACGGCGGCAACTCCTACAAGGTTAGCGAAAACGTCACCATCGCTAATACTCAGACCGTTCTGGCTTGCGGCCTCACTGTCGACGCCAATGAGAAGACTGCAGCTGCTCTGGCTGGCGAAACCGCACCCGGCACCCTCGTCGAAGTTTACGCCAACGAGGACAAGGAGATCACCAAGATCGTCAAGATCCAGTACGCCACCTACAAAGTCTCCGATGTTAAGACCCAGAAGAACGGCAATGTTGACTATACCATCAACAGCCAGACCTACACCGATTTCGCTGATGCAGCTGAGACCGACGAGATCTCCTTCGTCACCGCTCCTGCAAAGGGCGACATCGTGACCGTTAAGGTTGTCACCCCCGGCACCAAGATCTATGTCTACCCCACCACCAGCTTCACCGGTACTCAGACCGCGAAGACCTCCGATGACAAGGTCATCACCATTGACGGCACCAAGTACACTGTCAGCGCCTCCAAGGCTGCCGGCACTGAGGGTACCTTCAACAACAGCGCTGCCGCTGCTGTTTACTACCTCGACCAGTACGGCTACGTGGTTTACACCACCTCCACCGCTGCTTCCACCGACTACGCTTACATCGTGAATGCTACCGGTAAGGAGACCACCACCATCGACGGCGCTACCTACGAAGTCACCGTTCGTGCAGTCCTCGCTGACGGCACTGTCGGCACCTATCCTCTCGCTCTGAGAAAGGCTTCCGGCAGCACCTACATCAAGGGCCTGACCGCTGCCACTTCCCTGTACAACAGCAAGACCGGCGCTGACGCTCTGACTTCTGCTGTTGCTTCCACTGTTAGCGGTGCTTCCAACGACGGTGGTCTGATCGGCCAGATCTTCGGCTACACCCTGTCTGACGGCGTCATGACGCTCGAAGAGATCAACCAGACCGCCACCTACGCCAAGGGCTCTGTCGTCCGCGGCACCACCAGCGCTGCTGTTGCTGACAAGGCAACCTCCGCTACCACCGCAAGCGCAAACGGCAGCCAGACTCTGCTGCTCAACAGCGCTACCAAGATCGTTGTTTACAACTCCAACAGCAAGACCGCTACCGTTTATAACGGCACCTCTGCTCTGCCCTCCACCTTCAGCGAGACTCTCGCTTATGTTGGTAAGGCAAATGATGTAAACGCAGCTGTCACCGCTTCCATCGCATTCGTGAGCGCAGTGATCGATGCCGATGCAGGCACTGACCTGGTTTACATCGACCACACCAAGTACACCATCTCCCAGAGCGGCACTGACACCTTCAACATCTACACCGCTACCTATGCAAACGGCGAGACTGTTAATCTGTCCTACAAGAACGACACTCTTGACTACTCTGGTCTGTACACCTTCGAAGGCACCTCCATCAAGAACGAGTGGCTGAAGTGCAACGAGTCCGGCCAGAAGTACGACATCTCCACCAGCTCCCTGGTTACTGCTGACGCTAAGTTCGTCTATGACGCCACTCTGACTGTCACCAGCGGCATGCTGAAGTACACTGTCAGCGGCACTGAGACTTATGCTAACATCACCGATGCTACCCAGACCGTTTATGCAAACACCAAGCTCGATGAAGTTAACAACAACGGCGGTTACGTCGTCCTCGGCTGGGCCAACGGCGCTGCCACCGGCGATGTCGCTCAGATCTTCATCACTGTCGACTAATTTGACAGCTCCGTTTTCGAACGGGAAGATTCCAAAAACTTAATCTAAGTTCAGCCCCCATCTTCGGATGGGGGCTGTTTTTGTGTTATGCGCGGGCGTTCGCATGTTTCGCGGGCACATGATTATATAGGTGTCGCGCGGCGGATGGCGCGGGCGACAGTGTGGGTGGCGGCGGGTGTGCGGCGGATGGCGAAAAATATTTTGAAAATTTTTCGATTTGGGTATTGACAAATCCGACGCACCGCGGTATATTGCTTATGCGGTTAGCTACTCGACTAACTAACCAATAAACAACAGGAGGTCGCCAGTTTGAAGTTTAGCGACGACAGGCCGATTTTCGTTCAGCTTGCAGAGCAGCTGAAAGACGGCATTATCTCCGGCGCATTCCCGGAGGAGGGGCAGATTCCGTCGATCACGGAATATGCCGCCAATTATAAGATCAACCCCGCCACGGCGCTCAAGGGCATTAACATTCTGGTGGACGCGGGGCTGCTTTACAAAAAAAGAGGTGTAGGTATGTTTGTTGCATCCGGTGCGCGCGAAGTGCTCCTTGCCGAGCGGCGCGAGAGATTTTATCAGGACTTTATTGAGCGCGTTGTGCGCGAGGCAAAGCAGTTGGGGCTGACAAGCGCGCAGCTGCAGGAAATGCTGGAAAGAGGGTTTGAAAATGTCGATTGAAATTAAGAATGTGACGCGCCGCTTCGGTGATACACTGGCGCTGGACAATATCTCGCTGGAGCTCGGCGAAAACAAGATCTACGGTCTGCTTGGCAACAACGGCGCGGGCAAGAGCACGCTGCTGAACATCATCACCGACCGTCTCCCCGCTTCCTCCGGCAGCGTTTTGCTCGACGGCGCAAACGTTTGCGGCAACGATGCGGCGCTTGGCAAAATGTTCCTCGTCGGCGAGGCGAACATGTTTCCCGACGATATGCGCGTGAAAAGCGCGCTGAACGCCGCGGCGATGTTTTATCCCGGGTTTGACCGCGCTTATGCCGAGCATGTTGCGGCGCAGTTCGGTCTGCCGCTGAAAAAGAAAATCACCGCGCTCTCCACCGGCTACGGCTCCATCTTCCGTCTGGTGCTGGGACTGAGCGTGAACACGCAGTGGGTGTTTTTCGACGAGCCGGTGCTCGGTCTGGACGCGCAGCACCGCGATCTGTTTTACCGTCTGCTGCTGGAAAAATACGCGAGCGACCCCTGCTCCGTCGTGGTGTCCACGCATCTGATCGCGGAGATCGCCAATCTGATTGAGGAAACCGTGATCATCGGCAACGGACGCATTCTGCAGCAGGGTGCAACCGAGGATCTGCTCGCCGCAGCTTACACCGTGTCCGGCCCCGCCGCAGCCGTGGAGGCTTACGCAAGCGGTCGAGAGCGCATCTCCGAAAATCTGCTCGGCGGACTCAAAACCGTTTGCCTGCGCGGCACGCCCGATGATAGTCTGCCCGAGGGGCTGGAAGTTGGCAAGCTGAATCTGCAGGATTATTTCATCAATCTCATGGAGGAGGAAATCCGGAAATGAACTCAAGAACAAAACTCGCTTTTCGCTATGAGCTGAAATCGCTCGCGCTCGGCGCCGGCGTTTTCATCGCCATCATGCTCGTGATCACGCTGATGTTCGCTTTCCTTCTCCCGCCTGACGACGAGCACGGCGTTTCCTACAACGGCGGTATTTTCCCCTTCCTCATCTGCGTGTTCGTTTTCGGCGTTGTGGAGCTGCGTGCGTCGCTGCGCGTGGGTGCGCAGTTCGGCGTGTCCCGCCGGAGCTCGTTTATGGGCAGCATGGGCGCTGTGGTGCTGATCGTGCTGGGTTTGGCGATCGTTTCGGAGATTCTGTCGCTGCTGCAGGCTGTGATGAACGGCGGCGTGCATGTTGTGGAGCTTTACCACTGCCTCTACCTCGGAAATCCGATGCTGCCGATCTCGGATGTGAGCTTCAGCCAGCATCTGGTCAGCATTGTGTTCAACACGCTGCTTATGATCGCGCTTTACTGCTTCGGCGCATTCTTCTCCGCGATGTTCTGGCGTCTGCACGGATTTTTCATCGCAGTGGGCGCTGTCGGCATCGTGGTGGTTGTGAATCTGGTTTCCTATCTGCTCGCTGTCACCTCGCTCGGCACTGCGCTGGTTGACTGGACACTCGCTGCACCCGTGAACGCAATGGTCCTGTTTGTCATCGGCGCTGTGTTCTGGCTGGGCATCACCTGGCTGATCGTCCGCCGCGCAAACATCCGCGCCGCCGGTAAAAACTGAGTTCCGACACGGTCATAAGACGAACCGGGCTGCAACTCCTTTCGGAGTTCGCAGCCCGGTTTTTTCATATACATATTATAATTAGAACAAGCTCATCTGCGCGGCGTCGAAGCGGCTTTCGTAGCGCATAAGCCACGAGAAGCATTCCTCCGGCTCGCAGAGGATGCCGCGCGTGCGGCATTCGCTGCGGAAGATCTCGGTCAGATGGCGCTCGTTCGGACTTGGGCACTGATACGCCTCGCCGAAAGCGCGGATATAGCGCTGCTTCATGCCCGGAAAATGCGCATCGAGCTTCGCGTAAAAATACTGGCGATTACCGTCGCGCAACGTGACGCCCATGCCGAAATTCATAATCATCTCCACGCCTGCGTCAAAGCACAGGTCCAGCAGTCCGCGCAGGTTTTCCTCCGTATCGTTGATAAACGGCAGGATCGGACACAGCCAAACGCCCGTGCGGATGCCGTGGCGGCGCATGGTTTTGAGCATGGCGGCACGCTCCTGCGAGGAGGGTACGCCGGGCTCGATCACGGCGCACAGCGCGGGATCCAGCGTGGTGAGCGTGGTGCACACCACAGCTTTGGACGTTTGCGCGATGCTTTGCAGCAGATCGATATCGCGCATAACAAGGTCTGATTTTGTCAGAATCGCCACACCGCAGCTGTGGCGGTCAATCACCTCAAGGCAGCGGCGCATGAGCTTTTCCGTGCGTTCAAGCGGCAGGTAGGGGTCCGTCATGGAGCCGGTTCCGATCATGCACGGGCGGCGTTTACGGCGCAGGGCAAGATCAAGCAGTTCCGGCGCATTGCGCTTCACCTCAACGTCCTCAAACGCATGGTCGAAGCGGTAGCAGCTGCTGCGGGAATCGCAGTAAATGCAGCCGTGGGTACAGCCGCGGTAGATATTCATGCCGTTTGTTGCAGACAGAATCTGCTTTGCATCCCTGTAGTGCACGCCATACCATCCTTTCACTCCCATGCAAGGCGAAAACGCGAAGCCCGTTTTTCGGGGAGCTTCGCGTTTTTTTTGCTTTTTTTGTCTGCCTCGCCGTTCATTCGCGGCGCTTAATGCGCAGATGCTTCAGACTTTTGGTTTTTTGCAGGCCGATTTTCAGTGTTCCTTTCAGCCCGTCTTTCACATCGTCTTTCATATCGTCGATGTATTCATGTACAACGCCCTCGATCATCTCGCTGAGCACGCTGCTGACCGCCGGGCTGCTGCGCATGCCGCGCGCCAGTTCCACCAGCTTGCGCAGCCGCTGTTCGTTGAGGTCGTTGAGCCGCTCCGCGCCCACGTCGCTCAAAAGGCCGAACAGTCCCTCGATCGCTTCGCGCTTTTCCTCATCGCTCAGGCTTTCCAGCAGCGAGAGCGCGGAGGCGCGAACGGCGCGGCTGCTGCGCGAGAGCTCGTCGCAGCGCACAAATTGTGTGCCCCGCACCTGCCATGTAAACCCGTCGTGCGCGCCGATGCCGTAGGCATCGGATTCCACAATGGTGAGGCGGGTTTCCTGATGCATCAGCATACCCACGATGGAGCGCTGCGGACAGATCGTAACAACACGGTCGCGGATGGGAACGTAGCGCGGATCGTCAAGAATGCTCGTGCGGAAGCCGGGACCGTCGTAGCTGTAAACGCCGATGATGCGCTCTTGAATATCCTCCGGAGCATGCATCGCGGCATAAACGGCGAGATTGCCGCCCTTGGAATGTCCGCCAATGTAAAACTTGCCGGGCGCGCTGCGGGCTTCTTCCAAAAGATAGGCTGCAGCGTCGGTCTGCGCGTGCACTCTCTGCTCCACGGTCATCAGAAAATTTTCCTTCCACGACACCAGCGTATCGTCCGTGCCGCGGAACGTGATATAGCGCGTTCCGTCCGGCAGGCGAACGGTCAGCGCGGAATACTGCTCGTTTTTCGCAAGATCCATGTGGGTTACAAAGCGGGTGAGCAGCAGGTGGGAAAAGCGCGGCGTTTCCGCAAGGCGGCGCAGCATGGGCAGCTCCAGCGGCGCGGCCAAAAGGCCCAGATTGTCGGCCTCACCGCGCGCGAAATACGCCTCCACCGCATCGCACAGATAAACGCTGTCGCTGTTTTCCGGAATCAGCCCCGTATAGTCCGGGCAGCCGATTTTTGCGATGATGAAGCTGTCCACTTCGTTCATCGGCGCAGCATCAAAGCTCAAATCGCCGCGCCAGTCAAGATAGTCTAAGATATTTGCCATATTGCTGTTTCAAAAATCTCCTCGGTTGCCGCAAAGCGCGCAGCGGCGCAGAATGCGGCGGGTGCGTTGCATGTATGTTTCCGTCAAGCCGTCCGCGGATTGCGCAGCGGACGCTTCTGACAGTTTATCCCATATCGCTCGCGGATGCAAGAGGTGCGCCGCGCTTTATCTCGCGCGCAGCTCCCAAAACGCCACCGCGCTCGCGGCGGCAACATTCAGCGAGTCCACACCGTGGGACATCGGAATGCGCACAGTATAGTCGCACTCGGCAATGGTGGTTGCGCCAAGTCCGTCGCCCTCCGTGCCGAGCACAACGGCAAGCTTTTCCTCGGCAAGCAGCGCAGGGTCGTCAATGCTGACGGAATCGTCCCGCAGCGCCATTGCCGCAGTTTTGAAGCCCAGCGCGCGCAGCCGCGCCAAACCGGTCTCCGGCCAGTCCGCCGCCTCAGTGCCGATATGCGTCCACGGCACCTGAAACACCGTGCCCATGCTCACGCGCACACAGCGACGGTAAAGCGGGTCGGTGGAGTCCGGCGTGATCAGAACGCCGTCCATGCCAAGTGCGGCGGCGCTGCGGAAGATTGCGCCGAGGTTTGTCGGATTTTGGATATTTTCCAGCACCGCCACGCGCTTTGCCCCTGCGCAAACTTCCTCCACGGTCGGCTCCGGACGGCGGCGCATGGCGCACAGCGTGCCGCGCGTGAGCGGGAAGCCCGTGAGCCGGCAAAGCACCTCCACATCCGATACAAAAACAGGAATATCCCCGCAGCGGGCGATGATGTCCTTTTCCTCGCCGTTCAGGCGCTTTCGCTCCATCAGCAGCGACACCGGCTCATACCCCGCGCACAGCGCGCGGTCGATCACCTTCGGGCTTTCGGCGATAAACAGTCCGTCCTGCGGGCAGTCTCGGTTCATCAGCTGCCGCTCGGTCAGCCGGGCGTAAACGTCCAGCTCCGGGGCGGAAAAATCGGTCAGTTCAATGATATTTCCCATATGATATGCTTCTTTCTGTCATTTCATCGCGCGCATGGCGTTGATCACCGCGATCACGCAAACACCGACGTCGGCAAACGTTGCAAGCCACATACCTGCAACACCCGGCACGGCCAGCGCCAGCACCGCAAGCTTCACGCCAAGCGCCAACACGATATTCTGCGTGACGATCCCGCGCGTTTTTCGCGCCACGGCAAGGGCCTGCGGCAGCTTTGCGGGACGATCGTCCATCAGCACAACGTCCGCCGCTTCGATCGCGGCGTCGGAGCCGAGCGCACCCATTGCAACACCAACGTCCGCGCGGGCCAACACGGGTGCATCGTTGATGCCGTCGCCCACAAACAAAAGCGTACCCTTTGCGCTTTTTTCCGCAAGCAGCGTTTCCACTGCGGCCACCTTGTCGTCCGGCAAAAGCTCTGCGCGCACCTCGTCCACGCCAAGCTGCTCCGCAACTGCTGCCGCGGCGGTGCGGTTGTCGCCCGTGAGCATCACGATTCTGCGCACACCGGCGCGGCGCAGCGCGGCAATCGACGCCGCAGCGTCCGGCTTGATGGCATCCGCAATCACGATGCAGCCGAGATAAACACCGTCCGCCGCCACATGAACATGCGTGCCCGGCGTGCTGACTTCGGCGCAGGCGATGCCCGCATCCTCCATCAAACGGCGGTTTCCTGCAAGAACGGTTTTCCCCTCCACTTCGGTGCGAACGCCGCGTCCCGCAAGCTCCTCGGCGCGTTCCGCGCAAAGGTTATCGCTGCAGGCCGTGCGAAGGGCGCGGGCAATGTGGTGGTCGGAAAATCGCTCCGCGGCGGCAGCGGTTTGCAGCAGCGTCTGCTCGCTGCAGCCGACGGGATACACCTGCGTTACGCGAAATGCGCCCTCGGTCAGGGTGCCGGTTTTGTCAAACACGGCGATCTCCGCACTGCACAGAGCATCCATATAGCTGCTGCCCTTGATCAGAATTCCCTTTTTCGACGCGCCGCCGATGCCGCCGAAAAAGCTCATCGGTACGCTGATCACCAGCGCGCACGGGCACGACACCACCAAAAACACCAGCGCACGGTGGAACCATTTGCCCCACTCACCCGCAACCAGCGGCGGAATCACCGCGAGCAGCAGCGCAAGCGCGCACACAACCGGCGTGTAAACCGCGGCAAAGCGCGTGATGAAGCTTTCGCTGCGGCTTTTCCGCTCCGCTGCGGACTCCACCAGCTCCAGGATGCGGTTGACGGTTGAATTCTCAAAGCTTTTCGTCACGCGCACGCGCAGCGTGCCGCGCAGATTGACGCAGCCGGAGATCACGCTGTCGCCCACACCGACGCTGCGCGGCAGCGCCTCGCCGGTGAGCGCTGCGGTGTTCAGTTCGCTCTCGCCTTCCTCCACGACACCGTCCAGCGGCAGTTTTTCGCCGGGTTTTACAATAATCACATCGCCGACGCAAACCGTTTCCGGCGCAACCGCTGTGAGCGCACCGTCGCGCTCAATGTTGGCATAGTCCGGACGAATGTCCATCAGCGCGGCGATATTGCGGCGCGAACGCCCCACGGCGATGGATTCAAACAGTTCTCCGATCTGGAAAAACACCATCACAAACACGGCCTCGGGCGCTTCCCCTGTGGCAAAAGCGCCGACCGTGGCCACGCTCATGAGAAACTGCTCGTCGAAAATGTTGCCGCGCAGAATGTTGCGAACGCAGCTTCGCAGCACGTCGAAGCCGACAATCAAATACGGCAGCAAAAACAGCGGCCAGCGCGGCAGCGCGGCAAACCATGCCTCCGGCAGCAGCCACACCAGCGCCAGAAGCGCCGCCGCACTGATGATGCGGTATAGTTTTTTCTTCTGTTTTTTCGTCATTTCAGGTAAATCTCGCAATCCGGTTCGATTTTTTTGCAGATCTTCACGATTTCCTGCATAATCGCGCCTTGATCGTCCGAGGCGGTTTCCACGCTGAGCTTCTGGGTCATGAAGCTGACCGTGGCGGCGCTGACGCCGTCGATACGGTTGATTGCGGTTTCCATCTTTGCAGCGCAGTTTGCGCAGTCCACTTCGATTTTATATGTCTTTTTCATCTTATTTTTCCTCCAGATGTTCTTTCGCCATGCCGATAATG
This sequence comes from Oscillospiraceae bacterium, assembly GCA_015067465.1. Taxonomy (GTDB): domain Bacteria; phylum Bacillota; class Clostridia; order Oscillospirales; family Oscillospiraceae; genus SVKR01. The sequence continues at coordinate 10,146 of SVMK01000032.1, forward strand.
GTCTCCACATGTTCGTCGGCCAGCGCATAATAGTTCGTTTTTCCGTCTCTGCGGTTTTTCACCAGCCGCGCCTGCTTGAGCACTTTCAGCTGATACGACGCCGCCGGCTGCGTCAACCCCAAAAGCTCCGCAATATCGCAAACGCAAAGCTCGCTTTGCGACAGAATATAAAGAATTTTGATGCGGGTGGAATCGCCAAACACCTTGAAAAGCTCCGCCATGTCCGCCAAAGCTTCTTCCGCGGGCATATGCTCCGCCACCAGGCGAATCGCGTCCTCATGCCGGTGCTTTGCGCCGCACAGCACGGCGGTGTTGGATTTGGTCATGCGCGTCTCTCCTTTCATATAAACAGTTGTTTATATGTTTATATATACACCGTGCATCGGCGCTTGTCAATGCTTATTTGGGGTATTGACAGAAAAATCTTTGCAATGCTTAAATAGATACAGATAACCACAAAAACAATTCCGGAGGTGCGACACATCATGCAGACCGTAACTCTCGGCAGCACCGGCATCGTTGCCCAGCGCAACGGCTTCGGCGCGCTGCCCATTCAGCGGGACGATACCGCAACCGCAGTGCGCCTGCTGCGCAAGGCGTATGAAAACGGCATCAATTATTACGACACCGCCCGCGGCTATACCGACAGCGAGGAAAAGATCGGTGCAGCCTTCGGCGAAATGGGCATCCGCGACAAAATATATATCGCCACGAAAACCCACGCCGCAACGCCCGATGAATTCTGGCGCGATCTGGAAACCAGTCTGCGCAACATGAAAACCGACTACATCGACATCTATCAGTTCCATAATCCCCGGCGCATCTACCGCCCCGGCGACGGCACGGGCATGTATGAAGCCATGCTGGAGGCAAAGAAAAAGGGTATGATCCGCCACATCGCGCTGACCAACCACTCGCTGAAACTCGCAGAGGAGGGCATTTTGTCGGGTCTGTACGAAACGCTGCAGTTCCCCTTCAGCTATCTCTCCGGCGAACAGGAGCTGAGACTGGTGCGCCTTTGCCGCGAGCACAACATGGGCTTTATCGCAATGAAGGGTTTGGCCGGCGGCCTGATCACCAATTCCGCCGCGGCATATGCCGCCATTGCGGAGCATGACAATGTTCTGCCCATCTGGGGTGTTCAGCGCGAATATGAGCTGGACGAATTTTTGAGCTATATCCACAACCCGCCCGTGCTCAACGACGAGCTGCGCGCCGTCATTGACCGCGACCGCCGGGAACTGATCGGCGATTTCTGCCGCGCCTGCGGCTATTGCCAGCCCTGCACCGTCGGCATCGACATCTCCAACGCCGCACGCATGAGTCAGCTCATCCGCCGCTCTCCCTCCGCCCCCCTGCTCACGCAGGAACAGCAGGACAAGATGAAAAAGATTGACGACTGCGTGGACTGCCGCGCGTGCGTTTCCCGCTGCCCGTATGAGCTGGATATCCCCGCACTGCTGCGCAAGAGCTATGAAGATTATAAAAAAATCGTGGCAGGCGAAGTGAACATCCGCTGAATATACCTATCTAATTATGAAATAATCCCCGCAGACGGACTGTCTGCGGGGATTTTGCTTTGCAGGGCCGGATTCTGCGCGCTCAGTCCCGGCTTTTCGGGATGCTCACAGTCAATCGCAGTTCCGTTTCGCTTTCTGTGCGGGTGAGCGCCGCGTCAATGCCGGCGCTGCGCAGCATTTCCAGACTGCGCTCAAGCGTGTTGAGAAAAAGACGTGCGTCTTTCATCACGAAAATGCTGCGCCCGGTTTGCGCGGCGGGCAGCGGCTGGGGCGGATATTCCGGCGGGCAGCACAGCCGCTCTATGTAGTCCTCCGCCGCAGCCACGCTCATGCGCTGGTCGATGATAAAATCCAGCGCGCGGGCCTGCTGTTCGCCGCTTTCCAGCCGCAGCAGCGCACGCGCGTGGCGCTCGCTGAGTCCCTCGGTGCGCAATCGCTCCAGCACGCTCTCCGGCAACCGCAGCAGACGCAGCTTGTTGGCAATGGCGCTCTGGCTTTTGCCAAGGCATCCCGCCGCCTGCTCGCGCGTGAGGCCAAACAGGCGGATCAGTTGATAAATCCCCTCGGCCTCTTCGATGAAATTTAAGTCGCGCCGCTGGATATTTTCGATGAGCGCGATAATGCCGCTGCGCTCCATGTCCACATCCATCACAATGCACGGCACTTCATCCAGCCCCGCCATGCGCGCGGCACGCAGCCGCCGCTCGCCCGCAATCAGCTCAAAGCGCTCGCCCTTTTGCCGCACTGTCAGCGGCTGCAAAATGCCGTAGCGCACAATCGAATCGCGCAGTTCCTCCAGTCCCTCGCGTGAAAAGCTCCGGCGCGACTGCATCTGTCCCGGCACAATATCTTCCACCGGCACATATGTAATATTCTGCAAAAACCTTCTGTTTGCTGTGATGCTCATAGCGCATTGTCCTCCCCTGCGTCCGGTTTTATCCGCTGTCTTTCTTCAGCATACCGCACGCCGCGCGCGAAAAATGACAAAACCGCGCCGCAGCAGCAACTGCCGCGGAGATAAAAAATCGGCAGACGGCGGCGCAGAAATTCTGCACGCAGTCTGCCAAAGGGTTGTGGGATAAAGATATGAGCTGGGTATCCAAAAAATTGGATAAGCTGTGAATATACAGTAGCACGCCGCGACGGCCTTGTAAAGAGCGAAAAACGTTGAAAACACAGAAGTTTTGTCGCGCAAAGTTCACGCGTGGGATGCAGCTGCGGGCGTGAATCGCACGGTATGGCGCAGCAAAAACCGGGGCGCATCATCCGATGCGCCCCGGCGCTTTCGATCTTCGCTGTATGCCGTGCGGCGTGCTGCTTAATCAGGCACAGTTTTTCTCCGCTTCCAGCGTAAGCTCACCGTCGCTCACATCGAGCACCGCGGTATCGCCGCCGCTCAGTTCGCCGCGCAGCAGTTTTTCCGCGGCACGGTCTTCCACCAGCGCGCAGATCGTGCGGCGCAGGGGACGGGCGCCGTAAACGGGATCGTAGCCCTTTTCGCCCAGCAGCGCCACGGCTGCGTCGGTGTAGCGCATTTGCACGCCGAGGGCGCTCATACGCTGCGCCACGGTTTGCAGCAGGTTGCGCGCAATGGAGGAAATATGCTCCTGCGTCAGGCGGTGGAATACGATGGTGTCGTCCACGCGGTTGAGAAATTCCGGCTTGAATGTGCGGCGCAGATCCGCCATCACGCGACTGCGGATCTCCGCGTCGCGGTCATCCATTTCCTCCCCGCCTGCAAAGCCGAAGGGCGTGCGCGTTTCGGTGATGTTTTTCGCGCCGACATTGCTCGTCATCACAATGATGGTGTTTTTGAAATCCACCCGCCGCCCCTGCGAATCGGTCAAACGTCCGTCATCCATAATCTGCAGCAGAATGTTGAAAACGTCCTCATGCGCTTTCTCGATCTCGTCGAACAAAATCACACTGTAAGGCTTGCGGCGCACCTTTTCGGTGAGCTGTCCGCCCTCGTCGTAGCCAACATAGCCCGGCGGCGAACCGATAAGCTTGCTGGTGGTGTGCTTCTCCATAAATTCGCTCATATCCAGCCGGATCATGGCGTTTTCGTCGCCGAACACCGCCTCGGCCAGCGCTTTGCACAGCTCGGTTTTTCCAACGCCCGTGGGGCCGAGGAACAAAAACGAGCCGATCGGACGCTTGGGGTCTTTGAGTCCCACTCTGCCGCGGCGAATGGCGCGGGCCACGCTGCCAACCGCCTCGTCCTGACCGATCACGCGGCGGTGGAGCACATCTTCCATGGCAAGCAGCCGCTCGCTTTCGTCCTGCGACAGACTGGTAACAGGCACGCCGGTCCAACCGCTGACCACGACGGCAATGTCCTCCGCCGTAACCGTGCCGCGCTTGGCGGACTGCCCCGCGCTCCATTTGCGGCGCAGATCGTCCAGCGCCGCGCGCTGCTCTCGCTCCTGATCCCGGATGCGGGCCGCACGCTCATAGTCCTGCGCCTTCACAGCCTCGTCCTTTTCGCCCGCAAGCGCGGAGATGCGGTTTTCAACAGCTTTGAGGTCGTTCGGCGGAGTAAATGTTTCCATGCGCACGGCAGAGCACGCCTCGTCCATCAGGTCGATCGCCTTGTCGGGCAGCCAGCGGTCGCTGATATAGCGGTCCGACAGGTGCACCGCCGCCTCGATTGCCTCATCGGAGATGCTCAGGCCGTGGTGGGCTTCGTAGCGGTCGCGCAGACCGCGCAGGATGGCAATGCTCTCTTCGGCGGTGGGCTCGTCCACCGTAACGGGCTGGAAGCGGCGCTCCAGCGCGGCATCCTTTTCGATATGCTTTCTGTATTCGTCCAGCGTGGTTGCGCCGATGATCTGCACCTCGCCGCGGCTGAGCGCGGGCTTGAGGATGTTGGCTGCGTCAATCGCGCCTTCGGCCGCACCGGCGCCGATGATGGTGTGCAGTTCGTCAATAAACAAGATGATATCGCCGCCGCGCTGCACTTCGCGGAGCACATTTTTGATGCGGTCTTCAAAATCGCCGCGGTATTTCGTTCCGGCAAGCATACCGGTAAGATCAAGCGAAACAATGCGCTTGCGCCGCAGATCCTCCGGCACGTCGCCGACGGCAACCTTGCGGGCAAGCCCTTCCGCCACGGCGGTTTTTCCAACACCCGGCTCGCCGATCAAAACGGGATTGTTTTTGCTGCGGCGGGAGAGAATCTGGATCACGCGGCGAATTTCCGCGTCGCGGCCGATCACGGGGTCCAGCTTTCCCTTTTCCGCCATCTCGGTGAGATCGCGGCTGTATTGATCCAGCGTGCGCGTTTCGCCCTTGCGGGCTGCGCGGCCGGCGGCTGCGTTCACTGCGGGACGCGCTGCGCGCCCCGGGCTGCCCGCGCCGAACATATTCATAATGTCCGTATACATCTTGCTCAGGTCCACGCCGGTGCTGGCAATGATGCGCGCCGCAGCGCTGTCCGGTTCGCGCAGAATGCCCATGAGCAGATGCTCCGTTCCGACAAAATTGTGGCCCAGACGTCCTGCGTCGCCAACGGCAAGCTCCACCACACGCTTTGCGCGCGGCGAAAGTCCCTGCGGCGGCATATCCGGCTCGCCCTTGCCGACATAGCGTTCCACCAGTTCGGTCAGGAGTGCGTCCGTCAGTCCGTTTTCCCGCAGCACCTTTGCACCCTGTCCGCCGGCCTCACGCACGATGCCAAGCAGGAGGTGCTCGCTGCCAACATAGCTGTGGCCCAGCGTTTCCGCCGCGGCCTGTGCCTTTTCGATGGCGGTTTTGGCCCGCTCGGTAAAGCGGTCGTTATTGTTCATGAAATCATCCTCCTTCGGTTAACGGATCATTTCTCCAGTTCGCGGATTTTGTCGCGCAGCTCAATGGCCTCTTCAAAGCGCTCCTCGCGCACCGCCTCGGCAAGTCGGTGCTTCAGCGCCTCCAGTTCGCGGCGGGCGCGAACCTCAGCCCCCGCGTCTTCGGGGATGCTGCGCTCCGCCTCGGAAGCAGGCGCGCTGCGCTGGGCTGCCTGCTCGGGCTGACCGATCACAATGTTGATGCGCGGCAGCGCCGGTGCCATGATACCGCGCATGGGGCTGCCGAAAAAGTCGAACGGGGAAAGCATGTTGCTGCGGCGCGGGAAAAATTCGTCAAACATGCCGCCGAACATACTGCCGAAGGCCGTGGTAAACATATCTGCGGGGCTGTAATCCATCACCGGGCCGAAGCCTTCCTCGCGCGCACATTCCGCGCAGAGTCTGCGCTCGGTTTTTTCGCCGTTGAAATTGCTGCTGTAATGGAAGGTAGCTTCCTTTTCGCCGCACTTTTCGCACTTGCAATTTTCGTTTTTCATAATCAGGTACTTCCTTTCCAATCAAATTTTCAGCTTAGTCTGAAATCAGCGTGACAAGCATATACTTGAGAATGGGTGCACGCAGCGCATCGCGGTCGGCTGCGGCCACGGGGCGCAGGGCATTGTCGCTCACTGCGCTGAGCATCATGCGCGCCGTTGTTTTATCTATCATTCCCGCTTCATATATATTTGAAACAAACGCACTCGCCGTGGCCTTGTCCAGGCGCTCGCCGATGGAGTTTACCGTGTGCATCACCAGGTCGCGCGGGGACTGGCGAACGCGGGTAATCCGGATATACCCGCCGCCGCCGCGGCGGCTTTCCACAATGTAGCCCCGCTCCGGGGAGAAACGGGTTGAAATTACATAGTTGATCTGGCTCGGCACGCAGG
>SVMK01000033.1 GCA_015067465.1 Oscillospiraceae bacterium
TTTTAACGCTCGGTATTTACACCGTTTTGTCCCTGCGCCATCCCCTTTCCGGCTTTGACGGCACGCTGCTGCATACGCTCGACGAAAACTTTTCGTTTTCGTGGCTGCTGACGCTCCCGGCGCTGATCATGCTGGTGCTGCCGCTGCTGAAAGTGGCGTTGCCGATCAGCATGGGCCTGTCTGCGCTGTGCGCTTTTGTGCTCACGGTTGCGCTGCAGCGCATTTCGCCGCTGCAGGCGCTCGGCATCGCGGTGCTGGGCTATGCGCCGGATAGCGCACTCGCACCCGTGCTGTCCGGCGGCGGATTTTTCAGCATGGTGCCCACCATGCTCCTGCTGCTGTGCGCCGGCGGCTGCACCGCGATCATCCGCGGCTTGCACCTGCTTGACCGTGCTCAGGCCCTGCTGCTGCGCCTGAGCGGACGCATCGGGCGCTTTGCCGTGATGTTTCTTCTCGGCTTTGCCGCGCCCATGATTTTCTGCAACCAGACCATCGCCATGATTTTTTGCGCGGAACTTGCAGAACCTATGTACGGCGAGCGCGCCCGCCTTGAAATGATGAGCGATCTTTCCTGCTCCGTTGTTCCGTCGGCAGCGCTGGTGCCGTGGTGCATTTCCTGCTCCGTTCCGCTGGCAATGCTCGGTGCCGGACTGCGAGCGCTGCCTTTCGCCTGCTATCTCTATCTTCTGCCGCTGTGTTATTTTTTCACGAAGCGTTTTTATTTTCGCAAAGCGGCGGAACATCAAGATTTTGTCACGAGGTGAACACACCGATGAAATCCCTTCGCGAACTTTACCGCATCGGCCGCGGCCCCAGTTCCTCCCACACCATGGGTCCTGAAACCGCAGCCCGGCTGTTTCTTGAGGAACACCCCGAGGCCGACAGCTTTCGCGTAACGCTGTTCGGCTCGCTCGCCAGCACGGGCAAGGGCCACCTGACCGACCGCGCCGTTGCCGATGCGCTCGGCGCCGACCGGACGGAAATCGTTTTCGACGAAAGCACCGCAAATCTGCCCCATCCCAACACCATGCGCTTCACCGCGCTGCGCAACGGGGCGGAGCTGGCTTCTCTGGAGGTGCTCTCTGTCGGCGGCGGGGCCATCCGCGTTCCCTCCCGGCCGGAAACGGAATCTCCCGACATTTATCCCGAACGCAGCTTTGCGGAAATCGCAGAATTCTGCAAAAGCCGCCGCATGCGTCTTTGGCAGTATGTTGAGCTGCACGAAGGCCCCGAAATCTGGGACTTTCTTCTGCAAGTATGGTCAGCCATGCAGCGGGCCATCCTCAACGGCCTCACCGTGGGCGGCGAGCTGCCCGGCGGACTGCATGTGGAGCGCAAGGCGCAGCATCTCTACAGTCAGCGCCACATCGACGAGAGCCAGACCACGCGGGAAAACCGCATCGTATGCGCCTACGCCTTTGCCGTTGCGGAAGAAAATGCGGGCGGCGGCATCATTGTCACGGCGCCCACCTGCGGAGCCTGCGGCGTTGTTCCGGCAGCGCTTTCCTATATGCAGGAGCAGCGCGGCTTTTCCGATCTGGACGTGCTCCACGCGCTTGCCGCCGGCGGCGTGATAGGAAACCTTGTCAAAACCAACGCCTCCATCTCCGGCGCGGAATGCGGCTGTCAGGCCGAAATCGGAACCGCCTGCAGCATGTGCGCCGCAGCGCTCGCCGAACTGCACGGCATGGGCATTGATCAGGTGGAATGCGCCGCAGAGGTTGCGATGGAGCATTATCTCGGCTTAACCTGCGACCCCATCGGCGGCTTGGTGCAGATCCCCTGCATTGAGCGCAACGCCGTTGCCGCCATGCGCGCCATTAATGCGCTCTCGCTGGCAAACTTCCTCTCCGAATCGCGAAAAATCACCTTTGACACGGTTGTAAAAACCATGTATGAAACCGGAAAAGACCTGCACCTGAGCTATCGGGAAACTTCGCAGGGCGGTCTTGCAAAAATGTATCAGTAATTACCGGAGGCCTTTTTATATGATTTCTCTGCTCTCCAAGCTTTTCATCAAAAACCGTGACGCCGTCGGCGATCCGCGTGTCCGTCAGGCTTACGGAACGCTCTGCGGTCTGGTCGGCATTGCGCTCAATGTGATCCTGTTTGCGGGAAAATATTTCGTCGGCACGCTGTCCGGCTCCATCGCCATTGTTGCCGACTCGTTCAACAATCTCTCCGACGCCGGTTCCTCCGTTGTTACGCTTCTGGGCTTTCATCTGGCGGGCCGCCGTCCCGATCCGGACCATCCCTACGGTCACGGCCGCATGGAGTATATCTCCGGTCTGGTGGTTGCCGCCATCATCATTCTGATGGGCGTGGAGCTTGCCAAAAGCTCCTTTGCCAAAATCCTCAACCCCTCGCCCGTGGAGGCCGGCTGGCTGCCCGCGCTGATTCTGCTGGTGTCCATCGCGGTAAAGGTGTATATGTGTCTGTATAACCGCGCCGTGGGCAAAAAAATCAACTCCTCCGCCATGGTTGCCACCGCAACGGACTCCCTCAGCGACTCCATTTCCACAGCGGTGGTCCTCATCAGCATGCTCATCTCCCATCTGTTTCACATCAATGTGGACGGCTACGCGGGCATGCTCGTTGCGCTTTTTATCCTCTACGCAGGCTACAGCGCCGCAAAGGACACCCTCTCCCCCCTGCTCGGTCAGGCGCCGGAGGCAGACTTTGTGCGCGACATCGAAGCGCTCGTCACCGCGCACAGCGAGGTTGTCGGCGTTCACGATCTGATCGTCCACGATTACGGCCCCGGCCGGCAGATGATCACGCTGCACGCCGAGGTGGACGGAAGCGGCGACATTTTCGTGCTGCACGACGCAATCGACAATATAGAGCGCGAGCTTATGGACAAATTCAACTGCCACGCAACCATCCATATGGACCCCATCGAAACGGACAACGCCGTTGTCAACGAGCTGCGGCAAAAGGTGGCCGAGCTGGCAAAATCCCTTGATGACGCCATCACCGTTCACGATCTGCGCGTTGTGCCCGGAACCACGCACACCAACGTGATTTTCGACGCCGTTGTGCCTTTTAATTTCCGCCTTTCCGACAGCGAAGTTGCCGCAGAGCTTTCCCGCCTGCTGACGGAAACCTACCCCAACCACTTTGCCGTCATCACCGTTGACAAAGCCTATTGCTGAAGTCCAATTTGCACAAGGAGTTTTTTTGCATCGTGAAACTGCACCGCAACCACAATTTAATACTCGGCTGCAGCATCACCGGCGTGATGCTTCTGCTTGTGCTTGTCGGCTGCTTCTGGACGCCCTATGATCCCGAGGCAATGAACGGCCTTGCCAAAATGCAGCCCCCCTCCCTCATGCACCTTTTGGGCACGGACAACTTCGGGCGCGATATTTTCTCCCGCGTGCTTGCAGGCGCGGGAACCACGCTGTTTATCGCTTTTTCCGCCGTGGGCGCGGGAATGGTCTGCGGCGTGCTCATCGGCGCATTCACCGGATGGTTCGGCGGCTGGATTGACGAGGTGCTCATGCGCATCGGCGATGTGATCACCGCATTCCCCAGCATGCTGCTGGCGCTTGTGCTCATCAGCCTGCTCGGCAGCGGAAAATACAACATCATTCTGGCGCTGAGCCTGCTGTTTATCCCCAGCTTCGCCCGCGTTGTCCGCAGCGAGTTTGCCCGCCAGCGCGAGCTGGACTATGTGCGCAACGCAAAGCTGATGGGCGTCGGCACGCTGCGCATTATGTTTGTACATATCCTGCCCAACGTTTTTCCCGTTCTGCTCAGTTCCGCCGCCATCGGCTTCAACAACGCCGTGCTCGCGGAAGCCGCCATGAGCTATGTCGGCATCGGCGTGCTCCTGCCGGACGCCAGTCTTGGCCGCATGCTCAGCGAGAGCCAGACCTATTTCTTCTCCGCCCCCTGGTATGCCCTTTCTGCAGGCCTCACCATTGTGCTGCTGGTGCTCGGCGTGGGACTCATTTCCGACGGATTGGGGGCGCACGACAATGCTTGACATCAAAAATCTGCATCTCAGCTTCCACGACCACGACGAAACCACCCACGTACTGCGCGGTCTCAATCTCCATATGGATGCCGGCGAACGCATGGCGCTGGTGGGCGAGTCCGGCTCCGGCAAATCCGTTACCGCGCTGGCTGTTGCCGGACTGCTGCAGCGCCGCAGCGCGGAGATTTCCGGGCAAATTCTCTTTGAAGGCCGCGATCTGCTGCAATATCCGCGCGACGAGCTGCGGAAAATTCAGGGGCGGGAGATCGGCATGATTTTTCAGGAGCCGATGACCAGCCTCAACCCGCTTATGAAAGTTGGGCACCAGATTGAAGAAGTGCTCAGCATCCACACCGACATGTCCGCCGCGGAAAAACGCGCCCTCGCGCTGGAGGTGATGGAGCAGGTTGACCTGCCCGAACCGGAGCGCACCTATGAAAAATACCCCCACCAGCTCTCCGGCGGTCAGCGCCAGCGCGCCATGATTGCCGCCGCTTTTATCAGCAACCCCAAGCTGCTCCTCGCCGACGAACCCACCACCGCGCTGGATGTTACGGTGCAGGCACAGATCATTGATCTGCTGCGCCGCCTGAGCGAAATGCGCGGTCTCGGCATCCTGTTTATCTCCCACGATCTCCATGTGGTGCGCAAACTCTGCACCCATGTTGCCGTGATCCACAAGGGTGTGATCGTGGAATCCGGGGAGATTGAGCAGGTTTTCAACCATCCGCAGGATGACTATACACGGCGGCTGATCGCCGCCATCCCCACGCGGGAGAAACGGAAGCGCTGAATGTCTGATCTTGTATTGCAACTGAATAATGTCAACGTCCGCTTCGACGATTCCGGTCTGTTTTTCAAAAAGCCGGGCTTCCACGCGGTAAAGGATGTTTCCTTCTCCATCCGTCAGGGCGAGATCATGGGTCTGGTCGGCGAGAGCGGCTGCGGCAAAAGCACGCTCAGCAAGGCCATTTTGAACATGATCCCCTACAGCGGCGAGATCATCCACTACACGCGCCGTCCGCAAATGGTGTTTCAGGATCCTTACGGCAGCCTGAACCCCGCCAAAACCGTTGGCTGGATTGTGGAAGAGCCGCTGCGCGCTTTCGGCAAATACGATGCCGCGGAGCGAAAGCGCCGCGTGGCCGACATGCTCGACCGCGTCGGTCTCGGCGCGGAATACGCCGACCGCAAGCCGCGTGAGCTCAGCGGCGGGCAGCGCCAGCGCGTCGGCATCGCCGTGGCGCTCATCCAGCGTCCGCGATTTATCATTGCAGACGAGCCGGTCAGCGCGCTGGATGTTACCATTCAGGCCCAGATTCTCGACCTGCTGCTGGAGCTGCACCGCGACCTGGAGCTGAGCTATCTTTTCATCTCCCACGACCTGAACGTGATCTACCAGATTTGCGACCGCGTGATGGTGATGAAAAGCGGACAGATTCTGGAATCGGGCAGCGTGGAGGATATTTTTGAGCGCCCCCGGCACGATTACACCAAAAACCTGCTCGCATCGTTTTGACGTAAGAAAGAAGGCTGAAACGTGGTTTTTTCCGAACTTCGCAACAGAGACTTTTACCGCCAGACCATTCATCTGCTGATCCCCGTAATGCTCCAGCAGCTGATCACCGTCGGCATCAACTTCCTCGACAACATCATGGTCGGCTCGTTCGGCGAAACGCAGATTGCCGCCGCCTCGCTTGCCAATCAGTTTTACGGCATTTTTCAGTTTGTCTGCATGGGCCTGGGCAGCGGCGCGGTTGTGATGAGCTCACAGTTCTGGGGCAGCGGCGAGCACGACAAGCTGAAAACCGTTTCGTCCATCGCCATGCGCTTCACGCTGGGCATCAGCGCCGTGTTTTTCCTGCTGAGTTTCTGCTGGCCCGAGGCGGTTTTGCGCTGCTACACCAACGATCTCGCCGTTGTTGCCGCCGGACGCGGCTATATGCGCCTGATCGGCAGCACGTTTATCATGGCCGGCATGTCCTCCACCGCCACCTATCTGCTTCGCAGCACGGGGCATGTCCGCGTTCCGCTCATCTGCTCCATCATCGCATTTTTCGTCAATCTGTTTTTCAACTATGTATTCATCTTCGGCGTGCTGGGCTTCCCGCGGCTGGAGATTGTCGGTGCCGCTGTCGGAACGGTGATTGCGCGTGCGTTTGAGTTTGTGGCCGTTTGGGGCTATTTTGCGTTCAAAGACAAAAATCTCGGCTTTCGCTGCCGCCACTTTTTCCTGCCCGGCGGCAAGCTGCTGCGGCAGTATGTTCGCTTCAGCCTGCCCGTAATCATCAGCGACACGCTCCTCGGCGTTGGAATTTCGCTCGGTTCTGTCATCATCGGACATATCAGCGCGGAATTTGTCGCAGCCAATTCCATTGTGCAAACCGGCAACCAACTCCTCACCGTTACAAACGCCGCCATGGCCGGCGCAAGTGCGGTTGTCATCGGCAACACCATCGGCGCGGGCGACACCGACAAGGCCTATCGTCAGGGCATCGCTTATGTGGTTTTGTCGTTTTCCTTCGGCATTGCGTTTTCTCTGATCATTCTTCTGCTGCGCCGGCCCTACATCGGCTTTTACAGCGTTTCCGAAGCCACCGTGGAAATGGCAATGGACTTTTTCCTGTTTGTTGTTATCATGTCCCCCATCCAAACCCTGGCCTACGTTACCAGCAAGGGCATCCTGCGCGGCGGCGGCGATACGCGCTTTCTCATGGTGTTTGACAGCATCCTTGTATGGTGCCTCTCCCTGCCGCTCGGCGCACTGGCTGCACTTGTGTGGCATCTTCCGCCTTTTTGGATCTATTTCTTCCTCAAGCTGGAATACGGCGCCAAAGGCCTGCTTTGCACCGCGCGCTTTTTCACCAAGAAATGGATTCGCGTGATCAGTTCCGCCAAACCCGGCGCTTCTGCCGAGCTGCCCGAATCTACCTGATGGGCGCAGTATGCCGCCATAAAAAAAGCGGTCGTGTATCTTCCGATACGCGACCGCTTTTTTATGTTTTTCGCGCTTTTTACACCCCGTTGCACAAATCGCGCAGCCGCTCCAGACGTGCATATCGCCGGTGTGCCGCGGCGGCGGCGGTTTCAAACAGTTCTTCCGCACGCGCCGGATTGGTACGGGCCAGCACGGAATAGCGCGCCTCATTCATCAGAAACTCCACATACCGTTCCCTTGTTCCGGGCACGGCGCTGTCAAGCGAAAACGGTTCGTGCTCTTTCGCGGGATTGTAACGAAACAGATTCCAGTAGCCGCAGTCCACCGCCCGCTTCATCTCGCTCTGACAGTTTTTCATGCCGCCTTTGATCGAATGCATTTCGCAGGGCGAATACCCGATAATCACGGACGGACCGTGATACGCCTCCGCCTCGGCAATGGCACGCACGGTTTGCGCGGGGTCGGCGCCCATTGCCACCTGCGCCACATACACATGGCCGTAGCTCATCAAGATCTCCGCAAGGTTCTTTTTCGCCGCGCACTTGCCCGCTGCGGCAAACTGCGCCACCTGCCCCATGTTGGAAGCTTTGGATGCCTGCCCGCCGGTATTGGAATACACCTCCGTGTCAAACACGAAGATGTTGACATCCTCACCGCTTGCCACCACATGATCCAAGCCGCCGAAACCGATATCGTAAGCCCAGCCGTCGCCGCCGAAAATCCACACGGATTTTTTGGAGAGATACGCCCTGCCTTCCACAAGCCGGGCGGCAGCCCCGCAGCCCGATTCCGCCATGCGCTGCAATGCCGGCAGCATGGCATCCGCCGCCGCAGCGTTGGCAGCGCCGTGGTCGAGCGTGGCAAGGTAGTGCCGTGCCGCCTCGGAAAAATCCGCGTCGCCGCTGCCGCTTTCCAAAAGCGCACGAACTTCGTCGATCAGATAGCGGCGCTGCGTCTCCTGCCCCAACGCCATGCCGAGTCCGAACTCCGCATTATCCTCAAACAGGGAATTGGCCCATACAACGCCGCGGCCGGATTTTCCTGCGGCATAGGGCGAGCATGCTGCCGTGCCGCCCCATATGGACGAGCATCCGGTTGCGTTGGCAATATACATGCGCTCGCCGAACATCTGCGTGATCAATCGTGCATAGGCAGTTTCCGCGCAGCCGGCGCACGCGCCGGAAAACTGCAGCAGCGGCCTGCAAAACTGTGTGCCTTTTACGCTGGAAGCATCCTGCATATCCGGCTTTTCGGAAACTTTCGCAACCATGTAATCCCACACCGGCTGCTGCCCCTGCTGCGTTTGCGCATTTTTCATCTCCAGCGCACCCACAGGGCAAACTTCCGCACACACGCCGCAGCCAAGGCAATCCAGCGGCGAAACGGCAAGCGAATAGCTGTATTCCCCGCGGCCGCGCCCGGCTTTCACCGCCGCCGCGGCGGTCTGCTCCGGTGCCGCAGCCATCTCCGCCTGTGTGAGCGCAAACGGGCGGATCGCCGCATGGGAGCAAACAAAGGCGCATTTGTTGCATTGCAGGCATTTCGTTGCGTCCCACGCCGGCACCTGCACCGCAGTTCCTGCTTTCGCATAGGCGCTCGCACCGATCTCAAACGTTCCGTCCGCGCGGCTGAGAAATGCGCTGACAGGCAAGCTGTCGCCGTTCATGCGCTCCACCGGTGCGGTAATGCTGCGCACCATTTCCGTCAAATGCGGATTGGCGGCGTCGGGAATTTCGGGCATCGGCGTATCGGGTGCATCCGCCCAGCACGCAGGAACGCAAATCTCCGTCAGTGCCGCGGCGCCGGCTTCAATCGCGCGGCAGTTGCGCTCCACCACGTCGGCGCCCTTTTTCATATAGCTTTCCTCCGCGGCCTGCTTCATATAGGCAATCGCCTCATCGCACGGCAAAATGTTTGCCAGTGCGAAAAAGGCCGCCTGCAAAACCGTGTTGGTACGCTTGCCCATCCCCAGCTTCATGGCAATGTCCACCGCGTTGATGGTATACACCCGGATGCGGTTTCGCGCAATGCAGCGCTTGACTTCGCCCGGAAGCTGCGACTCCAGCTGCGCAAAATCCCACGGACAGTTGATGAGAAACACGCCGCCGGGCTTGAGGTCGTTCACCATCGGAAAGCCGCGGGTGATGTAGCCGGGTGCGTGGCAGGCAACAAAATCCGCCTTGTTGATGTAATACGGGCTGGCAATCGGGCGATCGCCGAAGCGAAGATGGCTGACCGTCACACCGCCGGTTTTTTTGGAGTCATATTGAAAATAGGCCTGCACATATTTGTCTGTATGGTCACCGATGATTTTAATCGAGTTTTTATTCGCTCCAACGGTTCCGTCGCCGCCCAGTCCCCAGAATTTGCACTGCACGGTGCCGGGCACCGCGGTGTCGGGGATTTCCGGTTCCGGCAGCGACAGTCCGGTTACATCGTCCGTGATGCCGATGGTGAAGCAGCGTTTCGGCACGGCGCGGGCAAGCTCGGCAAACACCGCCGCAATGCTGCGCGGCGGGATATCCTTCCCGCCCAGTCCGTAGCGTCCGCCGCACACCGCAGCCTCACGTCCTGCCAGGGCAAATGCTGCCGCAACATCCGTAAACAGCGGCTCACCCTGGCTGCCCGGCTCCTTGGTGCGGTCGAGCACCGCGATTTTTCGCGCACTTTCGGGAATTGCCGCAAGCAGGCGCTCCGCGGAAAACGGCCGATACAGGCGCACCTTGACCAATCCGACCTTTTCGCCACGCGCCGTCAGATACTCCACAACCTCCTGCGCCGTGTCGCAAACGCTGCCCATCGCCACGATCACGCGCTCGGCATCCGGCGCGCCGCAGTAATTGAACGGCTGATAGTCGGTGCCGCGAAGGGCGTTGATCTGATGCATGCATTCTTCCACGATCCCCGCCAGATCATTGTAGTGTCCGTTTGCCGCCTCGCGGTGCTGGAAAAAAATGTCGCCGTTTTCGTGGCTGCCGCGCATACGCGGATTTTCCGGATTGAGCGCCCGCGCGCGGAAGCGGCGCAGGGCGTCGCGGTCGAGCATCCCGGCAAGTTCGCCGTAATCCCAAACACGCAGTTTCTGCAGTTCGTGGCTGGTGCGGAATCCGTCGAAGAAATTGATAAACGGAACGCTGCCACGCAGTGCGGCAATGTGCGCCACAGGCGAAAGATCCATAACCTCCTGCGGATTATTCTCGCAGAGCATGGCAAAGCCCGTCTGTCGGCAGGCGTAAACATCGGAGTGGTCGCCGAAAATGCTCAGCGCATGGGTTGCCACCGCGCGGGCAGACACATGAAACACCGCCGGCAGCAGTTCGCCTGCAATTTTATACATATTCGGCAGCATCAGCAGCAGGCCCTGCGAGGCCGTGTAGGTTGTTGTGAGTGCGCCGGTGCTGAGTGCGCCGTGCACCGTGCCGGCGGCGCCGCCCTCGGACTGCATCTCCATCACGCGAACCGGATGCCCGAAAATATTTTTCCGTCCCTCCGCCGCCCAGCGGTCAACGCAATCCGCCATCGGGCTGGAGGGCGTGATGGGATAAATCCCCGCCACCTCCGTAAACGCATACGAAACATGCGCTGCAGCGGTGTTGCCATCCATCGTTTTGTATATTGCTGCCATATATTATTTCCTCCTTTTTTCGCCGTATAACGTATGTAACGTTTGAAATGTCTGCGTATTTCACAATATTTGAGCACTGTTTTTGTGCAATTTATATTATACCACGCATTTTCGCGGCTGTGGAAATAAATATGAAACCAGAATTTCGTAAGATTGTGGTCATAATGCATAAGTATGCGATACGCGGCTGGGGTGTTCATAAATTTATCTTGTCTTTTTCGGTAAAATGTAATATAATTTATATTCAATGTTGCTTATTTGATTTTCAACCCGAAGGAGGAGACGTTCCATATGGTCAGAATCTTAAACAACAGTGGCTCCGTCACCATCTCCAGCGAAGTGTTTACCAACATCGCCGGCGATGCTGCCACCAAGTGCTTCGGCGTGAAGGGCATGGTTGGCAAAGCCAAAGAGAACGGACTTTATCAGCTTCTTCGCCGTGAATCCATGTCGAAGGGCGTTTCCGTCACCTTCCACGAAGAAGGTGCGGTTTCCATCGCACTGCATATTGCCGTAGATTACGGTCTGAATATCTCTGTACTCGTCGGAAGCATCATCCACGAGGTCAGCTACAAGGTCAGCGAGGCCACCGGCGTTCCCGTAAGATCTGTGGACGTTTATGTGGACTCCATCATCGCCGGCTGACGGCGGATTACGAAATGCCCTCTGATCGGCGCGCAGCGTGCGGCAGGGCAGGCAAGCGGAGGTAAACTCATTTGAAAGACATGATTAACGGCGCACAGTTTGCCGAAATGGTTCTGTGCGCATACGAAGCGCTTGAGTCAAACAAGCAGGCAATCAACGAGCTCAACGTGTTCCCCGTTCCCGACGGTGACACCGGCACCAACATGACGCTGACCGTTTCCACGGCAGCAACCGAAATTCGCAAGCTGAACAACGCGGAGCTTTCCGTCGTTGCAGACAAGGCGGCCTCCGCCATGCTGCGCGGTGCGCGAGGCAATTCCGGCGTTATTCTCTCCCTTCTGTTCCGCGGCATCGCCAAGGGCCTCAAGGGCAAGAGCGAGGCTGCGGCTCCCGAGCTGGCAGCCGCCATGCGTGACGGTGTGGACGCGGCCTACAAGGCCGTTATGAAACCCGCAGAAGGCACCATCCTCACCGTTTCCCGTCTGGCAACCGACGCGGCTGTGAAGTGCGCCAAATCCGGCGGCAGCATTGAGCTGATGCTGGAACTGGCATTGAACGCAGGCCGCGATGCACTGGAAAAAACCGTGGAGCAGAACCCCGTTCTGGCCCGCGCAGGCGTTGTGGACGCCGGCGGCAAGGGTTATATCGCCATTCTGGAGGCGTTCCTCGGCTCGCTGCAGGGCAAAGTTGTTTCCGGCAGCGTTGTTGCAACCGTATCCGACGACGATTTTGACGACCATGCCGACTTCAGCGAATTCTCCTCCGAGGAGATCACGTTCGCTTACGATACGGTGTATATCGTGCGCAAGCTGCAGCCGGAAGTGTCGCTTGATCCGCTGCGTGCTTATCTTGAGAGCATCGGCGACAGCCTTGTTATCTCCGAAGACGACGAGGTGTTCAAAGTTCACGTTCACACCAACATCCCCGGCGATGCGCTGACCGAATCGCAGAAATACGGCACGCTCGAAACCGCCAAGATCGAAAACATGCGCACCCAGCATGACGAGCTGGTGGAGAGCAAGAAGGCTGCGGAAGACGCCGAGCCCGCCGTTGCGGCACCCGAAAAGCCCGTCGGCTTCGTTGCGGTTTGCGCGGGCGACGGTCTGGCGCAGGTTTTCCGCGATTTCGGTTGCGACCAGATCGTTACCGGCGGTCAGACCATGAACCCCTCCACGGAGGACATTCTGCGCGCCATTGAGCGTACCCCCGCCGAAACCGTTTTCGTTTTCCCCAACAACAAAAACATCATCATGGCTGCCGAGCAGTGCATCCCGCTGGCAACCAGACGCGTGATTGTTGTTCCCACCAAAACCGTGCCGCAGGGCATCACCGCGATGCTGAATCTGGATACATACGCTTCCGTGGAGCAGATTGCCGAAACCTTCGAGGAAGTCATCCAGACCGTTCACACCGCACAGGTTACCTACGCCGCGCGCGACAGCGAATTTGACGGCCATTCGATCAAGGCAGGCGAATATCTCGGTCTGATGGACGGCGCGCTGCTCGGCAGCTGGAGTTCCGCCGAAACGCTCAACAGCGAGCTGTGCAAAACATTCAGCAACTACACCCCGGAATACATCACCATCTACTACGGCAGCGATGTTACCGAGGACGATTCCCAGGCGCTTTACAACGCCGTGTCAGAAGCTTTCCCCGATGTTGAGGTTGCCCTCGTCAACGGCGGTCAGCCCGTTTATTACTTCATGATTTCCGTGGAATAATTCAAAAATTGCTAAAAAGACCCGCGAAACCATCGGTTTCGCGGGTCTTTTCGTATCTGTTTTGCTGCTTTTGATTTTCGCATTACTCGCCGCGGTCGGGCGTCTTCAGATTGCGGATGATCAGATATTCCGCAATCAGCATCATCACCGCCGTTGCACCGAGCATCAGGCTGATCACCGCATTTTTCTCATCGGCCAGTGCGCCGATATTGAAGTAAGCCGCAAGCTGCACCGCAATCAGGGCGCGGTTCTTTTTTCCAACGCCGAAATAAAACGCCGCAATATAATACATGCCGACCGCAGCGCTGGCGATTGCCAGCGTTTCCACCGCGTAGGTGAGCACAACCGGGTTTTCCGAAGACACGGTTTTGTAGAAAAATACCAGCCAGAAGCAGAAAAAGAGCGTGAGCACGGCGGCTGCCGGACGGGCAAACGTGCGCAGACTGTCATCGTCGCGCCGGATGTTCAAGCACGGCACACACAGACCTGCAACCACACCGAACGCGCCGAAGATGCGCTGAAACATCACATAACGCACTTCCTGCAGGGAAAACATCAGGTAGCAGGACGCACCCGTGATGCACGCACAGATCAGCCAACCGAGAACCACCGTAACCGCGCCGGAGGTTTTCAGCGCAGGGTCGGAATCCGCGCTGCCGCTGCATTGCCGCATCCATACGAGCACGATAACGCAAAGCGCCGCAATCGCCACAACGGAATAGATCAGATAAACGATGCTCGTGAGCGAACCGGGAACGGCAAGGCCGGTATCCTTTTCAATGGCGTTCATCATCTGCAGCCAGTGCAGAAATCCGCCAAACACGCTGATAACCAGCGTGGTGACCGTAATGTGAATGGCTGTTTTTTGCATAATGTAATTTCCTACCAAATAAAAATATTACAGACAGCATTTTATACCGCGAAATATCTTCCGTCAAGTGATGTTTGGAGGTTGCCGCCATGAAGCGAACAATTCTGTTTTCCGTCTTTGTTGTGTTCCTCGCCTTTGCCCTGCCGCCGCTGCTCTCCGTCCCCGGCTCTTCCGCAGCCGCTCCGGTGCCGGACAAGCCAGTTCCGACAAGCGCCGGCACGCCCGCGCCCGCTGATCCTCCCCCGGCGCAGCTGCTGGCTGATGCCGCAATTTCGGTTTCGCTCCTGTCGGACGCAGGCATCGACGAAATCAGCATGGCGGAGTATCTTCCGCTCGCACTCGCCGCGGAAATGCCCGCTTCGTTTGATTCCGCCGCGCTCAAGGCACAGGCCGTTGCGCTGCGCAGCTATGCGCTTTACTGGCAGTCAGAGCGCAAAAGCGCACATCCGGACGCAGACGTTTGCACTTCTTCCGCCTGCTGCACCGCACGCACCGACCTGCAGTCGCTGCGCGACAGCTGGGGCGCAGACTTCGACGCATACTACGAAAAAATCTGTGCCGCCGTTCGCGAAACGGACGGGCAGTATCTCGTCTGGCAGTCCGAACCGGCGCTGACCGTGTTTCACGCCGCCTCCGCCGGCACAACGGAGTTCGGCGCGGCACTCGGCATGGACAAAGCCTATCTCGTCAGCGTCGGCACGCCGGAGCTCGGCAGCAACGTACGCAATCTCATCACCACCGTGGAAGTGGCTCCGGAGGATTTTCGCACCTCCATCCTGTCGGTTTGTCCCGAGGCGGCACTCTCGGGCGCCGCGGAAACATGGCTTGGGCAAACGCAGCTCACCCGCTCCGGGCGCGTTGAGAGCATGACAATCGGCGGACAGACGCTCAGCGGCCTTGCGCTGCGGCAGCTGTTTTCCCTGCGCTCCACGGATTTCACTCTGACGCTGCGCGACGGGTGCTTTGTCTTTTCCGTGCGCGGCTACGGCCACGGCCTTGGCATGAGTCAGCACGGGGCAAACCTTATGGCACAATCCGGGGCGGACTATGCCGAAATTCTGCAATGCTACTATCCCGGCACAGAGCTTGTGGTTGCCATGCGGCGGAGCTGAAGCACGAAAAGAAAATCAAAAAGGAATGGAGAACGGCTTCTCCATTCCTTTTTCGCTTGCCGCTTCAGTTTTCCGCGGCAAAATCCACAAACGCTATGTTCATGTCGCAGGGGCCTTTCACGCCGGCAACGCTGCCGGTGGAACCGTATTGCCACATCTGATAGTCGTAAACGTAATACGGCGGCTCATGATAGTAGGCAAACCATTGCGCGTACTCTTGATAAACGGAAAGATCCAGCTTGAGATACGCCATGGACAGGTTGAAATAGGTCATCGGCGTGTAGCCCGCTTCGGCAATCGCATCGCAGTAGGCCACCGTGCATCGCTCCACCGCACGCCAGTCCGGCGTGTAAGTGCGCGAGCCGGACACCTGCATCTGTTCCCAGTCAAACACCACGGGGAAGGTGATGTCGTAATCGCGGATGAGTTCCAGCGTGTATTCCGCCTCTTCAAGCGCCTCTTCCTCGTTCAGCGCCTGCGAGAAGAAATAAACCCCAACATCCAACCCGGCTGCCAGCGCACCTTCGATATTGGCGCGGAAACATTCGTCCTCGTTGAGCGTGCCTTTTCCGTAGCCGCGGTAGCCGCAGCGGATCATTGCAAAGTCGATGCCGTCGGCTGCAACACGCTCCCAGTCAATATTGCCCTGATGATAGCTGACGTCGATGCCGTAGCGCGGGGTGCAGTCTTCGCCGTCATAGTAAACACGGCCGCGCTCGTCGGTGCGGAAAGCGGTCAGGTCGTAGCTGTTGAATTTCAG
Organism: Oscillospiraceae bacterium; assembly: GCA_015067465.1. Lineage (GTDB taxonomy): Bacteria > Bacillota > Clostridia > Oscillospirales > Oscillospiraceae > SVKR01. The sequence goes on from SVMK01000033.1 coordinate 15,655, forward strand.
ATCAAAATCAATCGGCACACGGGTGTAGCCTACAAAAACAAAGTTTTCGCTCACATAGCGCATCACGCGCGTGAGCACGGCGCAGATTTCCGCGCGGCTGATCGGATCGCCGCCTTTGAAGTAGCGGTTTCCGCCCTCAATGCTGCCCTCCATAATGCCTGCCGCGTAAAGCGCAACAACCGAGGCGCGCCGCGAATCGGCATACGGAGAGTCCGTGCCGCCGTAGAGATTCAGCTCCATCGCAGCCGCGGTGAGGTCGGCAATCTCATTGCGGGTGATCGGCTCGTCCAGATCCTGATTCACGCTGCCCTTGAGATAGCCCTTTTTCATGGCATAGTTGAAATATCCGGCGGCCCAGTGCGGCTTTTTCTCCTCGTCCTCGTCCGCTTCGGGCGGTTCCTGCTCGGCAAAGCCGGAAGCAAGCACGATCAGCTTGAGCGCTTCGCCCCATGTAACCGTTCTTTCCGGGCCGAAGCTTCCGTCCGGATAGCCGTTGACAACGCCCGCTCCCGCCAGTTCATTGACGTAAGGTGCAAACCACTTGCCGGCCGGCACATCCGGAAACAGGCTCTCGCCTCCGTCCGGTGCAGGTGTGGGCGTCGGAGTAGGTTCGGGAGTAGGCTCCGGTGTGGGTTCGGGAGTAGGCTCCGGCGTAGGTTCGGGAGTAGGCTCCGGCGTGGGTT